>DASYUK010000430.1:0-16906 GCA_036001325.1 Thermoanaerobaculia bacterium
ATTTCGTGCGATGACACGGTGCGTTGGTTCATCGATTCGAGATAGTTGAGGCAGCGCAGATAGACGGACAGACGACCGGTAGTCAGCTCGGAAATCGTCTCGCGCGTATCCGATGGCGGCCGGCGGCTCATATCAACCTAACGCTGCAACAGCTCGCGGGCCGCGCTGCCGGCCATGTTGAATAGAGGCGTTGGAAACAGTCCGACGACGAGAATTCCGATCATGGATATCGCCAATGCACCCGTGGCAAATACGCCTGCGACAGGCGTCGTGTAACCCTCCACCGGTTCCTTCATGTAAAGGTAATAGACAACGCGCAGGTAGTAATAGACCGAGAAGATGCTGGTGATGATGCCGACGAGGGCGACGCCGAGGTGGCCCGACTCGATCGCGGTCTTGAAAATATAGAACTTCGAGATGAAGCCGCCGGTCGGAGGGAGGCCGGAGAGCGAGAACATGCAGATCGTCAACGCCAGACCGTAGAAGGGACGCCGGAATCCGAGTCCGGCGATGTCATCGAGCGTCTGCGGATCGTTTTGGTTCTTCGCCAGCATCGAGACGACGCCGAACGCGCCGATGTTCATGAGCGCATAGACGATCGTGTAGACCGCCACGGCGGCGACCGAGTCATCGCGCACGGTCAGCATCGCGATCATCATGTAGCCGACATGCGCGATTCCCGAGTAGGCGAGCATCCGCTTGAGATCGCGCTGCACGATGGCGACGACGTTGCCGACGATCATCGAGAGAATCGACAGCGCGGCCACCATCTTCATCCAGGTGTTGTGTTCGAGCATCGGCGTCATCGCCCAGAAAATCCGTATGAGTGCGATGAGCGTCGCCGCCTTCGGCGCGACGGAGAGCCAGCCGGCGACAGGCGTCGGCGCGCCTTGATAAACATCAGGCGCCCACGGATGGAACGGCGCGAGCGCGAGCTTGAAGGCGAAGCCTGACATCAGGAGGACGAACGCGATCGCGAGGAGCGGGTTGTTCGCGTCAGCGGTGGCGAAGAATTCGGCCATCGCGTAGATGTGTGTCGACTGCGTCGCACCGTAGAAGAGCGCGGTGCCGTAGAGGATGAATCCGGTCGCGAACGCACCCATGAGGAAGTACTTCAGACTCGCTTCGTTCGACACCGGAAGCCGCCGGTGATATCCGACCAGAACGAAGATGCAGATCGAGAGGATCTCCAGCCCGAGGATGATGATGAGCAGGTCGAGCCCCTTGGCCATCATCATCATGCCGACCGTGCCCCACATCAGCAGTGCGTAGAACTCGCCGCCCTCGATTCCCTCGCGCTCGAGATAGTCGTGCGCGAAGAGCGTGGCCAGCGTCGCCGCGAGAAGAAATGTGAGATCGAAGACGACCGTGATGCCTCGAATCTGATACGTCCCGCCGAAGAAGGTACCGCCGACGAGGAGAGTCTCCGACCACATCGTCAGAATCAGGATGATCAGCCCGAGCCACGCGACGATGCCTTTCGCGCGCGGCATGAACGCGTCGACGAGGATCAGCAACATCCCGCCGAGGCAGAGGATCAACTCCGGCAGGATCGCATTCAGCCAGCCCGGTTCGAGGAGGGGGTGGAGGGTCATCTTCCACCTCCCTCTCCCACCGGGAGAGGGTGCCGCGACGCGGCGGGTGAGGGGCGTGCATTAGCGGATGAGGCCAGCCCCTCATCCGGCGCTGCGCGCCACCTTCTCCCGGAGGGAGAAGGATCTGCTACCAAACTCTTCCCACTTTCACTCTTCACCACCGCCAGCAGTTGTTTCACCGACGGCTCCATCTTGCGGAGGAATGGATTCGGATAGAGCCCGATCCAAACCATCAAGATGATCAGCGGCACCATCGCCGCGATCTCGTTCCACGCGATATCGGGAATGGCGCGATTCTCCTCGACGGTGATCGGTCCGAAAAAGACGCGCTGCACGAGCCACAAGAGATAGATCGCCGCGAGAATCACTCCCGTCGCCGCGATCACCGCCGCCCGCGGATTCGACTGGAACGAGCCGGAGAGGATCAGGAATTCGCCAACGAATCCGTTGAGACCCGGCAGTCCGACCGATGACAGCGCGGCGATGACGAACAGCGCCGCGTAGAGCGGCATCGTGCGCGCGATCCCGCCGTAATCGGCGAGCATCCGTGTGTGCCGCCGCTCATAGATGACACCGACGAGAAGGAAGAGCGCACCCGTCGAAATCCCGTGATTGACCATCTGCAGGATCGAGCCTTCGATGGCGGCCTGGTTCATCGCGAAGATTCCGAGGACGCAGAAGCCGAGGTGCGAGACGGATGAATAGGCGACGAGCTTCTTCATGTCGGGCTGCACCCACGACACGAGCGCGCCGTAGATGATGCCGATGACGGCGAGCGCGATCAGCAGCGGCGCGAAGCGCATGCTCGTTTCGGGAAAATACGGCAGGACAAAGCGCAGGAAACCGTAGGTCCCCATCTTCAGGGTGATGCCCGCAAGAATGATCGAGCCGCCGGTCGGCGCTTCGACGTGAGCATCGGGTAGCCAGGTGTGCAGCGGAAACAGCGGCACCTTGATCGCGAACGCGAGTGAGAAGGCGAAGAACAGCAGTGTCTGCGCGCGCGGCGAGACGGCGACCGCATAGAAATCGGCGATGTCGAAACTCGGTGCTCCGGTCAGGTGATAGTGCGCAAAACCGATGTAGATGATGCCGAAGAGCATCAGCAGCGATCCGCTGATCGTGAAGAGAAAGAACTTGATCGCGGCGTAGATGCGATTCGGGCCGCCCCAGACGCCGATCACGAGATACATCGGCAGGAGCGTCAGCTCGAACATGACGTAGAAGAGGATCAGATCGGTCGCGAGGAAGACGCCGATCATCGCCGCTTCCATGATCAGGAACGAGATCACGTACTCCTTCGGATGTTTGTGGATCGCGTTCCAGGAGGAGAGAAACACGACAGGCGTCAGCAGGGTCGTGAGCAGGACGAGCCACAGCGAGATGCCGTCGACGCCGAGCGCGTAGCGGATGCCCCACTGCGGGATCCACTGCTTCACTTCGACGAGCTGGTAACCAGCCACGCCTTCCTGGAATCCGGCGACGATGCCGAGAGAAACGATGAACGTGGCGATCGAGGCCAGGAGGCCGAGGCCCTTGATCGTGCCGGCAGCATTGCGAGGGATGAACGCGATGATCACCGCGGCGATCATCGGAAGCCAGAGCGTCGTGCTGAGGATCGGCATCATGCGAACACCAGCACGAAGACCACGACGGCGACGAAGAACATCAGCGCGTAATTGCGCACGTTACCGGTCTGGAAGAAACGCAACAGATCTCCGACACCGCGCACGATGAAGCCGAGCATCGAGGCGATGCCATCGATGATCGCGTCGACGACGCGCCAGAAGAAACGAGACGTTGCTTCGAGCGGCCGCACGACGGTGGCGTCGTAGAGCTCATCGACGTAGTACTTGTTCTCGAGTGTGTGCGCCACGCCGGGCACCCGGCGTTCGATCGCTTCATCGGTGGCGAGCTGCGGCACCTCGTACTTCGACTTCGCCAGCCACCAGCCGGCGATGGCGATGAGCGTGGAGATCGCGGCGATGATCGTCTCCGTCGCAATGGGAATCTCGATCAAGTGATGCGCGCCGCGGATGTCCGGCACGATCGAATGGAGATATTCACCAAGCGTCCATGGTGCCCGAATCCATCCCTCGGGAAGCCCGAGCAGTCCTCCGACGAGCGAAAGGATGCCGAGGATCCAGAGCGGGACCGTCATCGATGGCGGCGACTCGTGCAGGTGATGCTCCTGCTCATGCGTTCCACGGAACGAGCCGTAGAACGTGAGGTAGTAGAGCCGATACATGTAGAACGCGGTAAAGAATGCGGCGATGGTCCCCAGCACCCAAACGAGCTTTCCGACGGCGGGGAAGTACGACGTCGCAAACGCGGACGCCAGGATTTCGTCTTTCGAGAAGAAACCGGAGGCG
This sequence comes from Thermoanaerobaculia bacterium, assembly GCA_036001325.1. Taxonomy (GTDB): domain Bacteria; phylum Acidobacteriota; class Thermoanaerobaculia; order Gp7-AA8; family Gp7-AA8; genus DASVHS01. Next base: position 3,965 of record DASYUK010000430.1, read on the forward strand.
AGCGGAAGGCCGGCAATCGCGTACGTCGCGAACTGAAATGTGCGGAACGTCTGCGGGATCTTGTCGCGCAGGCCGCCCATCTTGCGGATGTCCTGCTCGCCGCTCATGGCGTGGATCACGGAGCCTGCGCCGAGGAAGAGACACGCTTTGAAGAAAGCGTGCGTGACAAGGTGGAAGATGCCCGCGCTGAACGCGCCGACGCCGACGCCGATGAACATGAACCCGAGCTGCGAGACCGTGGAGTAGGCCAGGACCTTCTTGATGTCGTTCTGGCGGATGCCGATCGTCGCCGCGAAGAGAGCCGTGAGTCCGCCGATGATCGTCACAACCATCATCGCGTTCGGCGCCAGTCGATAGAGCACATTCGATCGCGCCACCATGTAGACGCCGGCCGTCACCATCGTCGCCGCGTGGATCAGCGCGGAGACCGGTGTGGGACCGGCCATCGCGTCGGGCAGCCAGATGTAGAGCGGGATCTGCGCGGACTTTCCGCACGCGCCGAGGAAGAGCAGGAGACAGATGGAGGTGAGCAGCCAGGGCTCGACGCCGCCAGCGGCGACCTGGGAGACTCTCGCGAAGTCGACGCTGCCGAAGTAGGCGAACATCAAGAGCATCGCCACGAGGAAGCCGAAATCGCCGATGCGGTTGACGATGAACGCTTTTTTGCCGGCGGGCGGAGCGTAGTCCGTCTGATAGTAAAAGCCGATCAGCAGATACGAGCAGAGACCGACTCCCTCCCATCCGACGAACATGAACAGGTAGCTGCTTCCCAGAACGAGGACCAGCATCATCGAGAGGAAGAGATTGAGATACGCGAAGTATCGCCAGAGCCCTTCCTCGTGCCACATGTAGCCGATCGAGTAGACGTGGATGACGAATCCGACCCACGTCACGATCATCAGCATCACGATGGAGAGCGGATCGAGCTGAAACGCGACGTCGACGGTGATGTTGCCGGCGCTGAACCAGTTATAGACGACGTCGACGTAGCGTTCGCCGTGATGGAAGTAGTGTTGGTATTGGAAGGCGGCGACGGTGCCGAGAAGCGCGGCAGCGAGTGAAGCGATGATCGCGATGGCCGCGACCATCTCCTTGCGCGCCTTGCTGCCGAACAGACCGTTCAGAAGAAAGCCGGCCAGCGGCAGGACCGGGATGAGCCAGAGATTGTTGAGCATTCTCCTCACGTCCGCAGACGCGAGGAGCGCCTCGCCTCTGCTAACTACTCTCGATCTCGATCGAGTCCGCCTTCATCGCGAACCCGCTCGACGTAATCGTCCGAGGAAGCCGGATCGAGCTCCCAGCGATGCTCGTCGCGACTTCTTTCCTTCGCGCCGACTTTGAGCTCCTCCTCGTCGGCGTAATTGATCCCCATCGCTCCGCCGATCTCGTCGACGACGCTCTGATCGGGCGTCGGCGAGCTGCTCACCGCCGACTCGTCGCCGCTGAACTGCGCGTTTTCCCAACTCGCGTCGAGGTCGCCGCCGGTGATCCGCGGATCGGCGTTCGGATCGTTCCGCAGCCGGTGGGCGAGTTTCGCTGAGCCCGCCTTCACATCGGGGATCGGCGGCTCGATGCGGTCATCCAACCCATTGCGGTTGCGATCCTTACGCTCGTTCTCTTCCCAGTCAATGAGCTTTTCGGTCTTGTCCATTTTCAGCTCCTGTCGAGCTGAGAAATGCGACCTTTGAGCCAAGCTGTCGGCTCTCGGCTGTCGGCTGTCGGGGAGTGCCCGAGAGCCGACAGCCGACGGCCGAGAGCCATCTACCAATGCATCAGATTGGCTTCATCCACATCGATCGTTTCGCGGTGGTGGAACAGGGAGATGAAAATCGCCAACCCCACGGCTGCCTCAGCCGCGGCGATGGCCATCACGAAAAACACGAAGATCAGACCGTGAAGCTGATGGAACTGGCGCGCGTACGCGAGGAACGTCAGATTCACCGCGTTCACCATCAGCTCGATGGACATGAAGATCGTGATGCCGTTCTTCCGAGTCAGCACGCCGCAAACGCCGATCGAGAACAGGATGGCGCTGAGGATCAGGAACCACTGCGTCGGGATCATTGGCTCACCGGTCCGGACAGGCGGGGCGCCTGTCCTCCACGGCCGCTCATCAAAAGCGCGCCGACGATCGCTGCCAGCAGAAGGATCGACACCATCTCGAAGGGGAAGATGTAAGCCTCGAACAGCGTCACGCCGATCGATCGCGCATCGCTGAGAAACGGAGTGCTTGGCAGAGCGCGGAACGCCGCGTACTTGACGAGGTAGTAGATCAGCGTGATCGCGAACGCCGCGGAACCGGTGAAGCCAAGAAACTGCTGCACGGGACGCGTCGCCTCTTCGGTGCGGTGGCCGAGGTTCAAGAGCATGATGACGAAGAGGAAGAGCACCATGATCGCGCCCGCGTAGACGATGACCTGCAGCGCCGCGAGGAATGGCGCCTCGAGGAGCACATACATCACCGCGAGCGCAAAGAACGATGCGACGAGCGACAGCGCGCCGACGACCGCATTGCGATGGAGGATGACCACCAGCGCGAAGATCACTGCCACGGCGGCGAAGAAGAAAAAAATTGCGAATTCGATCATGTGATGACGAGGTTGCGGCGGGGTTTCGGCGGGGTTTCGGCGGAGTTGCGACGTGCCTTTGCGTTACTGCGCAACCTCGCCGTAACCCCGCCGCAACCCCGCCGCAACCTCATATCCACCCCTTAGCAATGAAACCAGCGACAAGCAAGATATTCACGATCGCCAGCGGCAGAAACACTTTCCAGCCGATCCGCATCAGGATGTCGTACTTCAGCCGGGGGATGGTCCAGCGCACCCAGACGAAGACGAACATCAGAAAGCTGACCTTGAGCAAAAACGAGATGAATGAGATCAAAAACCCGCCGAAAGTCGCCGGCTCGTTGTACCAGGGAACATCCCATCCGCCCAGGAACAGCGTCGTCACCAGCGCGGCCATCGTGAACATCGACATGTACTCGCCCATGAAGAAGAGCGCAAACTTCATCGACGAATACTCCGTGTGATAGCCGGCGACGAGCTCCGCCTCGGCTTCTGCGAAGTCGAAGGGGAGGCGATTCGTTTCCGCAAACGCGGAGACGCTGAAGATGATGAAGCTCAGCCACATCGCCGGCGAGAGGACGTTCCACGCCGGAAATTTGATCGTATCGAAGAGGACGAAGTAGCCGGTTTGCCCGGCCACGACTTCGGTGAGCCGCAGCGATCCGGCGACGAGAAGCGCACTGACCGCGGCCAGTCCGAGCGCCAGCTCGTACGAGATCATCTGTGCCGAGGAGCGGATCGCTCCAAAAAACGAGTATTTGTTCGCTGATGACCATCCCGCAATCGTCACGCCGTAGACGCTGAGCGACGCCAACCCGAAGATCACGAGAATGCCGGCATTCACATCCGCGACGATCGGCTCGAACCATCGGCCACCCTGAAAGACCGTCCGCCCGAACAGTGTCCGCTCATGCAGGAGAAACGGACGACCCCATGGGACGACGGCGAGTGTCGTCAATGCCGGCAGCAGGCCGATGGCCGGCGCGATCATGTAAAGCGATCGATGCGCCTGCGCCGGGATGATGTCTTCCTTGAAGAAGAACTTGAGTGCGTCGGCGATCGTCTGGAACAGGCCGAACGGTCCGACGCGATTCGGACCGGGGCGATCCTGAATCAGCGCGCTCCCGCGCCGCTCGACCCAATTCATGACCGGCGCGACGTTGAGCAACATGAACAGCGTGATGCCGATCTTCACGAACGAGAGTGCGATGTCGGTCGCATCAAACGGCATCGCTCACCACGGCATCTTCGGTCGCGAACATCGGCACCGCTTCACGCAGCTCATCGGCCTCGGGAACGAGCTTCATGCTGATGCGCCGGAAGATCTCGAGGTCGGGCACGGCTTGGCCCTTCGGCGAATACGCCTGATGGATCCTCTGCACCCGACCCTGCAAGTTCGTGAACGTCCCTTCCTTCTCCGCATGAATCGTTGACGGCAGCAGGACATCGGCGACCTCGTTGAGCGGATGCGTCGCATCCCATGAGTGAACAATGAGCTTCTTCGCTTTGCGAAGGTTCGCGATGATGGCCGGATCTTTCGCGCGCTCGCTGAATTGCGCGTCGCAGACATAGAGCACGTCGACGCCGTCGGCCCCCGCGACCAGAAGATCCTCCACCTTGCGCGCGCTGCCGTTGCCGATCACCGCCCGCACGCCCCGGAAATTCGGCGCTCCCTGCGTTCCGAGGAGCCATTCGGTGCGCGACTTCATCTTGATCGGCCCGATCGGATCGACCATGACATCGAAGATCTCGGCCTTGAGATGATCGGCGAAGAGCTTCTTCGCCAGGAACGCCTCTTCATTGGTCATGTTCGCCGAGGCGATCACCGCAATCGATGTCGCGCCTTTGAAGATCTGCTCAATCGCATCGAGCGCCTCGATCCACGTGGCGATGCCGAGGTAGTCGTCGTCGGTGCGCACTTTGGGGACGACGACGCGATCGGTCTCGTAGCGCTCGTACGAGAAGCGTCCGTAGTCGCAGAGCCAATGATCGTTGACATCGGGATTGACGCGCGGCCGGTAGCGGAAGATTTGCCCGTTCCGATGACCGATGAAGATGTTGCATCCGACGTCACAGCCGTTGCAGACCGAATCGGCGGAGTCGAGGTTCCAGACGCGATTCTCGAATCGAAACTCGCGCGTCGTCAGTGCCCCGGTGGGGCAGACGTCGGTCACGCAGGCGCTCATCCAGTTGTCGAGCGGCGTATCGGGGAAGACACCGACCTCTGTCGCCGCGCCGCGTTTGAAGAACGCCAGCTCGCTCGTGCCGGTGATCTCCTGACAGAAGCGGATGCATCGCGTGCAATGGATGCAGCGATTCATGTTCTGCACGACGTGCGGACCGATCGCTGTGCGATCCATCCCCGGGTAGATGCGCTTGGCTTCGCCGTATCGCGACGTCACCGAGCCATAATTGAATGAATAATCCTGCAGCGGACACTCGCCGGCCTTGTCGCAGATCGGACAATCGAGCGGATGGTTGATGAGCAGAAACTCCATCTGCCCCTTGCGCGCCTTGTCGACCTTGTCGTTGTAGACGTGGATCTTCATCCCGTCCTTCACCGTGGTCGAGCAGCCGGCCTGGAGTTTCGGCATTCCTTCGACTTCGACGAGACACATCCGGCACTGGCCGACGACAGTCAGCGAGGGGTGGTAGCAGAAGTGCGGGACGTGAATGTCGGCGACTTTGGCGGCTTCAATGATGTTGATGCCGTCTTGAACTTCGACTTCGATTCCGTCGATGGTAACTTTGCCCATAGACGGCTCAGTCCGTGAAAATTTTCACAAGGGCGGAGGATATTCGTTGACGGCGATGCCGTCAACGACGAAGGATGAAGGATGAAGGATGAAGGATGAAAAAAGACCTTCCTATTGCCATTACCGCCATCATCGTGGTGGCGGCCATCTGTTACGGACTCGCAGTCGCGAATCCGCAGCAGCCTCCTCCGCCATCGCCGGCCCTTCCCACGGCGACAACGGCCGTCGCTGTGAACGAGCGCGTGGTCATGCACGTCAACGGCGAGCCGGTCACCGAGCGCGAGTTCAATGCCTTCGCCCAGCAGGCTCCCGAGCAGGCAAGAGACTTCTACATGAGTCCCGACGGTCGTGCTCTCCTCGCCGAGCAGCTCGTGAAGCTCAAGGCGCTCGAACAGGAAGCGCGCCGCCTCGGCGTCGAAAGCGATCCGGAGTTGAGAGCGCGTCTCAATCTCGCGCACGCGAACTTCCTGGCCGGCTATGCGCTGCAGAAGATGGTCAGCAAACCGAGTGAGGCTCGGCTGCGCGCGGAGTATGAAAAGGAAAAGAAGAACTTCGAGACGATTCAGCTCTCGCACATCCTGATCGCGTATCAGGGCGGCAGCGTTCCACCGCGTCAGGGCCCGGTACTCAGCGCAGCGAATGCGAGAAGGAAGGCCGATGCGATGGAGCGGCTTCTTCGTCAAGGCGCCGATTTCGGGGATATGGCGCGCAGTAATTCCGATGATGTGAATTCCGCTCTTCAGGGAGGACAACTCGGCCCCGTTTCGCCGGGGTCGCTTCCGGCCGAGCTTCAGGGTCCAGTGGCGTCATTGAAAGAGAATGAGATCAGCAAGCCCGTGCAGAGCCCATTCGGGATCCACATCTTCAAAGCGGGAGCGCGCTCGATGCAGTCGTTCGATGCGGTGAAACAGATGTTCGTCGCGAAGTTTCAGAGAGAGGAAGCGGACGCCTTGCTCAGCCGGCTTCAGAAGTCGGCAAAGGTGGAGCTCGATCCGAAGTTCTTTCCGCCGCGCGTGATGACTCCCCGCGGGCGGTCGTAGCAGTGAAGATGCTGGTTCTCGGCGCCGGCCGCATGGGCTTCGGCGCCGTCTACGATCTCGCGGCGCAGCCTGATGTCGAAGAGGTCACCGTCGCCGATGTCGACCCGATGCGCGCGCGCGAGGTTGCCGAACGCGTGAAACACGGCAGCGTCAGGCCGGTGCATCTCGACGCTCACGATCATGAGGCCGTAGTCGGCCTGATGCGCGGTCACGCCGCCACGATCAGTTGCGTGAACTACTGGCTCAACGAGCAGCTCGCTCGCGCGGCGATCGAAGCTCAATCGAATTTCTGTGACCTCGGCGGAAACAACGATGTTGTCGCGAAGGAGCTGCAGCTCGACGGCGAAGCGCGCGCCGCGGGGGTGAACGTCATCCCCGATTGCGGTCTCGCGCCGGGGATGGTCGCGGTGCTCGTCGCGCACGCGACGTCACGCTTCGACAAGCTCGAGGCCATCCACATCCGCGTCGGCGGTCTGCCGCAGAATCCAAAACCGCCGCTCGATTATCAACTCGTCTTTTCGGTCGAAGGGCTGATCAATGAATATGTCGAATCGGCGCGCATCATTCGCGACGGCAAGATCGTCACGGTGGCATCGATGACGGAAGTCGAGACGCTCGAGTTCCCAAAGCCGTTCGGGAAGATGGAAGCGTTTCAGACCTCCGGCGGCACGTCGACGCTGCCAGAGACATTCTTCGGCCGGGTGAAGGATCTCGACTACAAGACCATCCGCTATCCCGGTCACTGCGCAAAGTTCAAGGCGATGATCGATCTCGGACTGTTCAGTAGCGAACCGATCAAAGTCGACGGGATGTCGTTTGTGCCGCGGCGCGTCTTCGGCGAGCTGCTCGTCCAGAACCTCCCCGCGGATGAACCCGACGTCGTTCTGGTACGGGTTGAAGTGAAAGATCGAAAGAAACGTCTTCGCTACGACATCATCGATCGTTATGATCCGTCGACCGGACTGAGTGCCATGATGCGCACGACAGCATTTCCGGCATCGATCGTGGCGCTGATGATGGCCCGGGGTCAGACGTCGGAGAAGGGGGCGCTGCCGCAGGAGCGTTGCATTCCACCGGCGCTGTTCATGGAGGAGCTGAAGCGACGCAACATTCGCGTGGAGGAGGCCTGGATCTGATGTATCTGCTCTTACGCTGGCTCTTGAATACCATCGCTCTCTTCATCGTCGTCTACTTCGTTCCGCACTTTCACTACCGCGATCTCCTCTCGCTCGCCATCGCCGCCCTGGTCCTCGGCCTGCTCAACGCGATCGTCCGTCCGATTCTCTTTTTGCTGACGCTGCCGCTGACGATCGTGACGCTCGGCCTGTTTCTCTTCGTGCTGAACGCGATCATGCTGGAGATCACGGCGTACCTCGTGCCGGGCTTCGCGATCGATTCGTTCGGGTGGGCGATCGTCGGCGCGATCGTGCTGACCATCGTGTCGATCGTGACGAATCGCATCGGAGCAGTAGCGCAGCGGCGCGACTAGTGAGTAAACTGAGGCAGCCGTGAACATCATCAAGAATCGCGTGAACGACGTAACCGTTCTCGAGATCCAGGGCGTGATCAAGCTCGGAGAGAGCGCACGCGAGTTCTCCAGCTATCTGGAGAAGGTCCTCAATGAAGAGACCGGACCGGTCATGATCAACTTTGAATCGATCAACTACATGGATTCCACCGGCCTCGGCGAGTTGATCGGCTACCTTCAGAAATTCGAGGACCGCCAGCGCAAGATGGCACTGGTCAAGCCGTCGCATCGCATTCTGGCGCTGCTGAAGATCACGAAGCTCGATACGATCTTCAAGATCTTCGATACGCGCGATGCGGCCATGGCGTACCTCACGGATTCGGCCGCGTAAAGATCAGAAGGTCGTCGGTCGTAGGTCGTAGGTAACGGGGGCCTCAGCGCGATAAGGCCCCCGGTACCCACGACCCACGACCCACGACCGACCGTGCTAGCATTCGCGCCGCTCGAAAATGACCCACAGCTACCTCCCCATTCTCATCATGCTCGTCATCGCCGCGGGGTTCGGCGCGCTGTTCCTGATCGCAAACTGGTTCATGGGCCGGCATCAACGAAATCCCTCGAAGCTCGCGCCGTACGAGAGCGGCGTTCCGCTCCTCGATGAGAACCGGAAGCGCATCAACGTCCGCTTCTATCAGATCGCGATGCTGTTCATCCTCTTCGACATCGAAGCGGCGTTTCTCTATCCGTGGGCGGTGATCTATCGCGACGCCGCGCACGGACCGGCGGCGTGGTTCATCTTCACGGAGATGCTCGTCTTCATCCTTCTTCTGGGCGTGGGCTACGTCTACGTCTGGAAGAAGAAGGCGTTCGACTGGAAGTGATCATCGATGGCCGGCCTCCAGCCCGATAACCCGTACGCGAAAGAGCGCTTCCCCGACGAGACGAAAAGAGTCGAGTTCCCGCCTGAAGCGAAGAAGCGCTTCGAGTGGATCCTGACGCGCTATCCGACGAAAGAAGCGGCGCTCCTGCCGACGCTCCATCTCGCACAGGAAGTGTGGGGATGGATCTCACCGGAAGCCGTGCACTACGTCGGGGATCTGCTCGATCTCTCGCCGGCGACGGTCTTCGGTGTGGTGTCGTTTTACAACATGTACAACCAGAAGCCGGTGGGGAAGTATCACCTGCAGGTCTGCACGAATCTGAGCTGCATGGTGACTCGCGCGTACGACATCTACGAACATCTCTGCGACAAGCTGAGCGTGAAGCCGGGAGCGACGACGCGCGATGGCCTGTACACCGTCACCGAGGTCGAATGCCTGGGATCGTGCGATACCGCGCCCGTCGTGCAGGTGAACAACGACTATCACGAGAACATGAGCGTTCAGAAGATGGATGAGCTGCTGACGCGGCTGAAATGATGGAACCGATCAAAATCCTGCTCGCGAACATCGACAAACCCAACTCGGTGTCCATCGACGTCTACGGCGACTATGCGCAGGCGCGCAAAGCCCTGCAGATGGCGCCTGACCAGATCACGCAGATCGTCAAGGATTCGGAGCTTCGCGGCCGCGGTGGCGCAGGATTTCCGACCGGCAACAAGTGGGGTTTCGTTCCGAAGAACGCGCCGAAGCCGATCTGGCTGCTGTGCAATGCGGACGAGTCGGAGCCGGGAACGTTCAAGGATCGCGTGATCATCGAGAAAGATCCGCACCTTCTGATCGAAGGGATGATCATCACGGCGTATGCGATTCGTTCGAATCCGATGTCGTACATCTACATTCGCGGCGAGTTCTATTACGGGGCGACGGTTCTCGAGAAAGCCCTCGACGAAGCCCGCGCCAAAGGCTTCCTCGGCAAAGGGATCTTCGGGACGAATTTCGATTTCGATATCACCGTCGCGCGCGGCGCGGGCGCATACATCTGCGGAGAAGAGACGGGCCTGATCGAGTCGATCGAAGGGCATCGCGGACAGCCGCGCGTGAAGCCGCCGTTTCCGGCGATCATCGGCGCGTTCGGTGGACCGACGGTCGTGCAGAACGTGGAGACGCTGGCGTGTGTCCCGCTGATCATCGATAAAGGAGCGGAGTGGTTCAAAGGATTCGGCAGTCCACGCAACACCGGCCCTAAGCTCTACTGTCTGTCGGGTTGTGTGAAGAAACCGGGCGTCTACGAGTTCCCGCTGGGCGTTAACCTCAAGGAGCTGATCTATGAGCACGCCGGCGGCATCACCGGCGATCGCAAACTCAAAGCGGTGATCCCCGGCGGCGCGTCGGCGCCGATGCTGACCGCGGATGAAATCGACATCCCGCTCAACTTCGATGCGCTGATGAAAGCGGGATCGATGCTCGGTTCGGCCGGCATCATCGTGCTCGACGAGACCGTGTGCATCGTCGACGCGGTGTGGCGTCTGGCGAAGTTCTTCGCTCACGAATCATGCGGGCAGTGCACGCCGTGTCGTGAAGGGTGCAACTGGATGGAATCGATCCTCGATCGAATCGAGCGCGGCGGCGGCAGACCGGAGGATGCCGATCTCCTGCTCGACATGTCGGACAACATCGGCGGCAAGTCGCTGTGCGCGCTCGGCGATGCAGCGATCGGACCGGTGATCTCGTCGGTGAAGAAGTTCCGCGACGAGTACCTCTATCACGTCGAGCACAAGCGGTGTCTGCCGGAGACAATTCGCTATCGCCGGCTCGACATGCCTGTTGCTGCGCACTGATGGAGAGCGGCCGCCATCATGCTCCGATCGAGTCCGCCAGTCGCATGAGCAGCTCGGCCGCTCCGCCATTTCCGCCGCTCCAGGCGCTTCCATGCATGCAAGCCAGTGTGCGCGGAGCCGTGACTGCGAGCCGCTCGAAGATCTTCCGCGACCCCGCGCCGTGGCTCCAGTAGTCAGGCATCATCGCCACCATCCCTCGGCCGAACGCTTCGCTGGGACCGAGGATGTCGGAGTCGGTGAGAGCGATGTCGCCGGTGCCGCCCTGCGTGAAAAGATCGCCGCAGAAGAGTGTCTTTGTCGTGCGATCGAACAGATAACCGGTTTCCCAGTTGTGGGGGAGGTGCGGGGCGTCGATCCACTCGAGCTCGTGATCGCCGATCGAGAGAACCTCGCCGTCGGCGAGTGCGCGCGCGGGGCGCGCCGCGAAGTCGTTGATCGAGATCATCGCCGCGGTCCGGCTGCATAGGGGGACGGCTTCCGGTGCCACGGCAAGGAATTCATTCAGCGCGCCGCATTCGTCCGACTCGAAGTGAGAGAGGCCGATGTAGCGCAGTTTTGATGCCGGGAGGACGTTCTCGATCGCCTCGCGAACGAGAGGGAACATCGCGCGCGGTCCGCTGTGGAACACGACCGGCGCTTCGCCGGTGATCAGATACTGGTTGAACGAGAAGCCTCCCGGAATCACCTGCGGCGGCACCGGCGTGCTGATGCGATAAATACCGGCGGCGATTTCGTCGATCGAAGTACCCGATTGTGTGTTCGTGATCATGTTGCTCTCCTTTTGCTGCGCACGCGCGCGAGAAGTACGTTCGTGATCTCGTCGACCGCGGCATCGTGCTCGATCCCGCAGTGGCGAAGACTCTGATAGACATCCATATCGAGCAGAGCGAAGGCGAGCGAGCGCGACCGTTCGCTGGCGCGCGCGCCTCGAAACGCGGCGGCGATGAGCGTGCGCCGATTCTGTTCCTCACTCGTCATGGCGCGCTCGATGGCTTCGAACTGATGGCGTTCGTCGCGGATGCGTCCGAAAACAGGAAAGCGCTGGTACAGCGCGAAGAGCTCGCGCACCAGCAGGCGAACGCGCTGCTCGAGACCGGTTGTCCCCTCGAAGATGTCCTCGTGCGGCGGCCGCATGACTGCGAACGCGTGCTTTCCGCAGGCTTCGATGACGTGCTCGTAGGAAGGGAAGTGTTGATAGATCGTTCCGATGCCGACGTCGGCGCGCTCGGAGATGTCGCGAAACGTGGTCGCCGCGACGCCCTTTTCCGCGTGGAGGGCAAACGTGGCCTCGACGATTCTCCGGCGCGTATCCTCGGTCGAGGCGGCGCGCTGGGACATGCGATAGCGGCGCGGTGACATGATTTAATTGAACGAATATTCGTTCAAATCATCACTTTGTCAAGAGGTGCCGATCCTCTGCGCTATGATCCTTTCGCATGAAACGCCTTGTAGAAATCAGCGCTGCCACCGCTTTCGTCCTCCTCCTCGGTTGTGCCGCGGTCGCTCAGCAGAAGGCGCAGCCCCCTCGCCCCGACGACCTCCAATTTCACAATCTGCAGGTTCTTCCGCAGAACATCACGCATGACGAGTTGATCACCACGATGCGGCGCTTCGCGCAGGCTCTCGGCGTGAAGTGCAATCACTGCCACGCGCCGATGCCCGGCAATCCCGAGAAGCTCGACTTTCCTTCCGATGCAAAAGAGCAGAAAGCCTCGGCGCGCATCATGATCAAGATGGTCAGTCGCATTAATCACGATTACATGCCGCTGATCGAAGAGGCCTACACGACGGTGTCGTGCTGGACCTGCCATCGCGGGAGGACGCAGCCCGACATCGTTCCTTCGCTTCCGCCGGAAGAGGCGCCTTAGGTCGTAGGTCGTAGGTGGTAGGTGCCGTGGGCCTTTGTGCGCTGAGGCCCACGGTACCCACGACCTACGACTCACGACCTTGCACCCAGATACGAGAATCCTGCGTATATAACCTCCAGATGACGGCGATCGTCACCGAGGCGACCGTGGGAACGCCGCTCGAGCGCGCCCGCGCCGGCGACGGCGAAGCCTTTGCGACCATCGTCTCGGAACACGAGGCCATGGTGTTCAGTCTCGCCTATCACTTCTTCAACGATCGCTCGCGAGCCGAGGAGATCGCGCAGGATGTGTTTCTGCAGCTCTACCGAAGCCTGGGCACGATCGCGACGCCGTCGCATCTGACGCATTGGCTTCGACAGGTGACGGCGCGCCGCTGCATCGATCAGTTGCGACATTCGCGATTGCTTCGACCCGTACCGCTGGAATCGATCGAAGTGGAGTCGAATGATCGCGCCGCCGATCCGCTGCTCGATCGCAAGCTCCGCCGGATGATCGCCGAGCTGCCGGACATGCAACGCGTCATC
>DASYUK010000431.1:0-9446 GCA_036001325.1 Thermoanaerobaculia bacterium
AACGGCCGCGGATATCCTCGCAAGCTGACCGCCATGGAGATTCCGATTCAGTCGCGGATGATGACGGTCTCGGACATCTACGATGCGCTGACCGCGAATGATCGCCCTTACAAGCGTGCCGTCTCCACCGATCGCGCCCTCGATATCCTGAAGATGGAAGTGAAAGACGGCCTGCTCGACTCGTCGCTGGTCGACGTCTTCATCGACGCGCAGGTGTATCAGCGCGCCGGAGTGATCAGGACGTAAGCTCGTCGAGAATCGCGCGACAGAACGCGCGTCTCGCTTCGAGCCGTGCCTCCAACATCGGCCGCGCCTTCTCCGGCAACCATTCCGGAATCCACGAATCGGCGAGCGCTTCGCGCACGACATCGATGACCGAATGCCCCTCGCGTCGCGCGGCGGCAAAGCGCTGCGCCAGGCCTCGCACTCCGCTGCGATCGATCAGTGCCGCCGCGGCGACAGACCGCTCCACGTCGGTTAGCGGCGCTTCCAGCCGGCGGATCGATACGGCAGTACGACGCAGTTCATCTTCGTCGAGGCCGGGGACGGCGAGGAGAGTGCGCGAGAGATTGCCGACCTTGTCCAGCCAATTGCCGAGTCCGTGAAAGAGCGCCAGCAGCTCGAGCTCGCGATTGGTCTCACCGTGAATCGCCCGCGCGATCCGCGCGATGCGCTCGGTCTCATCGAATCGTGAGACGCCGTCGACCTCCTGGTACAGCGGTTTGAGAAATGCTTCCAGATCCACCGGCGGCGAGTTTACAAACTTTCCGTGCCGGCCAGCGTACATGCTGTCAGACGAGGAGATTCGCCATGAGACTGAGACTGCTTGCTTTCATGTTGGTTTTTGCCGCGAGCGCGCGCGCCGGTGTGTTCGACTGCAGCGAATCGGCGGCGCGTAGAGTGAGCGCCACAGCGTCCGGCGTGACGCGCGTGGTCGTCATCGGGCACGCCGGATCGCTGCGCATCAGTGGCCGGCCGGGAGCGCGCGAGGTTGTCGCGACCGGCACCGCCTGCGCCGACAGTAAAGATATGCTCAATGACATTCAGCTTCGAGCGCGCCAGAGCGGCTCGGAGCTGCGCGTCGAAGCGGCGATTCCGGAGCTGAGCGGCTTCTTCGGCTGGAACCATGGCAAGCTCGATTTCGAAGTCACCCTTCCCGATTCCGTTGCGCTCGACGTTCGCGACGGCAGCGGTGAGACCGTCATCGAAAACGTCGGAGATCTGAAAGTCGACGACGGCTCCGGCGAGCTGACGATCCGCGGAGTGCACGGCAACGCAAACGTGACCGACGGTTCCGGCGCGCTGACGGTCGCCGATGTCTCCGGCGACGTGCGCATCCACGATGGCTCCGGAGAGATCGAGATCGAGCGCATCGGCGGCAACGTAGTGATCGACGACGGCTCCGGCGGAATCCGCATTCGCAACGTGCAGCGCGGCGTGACAATCGAAGACGACGGCTCAGGCAGCGTCGATGTCAGCGATGTGCGCGGCGACTTCACTGTCGAGAGCAAAGGAAGCGGCAGCGTCGACTACGATCGCATCGGCGGGAAGGTGAGCGTGCCGCGTCGCCATCGCGATCGCAACTAACCCAGGATCGCTTTCAGCATGGGGCCGAGATCTTCCGCCGAGTCGAAGAAGTGGCGGGGGTTCTCGGCCTTCAGTGTTTCCGCCGGCGTTTTTCCTGAGGCGATCGCGATCGTCGTCGCGTCGTACGGGATGCCGCAGCGGATGTCGTAGATGGAGTCGCCGATGATCACGACGTCGGCGCCGGCAAAACGATGCCCGTCGAAACGCGAAGCTCTCTCGACGGCGATGGGCGGCAGATCTTCGCGATTGGCCGAATCGCTTCCGAACGCTCCGAACGGAAAGTAGTCGTTGAGTCGTGGCGGCGCGAGCTTCAGTCGCGCCCCAGGTTCGATGTTGCCGGTCAGCAGTCCGAGCATCACGGAGCGCTCGCGCTGCAGTGCGCTGAGAAGTTGGGGAATCCCGGGAAGCGCATGAACGCGCTCGGGCTTGGCGTTTTGCGAAAGACCTTCGAGATAGGCGTGCCACAGATCGTCGAATCGGCTCTCGATCTCCGCGTCGGTCAAGCCGGCGTCGCGCAATACCATCGACGCGATCTGCGGATCGGTGCGTCCGGAAAAGTCGTAACGACGTACATCGCCTTCGTAACCGTACACAATTCGCAGTGCTTCGGCGAACGCCAGGCGCGCCGCGCCGCCGTCGGTGATGAGAGTTCCATCGATGTCGAACAACGCGAGACGTCGCATGGCAGGTCGTCGGTCGTGGGTCGTGGGTACCGGGGGCTGCATCGCATGAACGATGATGCCCCCGATACCTACGACCTGGCACCTACGACCTATCGTAGACTGCGCGCGCTCATGAAGAAGACGTCGCTCTTCGTCCTCTTTCTCACAGTCTTCATCGATCTCATCGGCTTCGGGATGGTCATCCCGTTTCTCTCGTTTTACGCGCGTGAGTACGGGGCGAGCGGCGTAGTGGTGGGGGCGGTCGTCGGCGTCTATTCGATCATGCAGTTCTTCGTTGCGCCGGTATGGGGCCGGCTGTCCGATCGCATCGGACGACGTCCGGTGATTCTCATCAGCCTGACGGCGAGCTGCACCGGCTATCTGCTATTCGCGCTGTCGCGCAACCTGACGTTGCTCTTTGCATCGCGCCTGATCGCCGGCGTCGGAGGAGCGAACATCGGCACTGCGCAGGCGTACATCGCCGACGTCACCACGCCGGAAGAGCGCGCTCGCGGCATGGGCCTCATCGGTGCCGCCTTCGGCATGGGCTTCATCCTCGGACCGCCGCTGAGCGGCGTGTTGTCGACGATCGGAACGCATCACGGATGGCACGGCAATCTGCTGCCCGGAGTCGTCGCGGCAGGACTATCGTTCATCGCGCTCACGATCGCGTTCATCGTCCTTGCGGAATCAAAACCGGCTGACCTCGTGCCTCGAAGCGGCGTTCCGCCGCAGTTCGACCGGCGAATCTGGCGCGACACGATGCAGCACGCAGTGCTGGCCGCGGCGATGAGCGCGCTCTTCCTGACGCTGCTGTCGGTCGCCGGCATGGAGACGAGCGTGACCCTGCACGCGCGCGATCGCTTCAATTTCCGTCAGATCGATCTGGCGTACTTCTTTCTTTTTATGGGCGTAGTCGTGGCGTTGATCCAGGGGCTGCTGATCGGAAAGTTCGTCAAGCGGATCGGCGAGAAAGCGTTGATTCTCATCGGCGCGCTGTCGTTCACCGTCGCTTTCGCGGCGGTGCCGACGATCTGGCGCGTGCCGCTCTTGTACGGCGTGGCACTGTTCATCGCCATCGGACAGGGACTCACGTATCCGTCGCTGACATCGCTCATCTCGAAGGCGGCGCCGGAGAATGAACGGGGGAGCATGCTCGGACTGGCGACGGCCATCGGTTCGCTGGCGCGCTTTGTCGGTCCGATTTTCTCCGGCTTTCTCTATGACATCGGCGGGCCGCGCGGCGCGTTCTATGGCGCCGCGGTGCTGACCCTGTTCGCATTTCTCATCACCATGAGCGGGAGAAGTTGAATGGCGATCTTGAAAGTGGCCAGGCTCGGACATCCGGTTCTTCGGCAGAAGGCGGCCGATGTCGAGATCAAAGACATCAAAGCGGGGAGGTTCCAGTCGCTGGTCGACGACATGATCGAGACGATGCACGCGTACGAAGGTGTCGGCCTGGCCGGCCCGCAAGTTCATCTGCCGCTGCGGATCCTCGTCTTCGAAGTCGAGGAGCGCGTAGCCAAACGACGCGGCGTGAAGTCGCTCGGTGTCGGCGTGTTCTTCAACGCGACCTACGAGCCGATTGATACGGACACGATCACCGATTGGGAAGGCTGCCTGAGCGTTCCATTTCTCGGCGGCGAGGTCCCGCGATACAAGAATCTACGAGTGCGGGCGATCGATCACGACGGAAAGAAAATGGAGATCGAGGTCGAAGACTTCACCGCCCGGATCTTCCAGCACGAGATCGATCACACCGACGGGCACGTCTACCTCGACCGTATGCCCGACCTCAAGACCCTTGGCTACACGATCGTGCTGTAGTGGAGAGCCGGGCGTCTCGCGCGACCGCCCAAGTCGCCGGCCGAGACGGCCGGCGACTGCGGCCGGGACGGCCGCTCTCCACACGCACCGAGAGACAGCGAGGCGGACGACCGCCACGCGCGACCATCCGCCTGCTGTCTCTCTCTCATACGACGCTGCCGGTTCCGCTAGGAGGGGCTTCGTGTATGACAATGATGAATATAGGCAGCGGATGTGAGGCCGCCGTGCAGGCGAGCGTCAATCGTCCGTGAATCTGGCCCGGGCTAAATGTCGAGCAGGAATTGATCCGGTTGATCAGCGACCGTGCGGTCGTACTCGGCCTGCAGATCGGTCTTGTGTTTCCACTCGAACTCGGCGAGCTCCATGAAGAGGCGTCCCAGTTCCGTGTTGGGAACTCTCTCTGCCATAAACCGGAAGTAGCTCTCCGAGTCGCGCTCCCGCTCGAGGGCATGTTTGAGCGCGTGTCCCATGTCGAGGTTTGTGACATCGGACGGCAGGTCGAACGTCGCCGGCTGCGGATCAGGCGGATTCTTTCCGACGGCTTCGCGGTATTTGCGCTCCAGCTTGGCGCGGTGCACGAGCTCAGCGTCGGCGAGCTGCAGCATGCGCTGGCGCACTTCCGGTGTCGCCGAACGCTCGGCCATCTTCTGGTAATAGCAGCGGGTTTCGACTTCCGACTGGATGGCTTTGCGGAGGACTTCTTCGACCGTGGTCTCGAGCGGTTTCATCCCGTTTGTCAGGTACCACGATACACGTCTGGGTTAGGAATCTTGGTCTCCCCTTCGTACGGCGGCTCGCCAATCGGCTGGCCGAAGCCGGTGCCGCCGGCCGTGCCTTGCTTCTCCATCGAGCCGTAATACGGGCGCCATCCCATCGGCTCGACGGGAAAGTTCGGCGGAACGACGAGATCGCGCAGGCCGACGACGGCGCGCGATCGTGTATCGATGGCCATCTCGTAATCGCGCGTCATGTAGATCGCGTCTTCGGGACACGCGTCGACGCAATAGCCGCAAAACACGCAGCGGAGGAGATCGATGTCGTAGCGGACCGGAAACTTCTCGCGCGTCCGCTCGTCTTCGCCCGCCTCGATGGTGATGCATTCGGCGGGGCATGCGGTCGAGCACATGTAGCAGGCGACGCAGCGCGTCGTGCCGTCTTCGCGCGTCGTGAGAATGTGCCGTCCCCGGAAGCGCTCCGAGTAGACGCGCTTCACTTCGGGATAAGAGATGACCGGCAGACCTTTCATGTTGAATAGATTCTTCAGAAAATGCCGCAGCGTGATGAACATGCCGGAGATGACCGCCGGCAGGTAGGCGCGCTCTTTGAGAGAGAGCGGACGGCGTTCCATCTTGACGATGCCGATGGCCATTGATCAGTGATCCAACTCGCCAGCGATGATATTGAGCGATCCCAGCGCGGCGATCGCGTCGGGAATCGTCTGACCGGTGATCATCTGTGTATACGCCTCGAAGATCGGAAAGCATGGCGGACGGCAGCGCACGCGATACGGATTCTTCGTCCCATCCGAAACGATGTAGAAGCCGAGCTCACCATTGCCGCCTTCG
Organism: Thermoanaerobaculia bacterium; assembly: GCA_036001325.1. Taxonomy (GTDB): domain Bacteria; phylum Acidobacteriota; class Thermoanaerobaculia; order Gp7-AA8; family Gp7-AA8; genus DASVHS01. Next base: position 5,642 of record DASYUK010000431.1, read on the forward strand.
ACCTGGAAGTATGTCTCACCGACCGGCGGCTGGATGCCGTGCATGATCAGCTTGAAGTGATAGATCAGCGACTCCATCTCGTTGTAGACCTTCTCTTTTGGCGGAAGCGCGACGTACGGGTTGTCGACCATGACCGGACCGTCAGGCAGACCGCGATCGATCGCCTGCTGCAGGATGCGCAGCGACTGGCGCATCTCCTCGAAGCGCACGAGGAAGCGCGCGAACGTGTCGCCGCCTTCGGCGATCGGGACGTTCCAGTCATACGTCTCATATCCGAGATACGGTGAAGCTTTGCGGACGTCGTACGGCACACCGCACGCGCGCAAGCACGGTCCGGTGAATCCGTAGTTGATCGCGTCTTCGGCCGAGATCGGCGCCACCCCTTCCACGCGATCGCGGAAGATGCGATTGCTCATGATCAACTTCTCGACGTCGCTGATGAACTTCGGGAGCATGTTCACGAGCCGCTGTGAGTTCTGCAGGAAGTCGGACGGGACATCGACCGCCAGTCCGCCGACGCGCGTGTAGGTCGGCAGAAGACGCGCGCCGCAACACTGCTCGACGAGTCCGAGGATCTCTTCGCGAGGTTGAAAGAGGTACCAGAAGTTTGTGAGCGCGCCCATATCGACCAGATTTGTCCCGATGCAGATGATGTGATCGGAGAGGCGCATGAACTCGGAGAGCATGAGCCGCACGTGTTGCGCGCGGGCCGGCGCCTCGATGCCGAGGAGTTTTTCGATAGCCATGCAGTAACCGACGTTGTTGATGATGGCCGAGCAGTAGTTGAGGCGATCCGTGAATGGGATGGCCTGCTGATATGTGTGCGTCTCACAGCTCTTCTCGAAGCAGCGGTGCAGATAGCCGATCTCGCTCTCCGCGCCGATGATCTTCTCGCCATCGAGCGTGACGACGATGCGCAGGGTTCCGTGAGTCGCCGGATGTGAGGGTCCGAGGTTCAAAACGACGCGTTCGAAATCGGTGTCGACATCTTTGAATCGCTCGTCGATCTTCGGAATGATCGTGGCGACGTCTTTCTCGGTGAGGAGCCATCGCTGCGCAGGATCGTAATCCTTGCGCAGTGCATGACCCTGAAACGCTTCGTGGGTGAGGATGCGGCGGAGGTTTGGATGTCCCTCGAACTTCACGCCGTACATGTCGAAGACTTCGCGCTCGTACCAGTCGTATCCCTTGTAGACCTTCGTGCTGGTGGGAACGCTCTCGTTCTCGCCGACGCGCACTTTCAGCCGAACGCGCTCGTTGTTTTGGAGCGAATAGAGCTGGTACATCACATCGAAGCGTTTTTCGCGTCCTGGATAGTCCACTCCCCAGCAGTCGAGAGGGAGCGTGAACTTCAGGTCGGGATGATCGCGAAGCGCGCGGAGAACGTCGACGATGCGTTCGCGATCGACGATGAATGTCGCGAGATCCTGTCCGCGTTCCTGCTGCATGCTCGGAACTCTCGCGCCGATCTCTTCGCCGCGCTTGTCCATCTGCGGCGCCGCCGTCGGAACGTAGGGCTCGCGGTTCGTCGGAGCCGGACCGGTGTAGGGGATGGCAGAGAACTTGGTGAGGGTGCTCATTGGGGTTGCGGAGTTGCGCGGTTGCGCAGTTGCGGCGGGGTGGAGGGGACCACGTAACCTCGCGACCGCGTAACCGCGTAACCTCTCATCGCCGAATCTCCCCACGCTCGATCTTCTCTTTCAGCTTGAGGATTCCGTACATCAGACCCTCCGGCGTCGGGGGGCAGCCGGGAACCCAGATGTCGACCGGAATGATCTCGTCGATCCCTTGCACGACGTGGTACATGCGATAGAAGCCGCCGGAGGTCGCGCACGCGCCCATCGCGATCACGTATTTCGGCTCCGGCATCTGCTCGTAGATCTTCTTCATCACCGGCGCGATCTTGTCGACGATCGTTCCAGCGACGATCAGCAAGTCCGCCTGACGCGGCGAGAAGCGAACGACCTCCGCGCCGAATCGGGAGATGTCGTAATGCGACGACACCATCGACATGAACTCGATCGCGCAGCAGGCCGTGCCGAACGGCAGCGGCCACAGCGAATTGCCGCGCGCCCAATTCACGAGCGTGTCGAGCTTCGTCGTCAGGTATGCTCCGCCGCCGAAATCCTCGATTTCGCGTTCGGCCTCACCAGGAAGTGTGATCAGGCCTTTTTCTGCCTGTTCTCCCGGCGCGACAGCGCGCTTGCGCGGGATGATCGATTTCGGGCTTTCAACCTTCTGGATCGGCATAGCGAGGTGGGAAGCGAATTCTATGGACTTGAGAAACTTTTCACAAGGCGAAAACCGGCGTGGGAGCCTAGAATCCGCCTCCTCAAAGGAGGCACTCGTGAAAAGGGCAAATCGATGGCTTGCCTGTTTCGTCTTTCTCTTTGCAGCGGTGATCGCGGCGCAGCTCCGCGCCGATCTGCCGCCGCTCATTTCGCGCGATGTGCTGTTCGGAAATCCCGAGCGCGCCAATCCGCAACTCTCGCCTGACGGAAAGCGTCTGGCCTGGCTCGCTCCCGACAAGAAGAACGTGCTCCAGGTCTGGGTGAAGACGATCGGCAAGGACGACGACCGTGTCGTCACTGCTGACAAGAAGCGCGGCATCCGCAACTACGGGTGGGCTCCCGACAACAAGACGCTGCTGTATGCGCAGGACAACGACGGCGACGAAAACTTCCATGTCTACGGCGTCGATCTCGACGCCGGCACCGTGCGCGATTACACGGCCTTTCAGGGGGTGCGCGCCGGGATCGCATCGATCGAGCGAAGTGTTCGCGATCAGATCATCGTCCAGATGAATGCTCGAAATCGCCAGCTCATGGACGCATATCGCCTCACGCTCGCGACGGGTGCGCTGGTGCTCGATACGCCGAATCCAGGCAGCGTCGTCGGCTATGTCACGGACAAGAACTTGAACGTCGTGGCCGCGCAGGCGACAACGCCCGATGGCGGAGCGGAGATCCTCGCCCGCGACAATCCGCAGTCGCCATGGCGATCGCTGATCAAAGTCGGACCGGAAGAGAACCTCGATCTAGTCGATGTGACCGATGACGCAAAGGCAATCATTCTCGAGTCATCCCTCGGCAGCGATACGTCGAGAGTGGTCGTCCGTGACATCGCGACCGGCGCAGAGAAGGTGATTGCGTCATCCGATGACGTCGATGTCGGAATCGTTCAACTGAATCCGAACACTCGCGTCATCGAAGCCGTGTCGTTCGAACCGGGGCGGCGCACATGGCGCGTTCTCGATCCGTCGGTCAAGGCGGACTTCGAGGGAATCGCGAAGCTCAACGACGGCGACTTCTCCATCGTCAATCGCGACTACGCGGACCGCAACTGGCTCGTCTCATTCACGTCCGACCGCGGCCCGGTGCGCTGGTATGTCTGGGATCGCGATGCGAAGAAGGGAACCTTTCTCTTCAGCGCGCAGCCGAAGCTCGACAATCTGCAGCTTTCGGAGATGAAGCCGGTCACGATCAAAACGCGGGACGGCATGAACATGTACGGCTATCTGACCGTGCCGGCCGGGCTGCCACCGAAGAACCTGCCGATGGTGCTCTACGTTCACGGCGGACCCTGGGCCCGCGATACCTGGGGTTATCGCTCGACTCCGCAGTGGCTCGCAAACCGCGGCTACGCCGTGCTGCAGGTGAACTACCGCGGCTCGACCGGCTACGGCAAGAAATTCCTGCACAGCGGCGATAAGCAGTGGGGATTGAAGATGCACGACGATCTGATCGATGCCGCGAACTGGGCGGTGAAGCAGGGGTACGCCGATGCGAAGCGTGTCGCGATCATG
>DASYUK010000432.1:0-4330 GCA_036001325.1 Thermoanaerobaculia bacterium
GGCTTCGCTGACGCGTTCGGTTCCGCCGCTCGTTTCAACTCGCCGCGCGGCGTCACCGTCGACTCCTCCGGGAATGTGTTCGTTGCTGAAGACATCAACGACATGATTCGCCGCGTCGCACCGGACGGCACTGTGACGACGGTCGCCGGCGCGCCGAATATCCCTGGCAGCACCGACGGCAAGGGAGAGAATGCGAGATTTCGAAACCCATGGGCCCTCGCCATCGACAGCTCCGGAAATCTGTACGTCAGCGATACGACCAATCACACAATTCGCAAGATCACAGCGGACGGCACCGTCAGTACACTCGCCGGAAAAGCGGGAACATCCGGATCGACCGACGGCAACGGCTCGGCGGCACTCTTCAATAATCCACACGGGATCGCGGTCGACGGCACGACGATCTACGTCGCCGATTACAACAACCACACCATTCGCAAGATCGTGGGGAATCAAGTCACGACGTTCGCGGGCGAGCCCGGCTCCAGCGGCGCGGCGGACGGGAATGGACGCAACGCGCGATTCAATCGGCCGAAAGGCATCGCTGTCGATCGATCAGGCGACTTGATCGTCGCGGACAGTCAGAATCACACGCTTCGCAGGATCGCACCTGACGCGATCGTCACAACGATCGCTGGTAGCGCAGGCATGTTGGGAAGCAGCGATGGGCCGGCGACGACAACGGCACGCTTCACCGTCCCCAACGCCGTCGGGGTCGATCGCAACGGCGACATCTACATCACGGAGTTGAACAAGCACGCCATCCGCGTGCTCTCGAACGGAAACGTATCGTCCTTCTCCGGTGCAACGATACCAGGATGGGTCGACGGTCCGGCGGCGGCGGCGCGATTCAACGCTCCGACGAACATCGCGACGGATTCGTTCGGTGCGGTGTACGTCGCTGACACCAAGAATCACGCGATCCGCAAGATTGACGCTCAGAGAAATGTGTCGACGCTCGCGGGCAAACCGGCAGCGGCGATCGATGGCTCGGGCGACAGCGCCGGCTTCATCGCCCCGGCCAATCTGGCGCGCGACGCCGCCGGCAACCTCTATGTGGCAGACGCCGGAAGCAACTCCATCCGCAAGGTGACCGGCCGGATGGTCACTACGATCGCCACCGGTGTTTTTAGTCCGAGTGGTGTCACCGTCGATGGTGCCGGGAACGTGTTCTTCGTCGAATACGGCCAAAGAGTCTGGAAGGTCTCGCCGGCGGGCACCGCCACGATCTACGCCGGAACCGGGACAAGAGGAGGAGATGACGGCCCTGCGCTTTCCGCGACATTCAACCTGCCGCAAGCGATTGTCGTTGACACAGCGGGCAATCTTTTCGTCGCGGAGATCGGCAATTCATCGATCCGAAAAATTTCCCCGTCCGGTAAGGTAACGACGTTCGTCGGTCAAAACGGATCGCCAGGCGACGCAGATGGTCAGGGTTCTGCGGCGCGCTTGAGCTTCCCGACGAGTCTCGCCATCGATAACGACGGCAATCTCTACGTCGCCGATTCGGCCAATGGAAAAATCCGCAAGATCACGCCCTCCGCGGTAGTGACGACCGTTGCGACCGTCTCTCAGCCAACCGGTGTTGCCATCGACGCATCAGGCGTTCTATGGACGACCGACTCTCAGAATACAGTCCGCCGCATCCGCCAGGACGGGACGATCGAGATCGTCGGCGGCTCCCCCGGAAAAGCGGGCAACGACAATGGTATGGGTCAGGCGGCGCGATTCAACGGTCTCGCGGGGATTGTCGTGATCGCCGACCAGACCGTCGTCGTCTCCGACGGTCTGAACAACACACTTCGCCTCGGAATCCCGAAGACGGCGCGTCGCCGGAACGTGCACCGGTAGCTCCGCTACGACTGCGGTTTCGCGTTCTTCACATACCGATCAAGCCACTGGTCCATCTCCCACAGCACGTGCATGACGGACTCGCGTGCGCGATAGCCGTGCGCTTCTTTCGGCAGCATGACCAGCCGCACCGTACCGCCGAGGCCGGAGAGGGCACCGTAGAGACGCTCGCTCTGGATGGGGAACGTGCCGGTGTTGTCGTCATCGATGCCATGAATCAACAGCAGCGGCTCGTTGATCTTGTCGGCGAAGGTGAATGGCGACATCGTCGTGTAGATCTCGCGCGCCTGCCAATACGTTCGCTCTTCGGCCTGAAAGCTGAACGGCGTGAGGGTGCGGTTGTACGCGCCGCTGCGCGCGATGCCGGCGCGGAAGAGATCGGAGTGGGCGAGGAGATTCGCGGTCATGAACGCGCCGTACGAATGTCCGGCGATGGCCATACGATCGCGGTCGCCGACGCCGCGGCGGACCAGCTCATCGACCGCGGCTTTCGCCCCGGCCACGAGCTGATCGACGTAGGTGTCATTCGGCTCTTTCTCGCCTTCGCCGACGATCGGGATCGTCGGATTATCGAGCACCGCATAGCCGCGCAGCACGAAGACGACCGGCGAGCTGGTGCCGCTGGCGCGAATGAATCGATAAGGCGATGTCGTCACCTGACTCGCTGCCGACGCGCTCTTGAATTCCGCAGGGTAGGCCCACATCAGTACCGGCAATCGGCCGTCACGCTGCGCGTCGTAGCCGGGCGGCAGATAAAGCGTGCCGTTGAGATCGAGGCCATCGTCGCGCTTGTAGCGGATGACCTCTTTCTTCACGTTTGCCATCTGCGGCGTCGGATTGGGAATGGACGTCACCGCGCGCGGTGATCCTTTGCGCAGATCGCGCACGAACCAGTTCGGCGGTTCAGTGACCGATTCGCGGCGGGTCATGATCATCTGACCGCGCGTATCGAGCACGTCGACCGGCAGCTCGTAATGGGGCGCATCGGAGCGGAAGAGCCGCGTCGCATTCTTCGTATTCACATCGACTCGATCGACAAACGGTCGCGCGCCTTCCGGAGATGCTCCGTCGCCGATGAAGAAGAGCGTGTGACCGTCTGTACCGATGCGCAGAACATCCTGACCGCTGGCGTTCTTGCGCGTGACCGGTTCGCCGGGATCGCCGTAGCGGTCTTCGTAAGAGCGATCGTAGAGAAGCATCGGCGCGGACGTTCCTCCCGGGTGGATGCGCCACATCTGCTCTTTGCGATCTTTGAAGCGACGGCTGTCGACGAGCGCGAGATCGTCCGTGCCCCACTCCACTCCGCCGTAGCGAAGCGGCAGATCCATCAGCTTCGCCGCCGTTGCGCTGAATGGATCGCTGAGCGCGAAGATCGCATCGCGAAACGGCACGTCCTTGCGTGGATTTCCTTCATCCTGCGCTTCGACCCAGAAGACGGTCGCCGGTTTGTCGGCGCGCCAGTCAGCATCGCGCGGACCGGTGGGAACGGCGTCGAAGTCGATCGGCACTTGATCGGCGAGCGGATTGTCGGCGATCTGTCGAACGAGCTGACCCGACATCGACCAGATCTCGATGCGATTCGGGAAGCGATAAACCGGGACCGTGTAAGAGAACGGACGATGAATCGTCTCGACGAGCAGAAAGCGACCGTCAGGCGACGGCTCGGCACGCATGATCATCCCCGTCGCGCCGATCGGCGCCGCCTGTCCCTGCAGCGGCGCGATCGCCACCTTCGACTGCATGTGGTATTCGAACAGCGCTGCGTCCGATTCGTTGTGGAGCATGTCTTCGTAGGTCCGCGCCGCCGCTTTTCGCGCGCGGCTTTCCTGAACCGCCGGACCGCTCGGGGTCCGCGGCGGCTCCGGCGCTGCCGATTGCAACGGCACCGAGCGCACGACGAGACTCTTGCTGTCCGGCATCCATTCGTACGGCCGTCGTGGCAGCGATTGATTGAGGATGAGGAACGAGACGCGGTGTGCCGTGGCATTGCTCGTGTCGGCGACCCAGAGCTCCACTCCCGCGCGCGTCGAGAGGGTGAACGCGATGTGCGCCGAGTCGGGCGACCACGTGACGAAGCGCATGCGCGGATTCGGCGGCAGTCCGCCGATCGGGCGCACGTCGCCGTTGCTGACGCGGACGAGCTTCAGCGACGTGTTGTAGATCAGCCGCGATTGATCGTGCGTGTCGGGATTGAATCGCACGCCCGCCAGCTTCAGCTCAGTTTGTGAAAGATCGGCGATCGTCAACAACGCCGGCTGCTGCATGAGGAGCAGCCAGTTGCCGTCCGGCGACAGGCTCGCCTGCGGTGTCGGCGGAGCATCGACCACCTCGGCGATCTCCTTCGGCGGCATCTTGTAGCCGGTATCGCTTGGAGCTTGTGCAAAGAGCGCAAAGGGAACGGCTGCAGCGATGAGAACCAGCAGACGGCGCATGAAAGGTGACCTCCGAATGCGGCATATTACGTCGTGATGGGCGAGGT
>DASYUK010000433.1:0-3225 GCA_036001325.1 Thermoanaerobaculia bacterium
CGATACCTCAAAAGGCTGATACCAAATACGATCATGAACGCCGGAAGAAGGTAGTTGTTGAAGGCGCGTACCGGGGGCAACCTGCATCGGAGTTGCGGGAAATTCTACGCCGGATACTCCGGTCAGACAGTGGCGAACGCGGCGTCGAGCGCCGACGCCAGCTCGTCGATGTCGCTCTTCGTGGCGATCAGCGGCGGGCCGAGACGAATCACGTTGCCGAACAGACCGCCCTTGCCGATGAGGACTCCGCGACGCCGCGTCTCTTCGAATACTTTCAGGACGGCTCCGGGCGCGGGTTTCTTCGTTTGGCGATCTTCCACGCACTCGATCGCCTGCATCAGTCCCATGCCGCGGACGTCGCCGATGACGGGATACTTCTCTTTCAACGCTTCGAGTTTCTCGCGGAGATACGCGCCGACGACAGCCGCGTTGCGCGGTAATTCGTGTTCGTCGATGTAACGAATCGTGGCCAGCGCGGCGGCTGAAGAGACAGGATTGCCGCCGAATGTCGAAAAGGTGAGACCGGGGTACGCGCGCGAGATCTCATCGGTCGCGACTGTCGCGCCGATCGGCGCCCCATTCGCCATTCCTTTCGCGAAGGTCATCACGTCGGGGACCACATCCCAATGTTCGATGCCGCACATCTTGTCGCCCGTGCGCCCCCAACCGCTCTGCACTTCGTCGGCGATGAAGATGCCGCCGTAGCGCGTGACGATCTCCTTCACGATGCCGAAATACTCTTTCGGCGGAACGATGAAGCCGCCGACGCCGAGGATCGGCTCAGCGATGAAGGCGGCGATCTTGCCGTCGGTGGTCGTGAGGATCACCTCTTCGACATCCTGCGCGCACTTCACGCCGCAGTCCGGATAGCTCAAACCAAACGGGCAGCGATAACAGTACGGCGCCAGCGCATGATGAATCCCGGCGACGTACGTGCCCCCATGACGCCAGGTCGAATGACCGGCCGCGCTCATCGCCAGCATCGAACGGCCGTGATACGCGTGCCGCAGCGCGATGATCTCCTGTCGTCCCGTGTAAAGACGCGCCAGGACCATCGCCGTCTCGTCCGCTTCCGTTCCGCTGTTGGTGAAGAACGAGCGATTGAGATTGCCAGGCGTGATCTCGGCGATCTTCGTCGCCAACTCCGCCGCCGGCTTGTTGATATAGAGCGTGGAGGTGTGGCTGACTTTGTCGACCTGCTCTTTGATGGCGCGATTCACATCGGGATTGGCGTGCCCGATCGACACCGTGAGCACGCCGCCGAAGCAATCGAGGTAACGATTCCCCTGATCATCCCAGACGTGCATCCCTTCGCCGCGGTCGATGACGAGCGGCTTCTCGTAGTAGGTCGACGCCGCCGGCCATGCGTGCTTCTTGTATTCGTCAACGATGTTGGAGGTTTTGGGTTCTAAGACGTTCGTCATAGCGTGTCATCCTGAGCGAAGCGAAGGACCCCCCTCCGCAGAAGATCTGAACCAATCCTGGGCGAGGTCGTTCCACTCCGGGTTATGTGCCGCGATCAGCGCATTCTTCTTCGCGCGGATCCATCCTTTGATCTGCTTCTCGCGCGCGATTGCCTGATCAATCTCGTTGTATTGCTCGAAGTAAACCAGCCGATCGCAGTTGTACTTCTTTGTAAATCCAGGAATCGCTTTGTTCTTGTGTTGCCAGACTCTCTTCTCGAGTGAATTCGTGACGCCCGTGTACAAGACGTTTTTCCACCGATTCGTCAGCATGTAAACGTAATACTGCTTATAGCCCATTTTGCAGGGGATCCTTCGCCGTCTGCGCGGCTCAGGATGACACCGTCGCCATCGGCGTCTCCGGCCGTGCGTACCCTTCCACTTCTTCCGTCTCGTAGCCGCCGCGATAGTCGTACTGCTCGGGGCGTTTGATCTGCGAGTGCGGCACGACGCGATCGCGGCGCAGTCCGCGGAAGTCTTCGAGTTGCTTCCAGCCTTGCGCGTTGTTCTCGAGGAACGCGGTCATGCCGTCGAGCAACGTCTTGATGACATTCGGTCCGATCGCGTGATCGAGCATCGCCGCGGTGCAGACCTGCGCTGTCCCGCAGCCGAGGAGGAAGTACGACAGAGCGTGGTCGAACGTGGAGATGCCGCCGATTGCGGAGAACTCTTTGTCGGGGAACGCCTTCGTCATCTGCGCCATCTTCGCCAGTGACAGCGGCAGAATGGCCGGGCCGCCGAGGCCTCCGCTCGAGACATACCCTTCGACGTTCATCTCGAACTCGAGCGATTGCGAGTCGATCGGCGGAAGCGAGGGAAAGGTGTTTGACGATGAGACTGCATCAGCGCCGCCGCGGAAAGATGCTTCCGCCTCTTCGACGATGTTCGCCGTCGCCGGCGTCAGCTTCACCCACACCGGAACTTTCGACACTTCTTTCACGGCCTGCGTCACGACCGAGCAGAGGACCTTGTCCTTGCCGACATTCGATCCCATGTCGACGCGGTCCATGTGCGGACAGGAGAAGTTGAGCTCGAGGCCATCGCAGCCTTCATCCTGCATCGCCTTCGCGAGCCTTTGCCAGTTGTGAAGCTCCTTGTCGTTTCCGGAGCCGGCCATGATCGAAGCGATGAGCACCTTCTTCGGATACGCCTTCTTGATCTTCGCGAGCTTGCCGATCCACCAGTCGAGCGGCTTGTCGGAGATGAGCTCCCAGTTCCATGACGCCACGAGGGTGGTGTCGTTGCGCTTCTGCATCGACAGCCGCGTACCGCTGTTGTCGGCGCGAAGGAACTTCGTCTTCGGTCCCTTGACGTTCATGACCGGATGAAGTCCGATCGTCTTGGTCACCACACCACCCCATCCCGCCTCGAAGGCGCGCATGATGTTCGCGTCCGACTCCGTCGGTGGCGCCGAGGCCAGCATGAACGGGTTATCGAAGCGGATGCCGGTAAAGACTGTCGACAGATCGGCCATGTCCTCTCCTTGTAGGAAGAGCGGAAGTTTAGCACTCGGCCGGGTCAGGTGGGTCGAGTGAAGATCTGCCGCTGGCTGGCCTGGTAGGCCTGCGACCGAATCACTTCACGGACGCTCCGCGGGTCGCTCACTCCCTGCAGGACGAAAACGGGTGTTGTCTTATCAGACGACACCACTGTCACGTTGCCGATCCCGAGGAGCCGCGCGCCAAGGTTCTGGAAAAACTGGGTGTCGTCGATGTAGCGGAGGTCGATCTCACCAACGCTTTTCGAAAGAATGCCCTTCTCG
>DASYUK010000434.1:0-12497 GCA_036001325.1 Thermoanaerobaculia bacterium
CGTAGGTACGGTGGGCCTTTTGGCGCTGAGGCCCACGGTACCCACGACCTACGACCCACCACCAACTCAATCCTTCCTGGCCACTTCCGGCAGCCCCTTCGCGCGCACATCGACGAACGAAACGCGCACGCCTTCGCTCACGCGATGCTCGATCTCTTCCGCATCCCAGTTCGTCAGTCGCACGCATCCGTGCGATGACACGTAACCGATCGAATCGGGATCCGCTGTTCCGTGGATCCCGTAGTGCGCCTTGCTCAGCGCCATCCACACGACACCGACCGGAGAGTTCGGGCCGGGCGGGAGGTGGGCGTCGGGCTCCGTGTCGGGAACTTCATGGTAGAGCGTCGGATCGTAGTGGAAGCTGGGATTCGGAAAGATCTTGATGATGTGCAGCGTCTCGCTGGGCGAGGGATCGTAGCCGGAACCGAGCGTCGTCGGGCCGTGGAAGACGAGATTGTCGCCGGCATCGAAGCCGTTGAACGAGTTCCCCGCGATCGAGATGACGATGTGGGCGATGTCGTTTTGATCGGTCGTCAAAGGCTCGCGCACATTCGGGACGTTGATCGTCCCCGCCTGCAGCTCGGAGAACTTCACATCGGGATTGAGCAGTTCCAGGAAATCTTCCGATACGTGAAAACGCTCCGCCAGTTTTTCGCGCAGCGATTCATAGCAGAGGCAGCTCATCCTCGCCTTCTCATACACGTCGTCAGGGACATGCCTGAACGGACCTTTCAGATCGTCGAGTGTGAGTGTGTGCGTGACCACAACCGGCGCGTATCCGGCTTCAGCGGCGAGTTGCCGGAACGTCTGCTCATCGAGATCGCCGGTCGGCTCGAGGCCGCGAGCGCGCTGATACCACCACACCGTGATCGCCGAGTTGCGGCCCCACCGTCCATCGATCGACCCGACCGAGAAATGAATGCGATCGAGATAGACCTGCGCGCGCAGCACTGATGGTCCGTGCACGTCGCCGGTGATCGGCACGTTGATCGGCGCATCGTTGATTCCCTGCGCATCGAGCCCTTTGAACTTTTCCTTCACCCCGGTGACGAAGCGGAACGTAGCCGGCGGTTTCACGGCGGCGGCCGCTTCTTGCTGCCGTCGCCTGGCTTCCTGTTGCGCGCGAAATGACTGGAGCTGCCGCCACTGCTGATCGAAGCGTTCGCGCTCACGCGCCGCGGCATCTTGGCGCTTGCCGAGGGGCGCGCTGATGTCGTCAACGACGTTTTGGACCTTCTGCTGAACCGCTTCTTTGCTGCATCCCGCGAAAAGGATTGCCAGAAGTACCGGGATCGCCTTTCTCATGACTGATGACAAAAGCAAAGTCGTTGCCGGTACACTTTGATCCGGTGATCACCTACCTCAAGGTCCGCAACCTGGCCATCGTCGAGGAGCTGGCGATCGAGCCCGGACCGGCACTCAACGTTCTCACCGGCGAGACAGGCGCCGGAAAATCGCTGCTGATCGACTCGCTCGAGTTTCTCCGCGGGGCGCGCAGCTCGACGGAGATCATTCGCACCGGCACCGACAAGATGTCGGCGGAGGCGATCTTCGACCTTCCTCCCTCGGTGGCGAAGCGCTTTGAAGAGATGGGTGTCGACGACACCGCCGAGATCATCGTGAAGCGGGAAATCGCGACCGGCGGCAGAGGACGTGTGCTGGTCAACGGCTCGGCGCTCTCCGTCCGCGAGCTCGCGGAGGCGATGGATGAGGTGCTGGAGGTCCACGGTCAGAGCGAATCGCATCAGCGCGTAGCGGGTCAGACGTTCCGTCAACTCGTCGATGAATATGGCGGACACGATGAGCTGCTCGAGACCACTCGGATCGCGTACGGGGCGTGGCGCGAAGCGGCCGACCAACTGCGCGAGCTTTCCGACGCGCAGCGCGATCGCTCGCTGCGACTCGACCTGCTGAAGTATCAGGTCGACGAGATCTCGGCGGCGAAGCTTGGGTACGGCGAAGAGGAGACATTGCGCAGCGAGCGGAGCATTCTCGCTCACGCCGCGGAGATGATCGAGGCCACCTCCGGCGCGTTCAGCGTGATCGATGACGATGAGTCCTCGGCGCTGACGCAACTCGCGCGCGCCGCGCATCTGCTACAACCGCTGTCGCACGAAATCACGGACTTGAAGCAGATCGCGGACGACCTCCATGATGTCACGTATCGGCTGCAGGACATCGCCCGGACGCTGCGGCACCTCAGTGATTCCGTTCGCCACGATCCGGCGCGCCTCGAAGCGGTCGAGGAACGGCTCGCAATGATCGAGCGCCTCAACAGGAAGTACGGTGGATCGATCGCCGCGGTCCTCGATCATCTCAGCAAGATCAGCGACGAATACGAGCGCCTCAGCGACTACGAAGGCAGCATCGAGAAATTGCAGCAGCTCGAATTGCAGCGCCGTTCCTCTTATCGGAAATCGGCGGAAAAGCTCTCATCGGCGCGCAGGAAAGCGGCCGAATCGTTTCAGAAAGCGATCGAGACCGAGCTGCGCGATCTGGCGATGGAAAGAACGGCTCTCAGAATTGAGGTTGCCAGCGATCCCGATACACCGCATGCCGATGGCTTCGATCGCATCGAGATCCTCGTTTCGCCGAATCGCGGCGAAGAACTGCGCCCGCTGCTGAAGATCGCCTCGGGCGGCGAGCTCTCGCGCATCCAACTCGCCATCGCTGCGGCGCTCTTCAAGCGTTCGCTCCGTGGCGCGGCGGCCACTCTCGTCTTCGACGAGATCGATGCCGGCATCGGCGGCCGCGTGGCCGAAGTCGTCGGCCGGAAGCTGCGCGAGCTCTCGGCCGCCAATCAGGTCATCTGCGTCACGCATCTGCCTCAGATCGCCAGTTTCGGCTCGACGCACTTCTACGTCTGGAAAGAAGAGGTTAAGGGACAGACGCGCGCGCGTGTCCGGCGCCTCGATACGGATGAGGAGCGCGTCACGGAGATCGCCCGCATGCTCGGCGGCGAGAAAGTTGCCGCGTCCGCGATTGCACACGCGCGTGAGCTGCTGGGATCCGCGCATGCCCGCGCCCGATAAGCACCAAATCGCCGATGCGATCGCCGCTCTCGAGCGCGGCGGCGTCGTGCTGATGCCGACCGATACCATCTACGGTCTGCACGCACGCGCAACCGATGCACGCGCGACTCAGAGGATCGCGGAGATGAAAGGTCGCGACGAAGAAAAACCGTTCGTCGTCATCGGCGCGTCGATCGCGCAACTCGAATCGCTCGGCTCCCTATTTTCTGAGCGCGCGAGAAGCGCAGTCAGTGAACTATGGCCCGGACCGTTGACCGCGATCGTCGCGCTCCGAGCGCCGATCGCCGCGAGCCGCGGCGCGTCGACGATCGCTCTTCGCGTTCCCGCACTTCCGTGGCTTCGCGAACTGCTCGAGCGATCCGGTCCTCTCGCCTCGACAAGCGCGAATCGCAGCGGCGAACCGCCGCTGCTCGATCCGAAAACGGTTTCATTTCCAGGCATCGACTTCATCATCGATAACGGTCCGCAAAAGGGAAAAGCGTCGACGATCGTGGACTTTACCGGCGATGAACCGCGATTCATCCGGGAGGGTGAATCTTTCTTTACACAGAAAGTGTGGAAAACGCTGCGGAAATCGCTGTGAAAAACTCACGCCGCCGCAAAAAAAAGCGCATTTGAGCGATTTGCACAACGAGTTGGGCGAAACGCTCTAAACAACAGAGGCTATACCTGGTTAAACGGAAAAAGGCTCCCGAGTTGCAGCGCGATTTGTGCAGTTTCCATTCTTCGTTTTCACTTTCCACATGGACGTCTGAAAATCGCGCTACTTCAAATATCGTGTTCACACAGAGTTGACAGGAAGCATCAGTGCGCGAGGAAGTGCATCGCCAGCGTTGCGAGTCCAAGGAATGAGAAAAAGCCCCCGACATCGGTGAAGGTCGTCACGAAGATCGAGGAAGCGATCGCGGGATCGAAGCCGAATTTCTCCAGCGCCAGCGGGACCAGACCTCCCGCGATCCCCGCGACGATCAGGTTGAACGTCATCGCCGCGAGAAGAATCGTCGCCAACGTCCAATCGTGGGTCCAGAAACCGACGACGAGCGTCGTGAGCAGCCCGTTGGCGAAACCGTTGCCGAATCCGACCAGCACTTCCTTCCAAACCGCGCGGAATCCGCTCGACCAATCGATTTCGCCCAGCGCCAGTCCGCGGACGAACACGGTCAGCGTCTGCGTTCCGGCGTTGCCGCCCATCCCGGCGACGATCGGCATGAAGACCGCGAGCGCCGCCCATCTCTCGATCGTCCCCTGAAACCAACTCACAACCCACGACGCTAGAAATGCCGTCGCGAGATTGATCGCCAGCCACGGAAAGCGCATGCGGAACGACTGGCCGGCCGGAGTCGACACGCGCTCTTCGGCGGCAACGCCAGCGAGGTGGAGAAGATCTTCTTCGGCCTGCTCCTGAATGACGTCGATGACGTCGTCGACTGTCACCACACCGACGAGCCGATTCTGCAGATCGACAACCGGCACCGACAGCAGGTCGTACTTCGAGACGATCTGCGCGACTTCTTCCGGCGTCGAGTCGACCTGCGTCCGCACGACGCTCTGCACCATGATGTCCTTGAGGCGCGCCGCTGCGCTCGCGAGGATCAGGCTGCGCAGAGAGAGGACGCCGACGAGATGACCGCCTTCGTCGACGCAGTAAACATAGAAGAACGATTCCTTTCGCGGATATTGACGGATCGCTTCGACCGCCTCGGCGACCGTGAGGTCCTCGCTCAACGCGAGGAACTCGGTATTCATCAGCGAGCCTGCGGTCTCTTCCTCCCCTTCCAGCAGCGATTCGAGTTTCGCGCTCTGCGTGGCGCCGAGGAGCTCGAGGATGCGCTCGCGCCGCTCGTTATCGAGTGCGTCGAGCAGATCGGCCGCGTCGTCTGGAGCGGAGGAACTGCAGATCGCGGCGATCGTCGCATCGTCGAGCGACGACGTGATCTCGTTCAGATCGGCTTCGTCGAGCTCGAGCAGCGTGCGCGCGGCCTTCCCCGCCTCGATCAGAAGCGTGAGGATTCGCTTGCGATCCTCTTCCAGCAGCAGCGGCAGCACCGGCGACAGATCGGCGGGAAGGGTCTTGTCGACGACCTTGCGCAATTGCGGATATGCGCCGTGCCGCAGCAGCTTGGTCAGAAGCTGCTGATACGACCGCGCCGAAGCGGAAGAGGCGGGGGCATTTACGGCCGGGCGATTCACGTTTTGGATCGTACTATCATTCTCACCATGACCACGATCGCCCAGCCTGAAACGAATGCTGCAACAAAAGACGAGAAGGCGAACGCTCGTCAGTTTGTCAATTTCATGTTCTTCCGCGCCGATCGCAGTTTTCGCGCCGAGAGCGCGGAGCGGAAAGCGGAAGCGAAGCGCGAGCTCGTGGAAATCGTCCGCCGCTACACCGGGCCGATGATGGTTCTCCCCTACTCCACTGTCGGCTTGAAAGCGGGCGTCGATTTCATGCTCTGGCGCATCGGCTTCGACATCGAACCGTTTCAGACGATGGCCGGCGACATCAACCGCTCGATCCTCGGCCGCTATCTCGATGTGCCGTATTCATATCTGGCGATGACGAAGCACTCGCAGTACGTCGATGAGCATGTGCATGAAGGACAGGAAGGCCGCCGCCTGCGCATCGTGCCCGGAAAGCGCCCGTTCCTCTTTGTCTATCCGTTCGTGAAGACGCGCGACTGGTATCTGCTGCCGATGTCGGAGCGCCAGCGCATCATGAACGACCACATCGCCATCGGGCACAAGTATCCGCGCGTGAAGATCAACACGACGTATTCGTTCGGACTGGACGATCAGGATTTTGTCGTCGCGTTCGAAGCAGAATCGCCTGCGGAATTCCTCGACCTCGTTCAGGAGCTGCGCGAAACGGAGTCGTCGAAGTTCACGGTGCGCGACACGCCGACGTACACCTGCCGGCGTACGACGATCGAGGAGATTCTCGAGTCGTTGGGGTGATCGTGTGGTGGCCCTCTCCCGCCGGGAGAGGGTGGCGCGAAGCGCCGGGTGAGGGGCTCGATTCTCGGCAATAGCTCGCCCCTCATCCGCCCTTCGGGCACCTTCTCCCGCGGGGAGAAGGACTACACGCGCGTCATGGCCACTCCCGCCGCCGCGGCCGAAACGACGAGTCCCGCGCCAAGGCTGAAGAGAGTCGTCGAGATGCCGCGATGCTCGGCGAGCAGACCGGCGGCGAGATTCCCGAACGGCACGAACGCGTAGAACGCGAATGTGTACATGCTGAGCACGCGTCCGCGCATCGCATCGGGGATGCGCTGCTGAATCGAGGTGTTGCACAGCGCGAGTGTGGTCACCATCGTGTAGCCGCAGATCACGAGCAACGCGACGACGATGTACGTGCCGCGCATCGTGCCGACCGCCGCGAGCGCGACGCCGAACGACGTCAAGCAGATGAAGACGCCGGCGATCATCTGCCTGGCGCTGAATGTCTTGATCGACAGTACGAGCGCGCCGAGGAGCGCGCCTGCACCGACACCCCCCATCAGGTAGCCCATTCCCTGCGCGTCGTTCGTAAAGAGCTTTCGCGCGACGATCGGCATGAGGTTCAGATACGGAAAGCCGAAGAGGCTCGCCGCCGCGACGATGCCGATGAGCAGCACGATGATCCGTTCTCGGCGCACGAAGCGCACCCCGTCAGCGAAACGCTTCAACAGCGCTTCGTCGGCGGCGACGAGCTCCTGCCGGCTGTGCATCGTGTACAGCACCCAGATCAGCGGCAGAAACGAAAGCGCGTTCAGGAAGAAGCACCAGAAACTTCCCCACGCGGAGAGGGTGATACCGGCGAGCAGCGGGCCGACGACGCGCGAGAGGTTGAACTGCAGCGAGTTCATCGCCACCGCATTCGGAAGGTGCGTGCGATCTTCGAGGAGATCGACCACCATCGCCTGCCAGGCCGGCGCGGAGAATGACTGCGCGACTCCGACGATCACCGCGGCCGCGACGATCTGCCACACAGTGATGCGATGGATGTAGATCGACAGCGCGAGAAGCAACGCGGTGAGCGCCTGTAAAGCCTGCGAGATCGCCACGACTCGCTTGCGATTGAGCTGATCAGCGAGCACGCCACCCGGGAGCATCAGCACAATCGCCGGCGCCGAGCTCGCGAACCCGACGAAGCCCAAAAGAAACGCCGAGTCACTCAGCCGATAGACGAGCCATCCCTGCGCCACCGTCTGCATCCACGATCCGACGTTCGAGACGAACTGTGTTGTCCAGAAGCGTCGATAGTCGGATTCCTGAAAGGCCTCGAACGGCATGCAGTTCCTTCTCCCTCCGGGAGAAAGTGCCGCGAAGCGCCACCCTCTCCCGTTGGGAGAGGGTACTATTTCCCGCCAAAGAACACCGGGTCGCCCGTCCTGTTGTCAACGACCGAACCGTAGAGGAACAGCGCCGCCGCGCCGTTGGTCCGTGCGTCGAGCGTGCATGAGCCGATGCTGTAAGCATCGACACCAGGCGTCAACGCCATGAGCGGATATTGCACGAGCGAATGCGCCGCAACATTCACAGCGACGGATCCGATCGGCGCCCCCGACGCTGACAACACCGTGGCCTGTACGATGATCGGATCATTGCCGCCGTTGAGGAAACCGACGTTCGTGCGGAAGTCGGCATCGGAGCGGAGACCGGTGACGTACTGCTGCGTCGCGAATGCCTCCACGACATCGACAGACTGCCCGTACGTTCCACCATTGTCGACCGTCGTGTAGGTGCGGCTCGTCACCACCGGCGCGCTGCTTCCGCTCCACGAAATCTCGAGCGGACCGCTCCCCGATTGTTCGCCGAGTGCCGTCACGACATCGGGGATCACGACGCTGCGGTTCGGGCCGACGAAAATGCTGCGCGTACGAACGCCGAACCGCATCATCAGATTCAAGGATGTGCTGCTCGGATTGAAGAGCGTGACATCACTGCGCCAGAACGTACCGTTCGCGCCGTTAGCGCGCGCTACAACCGGAATCGTCAAGAGCGACGACGTGGCGATCGGCATCGCCTGAATGTAGACAGGATCCTGTGTTCTGTTATCGACAACGGAGGCGTAGACGCTCACCGCGTCGCGCGCGGAATTGCCGATGCGAAGGGACAGCAGCGAATCGCTGCGGCCTGCCGTCGCCGTGAAGTAACCGCCCAGCGATCCCTGTTGAAAGCTGTTCGGTGGAACCGTGAGCGTCGTGCTCTGCACGACGTTGCCGTCGGCGTCAAGGAGCGTCATCGTCGTCGCGACGGAGCTTCCGCTCTTGTTCACGAGTCCGATGTTCGTTCGGAAATCTGCCGTCGAGATCAGGCCGGTCATGTACAACGCGCTCTGAAGATCGGTGGAATCGACATCAGGGACTGCTTGACCATAGGTGCCTGTCGGTGCGGCATTGAATGTACGACTCGTCACTTTGAGATCCGGCGTCGTCGTTGCAGCAGTTGCGGTGATGTTGATGCCACCCGCGCCGCTGGGCATTCCAAAAATTTCGAGCAGCGCGTTGGCGTACGTGCGCGTCTCGCGCGGCAGGACGAAGATGGACCGCGTCTGCGGCGCGACACCGGCTCCCGGCACGAACAAGAGGTCGACCGATGCCGTTTCATCGCCGGCGTTGAAAATCGTCAGCTCCGTCCGCCAGATCGAGCCGCCGATGCCGTTCGTCTGCGCGGTAACCGGGATGAGTGACTTGAATTGACCCGGCTGTGGCGTCGCCGGGATCTTCGCCCCCACATTCACGTTGTGGGAAGCCACGCGATTCTCGCCGTTGCGGTAGATCGTCAGCGTGACGGTGTACAGGCCCGCCGTCGCGTATTGCTTCATAGGATTCTGATCCGATGACACGGAGCCGTCGCCGAAGTTCCACAGCCACGACGTGACGCCGCCGGTCGACTGATCGATGAAGTTGACCAGGTCGCCGGCGAGCGGGCTGCTCGGCGAATACGTAAAGGCCGCATTCAAAGGTTGCAGTGCAGCGCTGACGCTGATGACTCGCGAAGCTTGCGATTGAGTGCCGGCGCTGTCTCGAACGGTCAACACAACTGTGTATTGGCCTGCGCTCGAGTAGACGTGCGTCGGCGCGGCGC
This sequence comes from Thermoanaerobaculia bacterium, assembly GCA_036001325.1. GTDB lineage: Bacteria > Acidobacteriota > Thermoanaerobaculia > Gp7-AA8 > Gp7-AA8 > DASVHS01. Next base: position 9,102 of record DASYUK010000434.1, read on the forward strand.
TCGTCGATGTCGCGCCATCACCGAAATTCCACGTTCGCGATGCGACAGTGCCCGTCGATTGATCGGTGAACATGAATGTCGTCGAGCCGGCCGTGCCGGTCGTTCCCGGGGAAACGCTGAACGCAGCCGCGATCGGCGCGGGCTGCGCAGCGAGCGTCACAGTCACCGTGTTCGACGCTCCCGATTCGCCGGCGGCGTTGAATGCGGCGACGTAGAAGCGATACGTGCCGGCGGAGAGTCCACTGATCGTCGCGGATGTCTGGCCGGCCGCTGCCTGACCGGCCTTCGTGAACGATCCGCTTCCCGCGTAGTAGATCGAGAAGCCGCTCTCATTCGAGGAGTTGTCGTTCCACTGCAGTGCGACGCTGCTGCTCGACGAAGCGGTCGCCGTCAGATTCGAAGGCGCAGCCGGCGCTTGCAGCGGCGGCGTGGAGTTGCCGCTCGAATAGAGCCAGCGCGCCGCGAGCTGATCGTCAGCCCGAAGCGAAGGTCCGATTCCCGTCACGGTCGCATACATCAGCGCAGTGCTGTCGGCACTGTGGCCAAAGCCGAGGGTGTGGCCGAATTCGTGAGCGATGATCTCGGCGAGCGAATTCGAGCTGATGTGAGCCGACGGCGAGACGTTGTCCTGAATGACGAGATTGCCTTCAGTGATGTTCCAGGCGCGATATGTCTGCTGGGTGTGCGTCGCATCGGCGTTGAACGGACCATTCCAACTGCTCGCACTCGACACGCCGTTGAATCCGCCCTGGCCGACGACGCCTCCGGTCGATGGACTCCACGATCCCGCGATCTCATTCAGAGGATCGTTGAACAGAATTTCGTTCGTGCCATTCGCGCGCGCCAGGCCGGCCGGCGTCCCGCCGGAGGTTCCGGCGTATCTGTATTTGATGTTCGCCGCGGTGTAGGTCGTCCATGCGGACATCGCCGTGGTGGCTTCGCTGACGCCCCCGCCGCTGTAGCCGGGCTGCGTCCCGTAGCTGTACCACGCTGCGGATCCGCCATTGTCAAACGCGAACCAGCGGTAGACCGTCGGCTCGGAGATGAGCGTGAAGTTCGTTTCAGGTCCTTCTCCCCGCGGGAGAAGGTGGCGCGAAGCGCCGGATGAGGGGCTGCCATAATTCTTCGACCCTTCACGCCCGCTCACCCGATCAACAACGAATTGCTCGAACCTCGCGGCATCTCGATCGACGTTCGCCGACTCGATCGGCTGAAACTGCGCATCGACCAGCGTGACATTCGTCTCGTCCGCATCGCGTCTCCAGAGCCGTTGACCTTTGACGGACCTCTCGCTGAACTTTCCGACGAAGAGATCGATGGTCTGGTAATCGCCGCGCGGAGTCGGCGTGAGAAAGGCGAGGACATGCTCGCCGGTCGCATACTCCGGCGCGCCGAAGATCTTCGTGATGCGATTGCCGATCATGCCGCCGATCTCGCGGATGGTGACCGTCGCGCCAACATTGCCTTTCAGCGTTTCGTCGATCTGCAGGACCGTCTCGGTCCAGATCGCGCCGCCCCGCTCGACCGGTTCCGAGCTGACTACCATTCCTCGGACAATGACCGGCGACTTCTGGATGAGCTGCTCGTCGCTGGGCATGACGATCGTCGTCGCCGAAGCGGCTGCTGCGATCGCCAGCATCAAGACACACGTCAACCAGTACACCGCAGGGATAGGGGATTTCATACGAAAGTTATTCAGCGAAACGGTCCGGCCGGACGCAGCCATTCCCGTGGGCTCTTGCCATAGAATGCGCGCCGCATGAGCGTCGAGGAACTCACGTCGTTTGAGCAGCTTCAGGCGATCGAGCCGCTATGGATGGAGCTATGGAATCGCGATGCCGCGGCGACCCCGTTTCAGTCGCCGCTATGGCTCCTGCCGTGGTTTCGGCATTTTGGCTCGGGCGAGCTTCTGACTGTCGCCGTTCGCGACAACGGACGACTCGATGCCATCGCGCCCTTCTTCATTCTTCGTGACGATGACGATCCCGCCGAATCCCTCGGCATGCTGATCGGCTCCGGCAACAGCGATTACGTCGACATGCTGTCGTCACCCGATGCGCCGGTCGACGAGGTCGTCGCGCGGCTCGTCGCCGCCGACTGCGCGGTGTGGGATCTGCAGCAACTTCGATCGATCTCGCCGCTGCTGCACGTTCCGGCACCGCCGCGGTGGAGCGATGAAATCGAGGATCAGGATCCTTGTCTCGTTTTGTCGCTCGACGATCTCGCCGATCGGACGTCGACGCATTTCCGAAAGAAGCTGCGCTACTACCGTCGTTCGCTCGAGCGCGAAGGTCGCCTCTCGATCGAGTCGCCAACCGCTGAGTCGCTCGATGACTTCATGAAAGCGCTATTCGAGCTGCATGCCGCACGATGGAAGAAGCGCGGACTCCCCGGCATGCTCGCCGCAGAAATCGATCAGTCGTTTCATCGTGAAGTCGCGCGCGGCATGCTCGCCGCGGCATCGTTGCGGATGTACTCGATGCGCATCAACGATCGCGTCGTCGCGATCTTCTACGGTTTCGCCCACCACGACACCGTCTATTACTACCTGAGCGGGTACGATCCGTCGCTCGAGAAGTTCAGTCCCGGAACGGTCATCGTCGCGCACGCGATTGAACAGGCCCTTCGCGACGGCGCGAAGTCGTTCGATTTTCTCCGCGGCGCCGAAGAGTACAAGTACGCCTGGGGCGCAACGGATCGCATGAATCAGCGTCGGCGTCTGATCCGGGGCTAACCCGTCGCGAGCTCGAAGATGTCGCGGATGCGCTGCGCGACGTCTTCGTCGGCGACGGTGCTCGCGATCTCGATTCCGAATGCTCGTAGCTGCAGTTGTGCGAGGGGCGCTTCATTGAGAAAGCGTCGTCGCAAGACATTGCTCGCCACCGTGAACTTCGCCTCGGAGATTCTCGCCAGCTCCGGAAGATCGCCGAGGAGTTGAGCGATGGGACGCAGCTCGAGCGTGGCGGCAAAGGCCGTCAGGTCGGGGATGGTCACCGCTCGCTTCGCACGGCGGATCAGTGTCGACTCTTTGTCGTTGGTTCTGGATTGCCACATGATCGAGGTGGATGCGCAGCAACGGTCGGGCCATCGCCGCTAACGGCAGGAGATCCTACAATTTGCGGGAATGCAGTTGCCGCGGCTCTTGTAAGATCGTCAGGCGCCACGTTCTGGGGAGTCGCCAAGTGGTAAGGCATCGGTCTTTGGAGCCGACATCCGGTGGTTCGAATCCACCCTCCCCAGCCATCCGCCTACGAGCCGGTGCGCTCGTTGGCCTAGCCTTTGGCGAGCAACACAGCGTGCCGGCCGAGTCGGCGCAGCAGCGCGGGATCATTACGGGTCTTTGCCAGTACAGCGAGCCCCTCGAAATAGGCGACGATCGCATCCGCGGTCTCGTCG
>DASYUK010000435.1:0-7189 GCA_036001325.1 Thermoanaerobaculia bacterium
CCGACGGTCATGCGTATGGGATATGGACCTACGAGCGGCTGCGCGAGATCTGTCCTTGCGAGGATTGCCGCACGTCTTGATCATTTAGATATCTAAAATCAGAAATCACGGCGTGATCCTCGTTCCCCCGTTCCCCGCCACCGCTTCGCGCAAATGCTCGACATCGGTGATCAGCACGTTCCTGCCCGTGGCGCGTACGAAACGGATCGCCGCCTCGATCTTCGGCCCCATCGAGCCCGCGGGAAATTGTCCGCCGGCGAGATGCTTCTCCGCCTCTGCCACCGTCAGTCGATCAACCGCGCGCTGCGTCGCTTTCCCGAAGTCGATCGACACCTGCGCCACGTTCGTCAGAATGATGAACACATCCGCGTGCAGCTCCGCAGCGAGCAGCGCAGAAGCGAAATCCTTATCGATGACCGCTTCGATACCACGCCACTGGCCGTCACGCCCGCGCACGACCGGCACCCCACCCCCACCCGCGGCGATGACCACCGACGCGGCGTCGAGCATCCGCGCGATCGTCGCCACGTTGAGAATGTGCAGCGGCCGCGGCGACGCCACGACGTGACGCCATCCGCGTCCCGCATCTTCGCGCATCGTCCATCCGAGATCGCGCTCCAGCGCTTCGGCGCGATAACGCGTGAAGAACGGACCGATCGGCTTCGTCGGTTTCTTGAACGCGGCGTCGTTCACATCGACTTCGACCTCTGTCAGCACCGTCGTCACATCGCCGGGAACGCCGATGCTTTCGAGTCGATTTCGTATCGCCTGCTGCAGCATGAAGCCGATCGAGCCTTCCGTCTGCGCGACCGCGACATCGAGCGACTGCGGCGGAATCTTCGTCGACGCCTCTTCCGCCTGGACGAGGATGTTGCCTACCTGCGGGCCATTGCCGTGAACGACGACGAGCTTGTACTCCGCGCGAACGATCTCCGCGAGCCATCGCGCGGCCTGCTTCGCGCGCGCGATCTGCTCCTCCTGCGTCCCGCGATCTTCGGGACGGAGCAGGGCATTGCCGCCGAACGCGACCAGCGCGAGATTCCGCTTCGGTTCTCGTCGTGATGTCGGCAACGGTCAGAGATCCTCGCGCTCGAGCGGCATGGCCATGCAGCGCGGGCCGCCGCGTGCGCGCGACAGCTCGTGCCCCGGAATCTGCAGCGCGTACTTCTTGTCGGTCCACGTCTCGAGCTCGACGCGTCCGAGCAGCAGATCGTCCTCATCGATGATGTGATACCCATGCTCGGCCAGCTCCTCGGCCGTATGCACGTTGCGTTCGTACATGAGGATGATGCCGGGAGCGAGCGTGAACGCGTTGGCGCCGTCGGTCCATTGTTCGCGCTGTTGATCGACGGCGCGTTTCCCGCCGCAGTAGATCGGCTCGAGCTCGAAGCCGAGCTTCTTCAGCGCACCGAGCAGCGACTTCTGTTCCGAGTATTCGATCCGGCGCTTCGTCAGGTCGGCCCTGGTGATCGTCGCGGCCTCGCTCCCTCCCGGCAGGATGACCGGAGGATAGATCAGACACTCGTGACGGCTCGTGAATGTGAAGACCGTGTCGAGATGCATGAACGAACGCTGCTTCGGCAGCTCGACGATGAGAACAGTGCTCACACCGGAATCGGATTCCTGCAGCGATCGGATGAGCTGGCGCACACCGGCCCTGTTCGTTCGCTCCGAAAGGCCGACGATGATGACGTCGCGGCGTGCGACGAGGATGTCGCCGCCTTCGAGCGTCGGCCCGCCGCGTCGCATCGGCTGCGAGTCGTCGCGCATGAAGTCCGTCCAGAAGAGATCGGGCCGCTGAAAGCGCTTGTGGTTCTCGAAGACGTATTTCGACAGAAGCGACTCGCGCCTTCGCGCCTCGGTGGCCATCGAGGAGACGACGACGCCGTCGCCGATCACGACCTGCGGGTCGCGCACGAAGAAGAGATTGGGGACGGGAAAGATGTCGAACTTCGGCAACGCGCCCGACTTCCCCTCCTCGCTGACAATTCCGCTGATCAGGATCTCCGCGAGCTTGGCCGGCCGTTGATCGAGCAGACGCCTGACCAGCTTGCGGCCGAGGTGGTTGCGTTGAGCGAGATCACGGACGATGCGGGTTTTGACTTTCTCGTCTTCGAAGACCTCCTCGAGCAGGTCCTGAAGTTCCACGACCTCGTCGGCGATGAAGAGGATGAGCTGTTGGAAGCGTCGGTGCTCTTCGCGAGCGACCTGGCCGTAGAGGATGTCGTCGAAGAGGAGCTGGGCCATCATCGGCGGAACCATGAGGTCGATCTCGCGGCCGGGCAGATGGACGAGAACGCTCTTGAGTCGCCCGATTTCGCTGGTGACATTCAGCCTCATGCGGCCGCGATTCTATCTGTGGCACAGACCTGTTGTAGGATGAGTCGATCCACCATGCCTCGTCTGCCACAGGTGTGTGCGGTCGTGCTTCTGACGGCGTCCACGGCGTTCGCGGCCCGGCTCACCTTCGGGCGAACCATCCCCGCCCGTCAGAACCTCGCCGGCGCCGAAGATCTCGTGATCACCTACGCGATCAGCGACACCGACAAGATCTCGACGTTCCTCGATGTGTTCCTCGATCAGACGAATCGCAGCGGCACGTTGCGCGTGCTCGACGCGACCGAGGAAAAGACGCCGGCGCGGAAGCGGCGGCTGAGAAGACAGGTCAAGGAGATTCCGCAGCACTATCGGGTTGAGGCGACGCTGCGCATCAATTCGTTCACGTGCCAGACCGTGGAGAAATCGGGACAGGGGAGCTCGTTTGACGTCGACGGGAACCGCGTCCGTCGCAAACAACTCTGGATCGACGCCATCTGCGAATCGCACATCGATGCGTTGTCGAAGAGCTCGAAAAAACTCGCCGAGTTCTCCGTACGCGGTGAAGGAACATCACCGCGCGTCGAAGAGCTGACCGATGAAGAGCGTGATATCGCACTCGAACAAGCCGCGCGTTACGCGGCGATCGCGGCGGCGGAAGAGATCACACCGCGACGCATCCGTGAATCGATCGTGCTGGCCGACGATGCACCCGAGTTCGACGAGGGCATGGCGATGATCGACGCGGAACGGCTCGATGGTGCGCGGCGAATCTGGGAGAGCGCGCTGGCGCGGCACAGTAATTCGGCCGAGCTTCACTTCAATCTGGCCGCTGTCTACGAAGCGCTCGGCCAGCTCACCACCGCCGACCTGCACTATGACGCCGCAAAGCGTCTCGCACCAAAGGACGCTCGGTTTCGATACGAGCACGACATGTTCCGACGCAGAAACGGCTGGAGAAAATAGTTGCGGCGGGCTTGGAAGATAGTTGCGGCGGTGTTACGCAGTTCCGGCGGGGTTACGCGGTACTGACTGCCGCAACCCTCGCCGGAACCCCGCCGGAACCTCGCCGGAACCTCGTTACTTCTCGATCTGCTTCTGACCGACGTTGATCTGGATCTGCTTCGGCTTCGCCTCTTCCTTCTTCGGGATCTCGATCTCGAGAACACCGTTGCGATAGTTCGCCACGATCTTGCTCGCTTCGACACTCCGCGGCAGATTGAAGCTGCGGATGAACGTGCCGTAAGTGCGCTCGATGCGGTGATAGTTGCGATCGTCCTTCTTCTCGAACTGTCGCTCGCCGCTGATCGTCAGAAGACCATCCTCATAGTTGATCTTGAGGTCCTTCTCGTCCATTCCGGGAACTTCGACCTTCACATGGATCTTCTCGTTATCCTCGGCGACATCGACGGGAGGAGCCCACGTCGTGGTGCTCTGCCCTTCGTCGCCGAAGCTACCGAAACGGCCTAAGAACGGCTCGAAGAGACGGTTCTGAAGCGCACGAAGATCATTCCAGGGATCGTTATAACGAGTCATGAACGTCATAGTCATTAACCTCCTCTAAGATCTTAGTGTTTACTACTCAGATGTTCTAACCTCGCGGATACTTGCTGCATTTCCACTCATATTTGTTCGGCTCGCTTTGGGAATCTTCGGAGAACAGATCTGTTCTAAGTGACTCTATCTCCGAAGGATACATTCTTGAGCGCGATTGCTGAATTCCAAGACGGACTGAGCCGTGAAGTGGCGCGACGGCGGACGTTCGCCATCATCTCGCATCCCGACGCCGGAAAAACGACGTTAACGGAGAAGCTCCTTCTTTACGGCGGTGCGATCGAGGTGGCGGGCGCAGTTCGCAGACGCAGAGCGCAGCGGCATACGACCTCTGACTGGATGGCCATCGAGCAAAGCCGCGGAATCTCGATCACCTCGACGGTGCTGCAGTTCGAGTACGACGGGTACTGCCTCAACCTTCTCGACACCCCGGGCCACGAGGACTTCAGCGAAGACACGTATCGCACTCTCGCCGCGACCGACAGTGCGGTGATGGTTCTCGACAGCGCGAAAGGCATCGAGCCGCAGACGCGAAAGCTCTTCGACGTCTGCCGCATGCGGAACATTCCGATCATCTGCTTCATCAACAAGCTCGATCATCCCGGCCGCGATCCGTTCGATCTCGTCGGCGAGATCGAACGTGAGCTCAAGGTCAGCGCGGTTCCGATGAACTGGCCGATCGGAAACGGCCCGACGTTCCAGGGCGTCTTCGATCTGCGCAAGCAGCAGGTCCTTCGATTCGAGCGGACGCAGCACGGCGCCTCCATCGCGCCGGTGACGGCCAGCGGGCTCGATGATCCGCGCCTCGAAGAGACGTTCGGCGGTCACGCGTGGCAGGAGCTCCGCGAGGCGGCGCAGCTTCTCGAAGGAGCGGGAGCGTCATTCGATTTCGATCGTTTCAATCGCGGAGAAGTCATTCCGGTGTTCTTCGGCAGCGCGATCAACAACTTCGGCGTGCAGCCCTTCCTCGAGGCGCTGCTCGAGCTCGCGCCATCACCGTCGGCGCGCGCAGGCGTCGACGCCACGAGCGATACCTTCACCGGCTTCGTCTTCAAGATCCAGGCGAACATGGACAAGCGCCATCGCGATCGACTCGCGTTCATGCGCGTCTGCTCCGGAGTCTTCGAGAAAGACATGCTCGTCCATCACACTCGCCTCGGACGCGAGGTGCGCATGACCCGCCCGCATCGTCTATTTGCGCGCGATCGCGAGACGATCGAGCGGGCGTATCCCGGCGATGTGATCGGCTTCGTCAATCCCGGCCTGTTCCAGATCGGCGATTCGGTCTCGTCAGGCGAACCCGTCGAGTTCGATCGCATTCCGCGTTTTGCACCGGAACATTTCGCGATGCTCCGCGCGACGCAGGTCACGCGTCAGAAGCAGTTCCAGAAAGGTCTGGAGCAGCTCGAAGAAGAAGGCGTCATGCAGGTGCTCACGCTCCACGAGGGACTCAGAAGCGAGCCGATTCTCGCAGTCGTCGGCGAGCTGCAATTCGATGTCCTTCGCTCGCGTCTCGAGACGGAGTACGACGTGAAGACGACGATCCAGGAGCTGCCGTACACGATCGCGCGCTGGGTCGAGGGAGACGTCGACGACATCGCGAAGCTGACGCTGCCGAGCCGCTCGCGCATCGCCATCGATCGCAACGGCCACGCTGTCGTGTTGTTCACTTCTCAGTGGGAGCTGGAGTACGCGGAGAAGGAAAACCCGGGCGTGGAGTGGAAGACCGCGTCATAGCAGTTCCCTCTCCCAGCGGGAGAGGGTGGCGCGGAGCGCCGGGTGAGGGGCGAGATGCTAGGCAAGATGACGCCCCTCATCCGCCGCTCCGCGGCACCTTCTCCCGGAGGGAGAAGGCTTTGAGCCACTCCTCGTACGCAAACGGCGAAATCTCCGACGGTTTGATCTCGCTCCGCCCGCCCCAGAATACGTTCGTGTAGCTCACCGGAATCCCGATACTGATCAGGTGCTCATCGATCGCGCGCTTGTGCGCGAGCACGACGTCCTTCTCCGTACCGTGCGCGACCGCCATGATGTTGACATTGCGGAACTCCGGGCCGCCCTCGCGCCAGTAGCAATGCGTGAGGATGTGAAAACGACCGATCTGCCGTCCCGCTTCGATCTCGCGCCCCGGCGGCACGGCCCAGTGAAACAGCGCATTGAATCGCGTGACGCGTTCGCCGCTCTGTAGCGGCTTTACATGCTCGAGGAACGTCGAGAATCGGCCGATCACGCCGCGCCGATTCAGATCTTCGGCGACTGTGAAGAATGTCTCGAGAGGAACGTTCGCTTCCGCCGCGCGACGCTGCCAAAGATCGCGTGTCATTTCCTGCGGCTCGAGCTCGCGTTTGAGTGCGGTCAGCACGCGCCATTCGAGATCGGAGAGCTCAACTTGTTTCGTGTCCTTCACCTCAGCCAGCTCGTCCGACTTGCTCCCCGGCTCCATCCCCTTGCGACGCACATGGCCGACGCCGAGGGCGAAGATGCGTTTGGCGGGCATGACGCGAAAACGTTCGGCACCCGTGAGTCGCGCCAGAAGCTCGCAATGCTTGTCGACCGAGAAACCCTGCGGCGCTTTCACCGTCGTCCACAACCGGTAATTCGATCCGGGTGTCGCTGCATCGGTCGAGCGGATCACGACGTGACCGGAGAACGGATCCTCTTTGAACATGAAATCGAACGCCGCGTCGACCTTCTCCGCCGGAAGCTGCCACGCCACGAGCGCTCCCTCGGCGAGATTCGTCGCCATCAGCGTCTGCCGCACGCGGCGGATCGTTCCCGCTCGCAGCATCGCGCGGATGCGCTCCATCACGGTCTCGACGTCGACGCCCGACTGCTCGGCGATCGTCCCGAACGGATCGCGCACAAAACCCTGAATGCGATCCTCGGAAACGGCGAGGATCTTCGCGTTCACGGGATCGGTGTGGGCGATGGGCAGATCGGTGGCCGTGGTCATACGTTGTATCTTAGTGTGGTTAGTTGTTCCGAGGGTTACGGCGGGGTTTCGGCGTGGTTCCGGCCGGGTTATGCGGCAGTACTGCGTAACCGCGCAACCCCGCCGCAACCCCGCCGTAACCGACGTATGGGCCGTCAGATCTTCGCGCTCGCGCGCAGCATCATTGTCAGCATCATTTTCGTATCGATCTGGACCTGGTTCATTCCGCGCTGGATCGCCGGCGGGAAGCTGAACCCACAACTGAACTGGCCCGCGATCGTGCTGATGTCGATCGGCGGCGTGATCGTGCTTCGCTGCGTCTTCGACTTCGCCTGGCGCGGCCTCGGCACGCCTGCGCCGTTCGATCCGCCCCGGCGTCTCGTCGTC
>DASYUK010000436.1:0-1852 GCA_036001325.1 Thermoanaerobaculia bacterium
TCGGTCTCGCCCGGCTGCGTCATCACATTGCAGATGTAGACGCGCAGCGCTTTGGCCTGTCGCAGCGTTTCGGCGATCGGCTTGATGGCGAGATTCGGCAGCACCGACGTGTAGAGCGAGCCGGGCCCGATGATGATCATGTCCGCGCTGCTTAGCGCAGAGAGGGCGCGCGCCGGCGGCTCCGCGTCGGGAGGATCGATGGCGAGATGGACGATGCGCGCGTGATGCGGCGTGCTCTTCGGCTTCTCGCCGATGTGTGATCCGCTGATGGCAACTTCGCCGACGAGCTCGCTGCCGTCGGCGAGCGTGGCTCGCAATCGGACATCGGCCAGCGTCGACGGATAGATCTCGCCGGCGATCGCCAGGACCTCGGAGGCGGCGAGCACGGCGTTGTCGAAGCCGCCGGTGATTTCGGTCATCGCGGTCAAGAGCAGGTTGCCGAGCGAATGACCCTTCAGCGCCGAGTCGGTCTCGAAGCGATAGTTGAAGAGACGCGACAGAAGTTGTTCTTCTTCGGCCAGCGCGACGATGCAGTTGCGAATATCGCCTGGCGGAAGCATGCCGAATTCTTTTCGCAGAACGCCGGAGCTCCCGCCTTCGTCGGTCACGGTGACGATCGCGCCGAGGCTCGCGATCGACCAGGCACCTTCGGCGTCGACGTAGCGCTTCAATCCGCGCAGGAGCGTGGATAGACCGGTGCCACCGCCGATGGTGACGATATTCAGGCCGTGAGGGCGCATCCGGCGTCGATTCTATCCGCCGGAGCGCTCACGCACGAGCCTGCCGATGTGGTGCCGGATCGGTCCGAGGAGAGTGAAGTACGAGGTCAGGCGGCTCTGGCGCTCGGTTTCTCCGTACAGAAACTCGGTCAATGTGCGCTCTCGCTCCTCATACCACTGGTCGTTGACCTCGCCGTGCGCACGCTTTTCTTCGAGCACCTGCATGATGTGATCGCGGTCAACGATCTCGGGATGATGGTTCGAGGCCAGGATGCGGGGGACGCCGGTGTCGGCACTTCGGGCCAACTCGATCATCGTCATCGCCGGACTATCGATCGACTCGAACGCGACGGGACAGCTCTTTCCCGCGGACTCGAGCTTGAGATCGAACAATCGATTGTCGATGACGCGGAAGTGCCGGCGATCGGGGAGCTGCTCCGCGAATTGTGAGAACCACGGATGCGATGCCGCCTCCGTGCTCAGCGCGTTCAGCGGCATGCCGGTGCTCTTCTCCGTGCGTAACTCCGGCCGGGCGACACCCGACCATCGGCAGAGAAGACCAAATGAGTGGCAGACCGCGATCAGCGCGGCGTTCTCGTTCTCGAGAATCGAATCGTAAAGAAGGAAGAGCGGCGCCTCCCACGCGCTGCTTTCACTGATCCCCTGCGAGTACCACTTCCGTCCGTCGTTCTGACGCGGATCGAGATGACCGGGGCCGCCGGTGCCGATGTAAAGCTGAAAACGGCCGTTTGGAGAGTGAGGGACCTGCAGCCTGCGCCTGACGTCGTACGAGATGACGCGCACCTTCAGTTTTGCGCCGACGATCTCTTCGCGCACCGCATCTGCTGCTTCGAGCACCGCGTGGACCAATGAGTCGTGGCCGACATTTGGCCACGAGTGATTCATGTCGAGCACGGCGACGTCGATCCTCGATCGATCGGCTGACGGAACAGAGTTGTCGTCGAGGCGGACGTATTCGAAGAAATCGTAGGAAGCGTGGATGTCGCGTCGGTTCAAATTCCGTGCTCCGTTTCGGAGATGATGTAGTCGACCACATCGCGTATGTCGTGACGCTGCTCGTACGCGGCAAGCTGACGATCGGCGCCCGGTCGATGCCGGACGATCTCGCGCGC
>DASYUK010000437.1:0-17046 GCA_036001325.1 Thermoanaerobaculia bacterium
GTAGAGCGCCTGCGCAAATTTTTGGGCCTGCGTCGAATCGATCTTGTCGTCGCCGTAGAGAATGCCGTCGGCGGCGATGCCGAGTGCCACTTCGCCCGCGGGACCGCGAAGATCCATCAGAGCGCGATGCGCTGCTTCGACTGAACCGGAGAGGGCGGGATGACCGGGCGGATAGGCGGCGAGGTTCTTCCACGCCAGCGCCAGTGCGCGGATGAAATCGGCCACCTGATTGGCCGCCGAGCCTTGTTCCACAGACGCTATTCTAAGTTTTACGGTTCATTCACGGTCAGGCGACGTTGAGTGATTGCCAGTGGGTGCACTCTCACAATGCCATGCGCCTGACCACGCGGGAAATGGAGCTGTTCGAAGCTGCCTGTGCCGACCATCGCAATGACGCCGCTCAGGAATTACTGAACGTGTTCGCAGCCGAGCGCGCCGTCGACGTCCTGCTCCACCTTCCCACCGTCCCCCTCGGCTTGCTCGCTGATCTGGCCAGCCATCTCTGGCGAGCCGTCAATCACGAGCATCGGAAGCGTACCGGCTCTGATTTGGTCTTCCTCGACAACAGCATCGCGTAGCGGCGGATCGACTCCTCCAGAAAACAGTCTCCGCACAGATAGAGATCGTCGAGGATCACGTCCGCGCCTTCCGTGCAGCGATCACAACGCCGGCGACGGGGGACCGGTGTCATCATGAAGCTGCGCCCTCTCCCACCGGGAGAGGGTGGCGCGAAGCGCCGGGTGAGGGGCGAGATTCTCGCGACTGCTCGCCCCTCATCCGCCGCTTCGCGGCACCTTCTCCCGCGGGGAGAAGGCTCTCGTAGATCTCGCATAGTCGTTTGCCGACTTCCGCATACCCGAATCTGCGCGTGACGCTCGATCGGAGCTCCGCGGCGTCGAAGTCGCGGCGAAGCATGTCGCCCATCGCGCGCGCCAGTCCTGCTGCGTCGTTGCATTCGACGAGCGTTCCGAGATCGGGCGTGACGATTTCTTCCGGTCCTCCGCAGCGCGTCGCGATGACCGGCAGACCGGTGGAGAGCGCCTCGATCAACGCCACGCCGAATGTCTCGACGTCACTGGAAAGAACGAGCGCATTCGCATCCCACATCCGCTGTCGCACTGCGGCGCGAGGGATCGCGCCGGTGAACTCGATGACATCGGGAACACCGAGGGTGTGGGTGAGCTCGCGGAGACGCGAAGACTCTTTTCCGCTGCCGATGACGACGAGCCGAGCGTGCGGTTCGCTCGCATGCAACCGTGCGAACGCGCGAATCGATAGATCCACCCTCTTGCTCGGCGAGAGATCGCTCACTGACAGGAAGACAAATGGTCGTGACTGGCGCGGCGCGCACGGCAGATGGAAGTACTCCGAGTCGACCGTGTTCGGAACAACCTCCGCGATCTGTGCGCCGGCGATGCAATCGATGCTGGCTTTCAGCGCGTCGCTGACCGCGATCACGCGCTTCGCCTGGCGATAGACATCAACGATGCGCCGGCGATCACCTCTCGAGATGTCGAGCGTCAGGATCGATTCGGCATCTTCGGTGATGACATAGGGCCGTCGCAGATCGCGCGCGCAGAGCATGGCGGCGTAGCCGCCCCACATCGAGCCGTGAGCGTGGATCAGATCGGGAACTCCGTAACGTGCGACGTACGAGCGCACGCGACGCTGCGCCAGCAACCTGCTTCGACTCGACTGCATGAGAAGGATGTGCATGGCTGAAGCCCCTCACCCCAACCCTCTCCCGCCGGGAGAGGGCAGGGTGAGGGGCGTTCCTTACGCTGTAACGGTCCAGAGCACGTTGCCGCCGTTGTCGAGCGCGGTGATGGAACGAGTGCTCGACGACACTGTGATCACGTACGTGCCGCCGTTGAACGGCTCCAGCTCTGTTACGTCGCCCGACAGTGTCCGCGTCCAAGCGACTGCGCCGGTTGCAGTCGACAGCGCCGTCAGCGTGGAAGTGACTGTGCCGTCACTTGCTCGCGTCTCACTGACCGAAATGAGATTGCTTCCGGACAGACGCAGTCCGCCGCGTGTGGCGAGCGTCGCGGTCCAGACGGTACTTCCGCTCGGGCTGATTGCCGTCACGGTCGTCGTCGCCGTGTTCGTTCCGGTGTCGACGGTCGTGCGCGCGATGTAGAGCGTTCCGTCGCTGCCGACGATGGCCTGGCCGCCGTCTCTGCCGAAATCGGCTCCGCCGCCGCGGCCGTTGTTCGCGCTGGCGATGGACGCCAGCAGGATCAAAGCAAAGGTTGTGATGAGGGTTCGTTTCATCAGGTGATTCTCCTTTCAATGGGAACCACCTAAGTCAATCGAGGTGCCAGGCTTATCGCTCTGAGGAGGACGATTTTTTCGAGTCAAAATGACGCGCAATGACGCGTCAGTTCGACCCGTGGCGGACGGCGCGACGACGCGCTGTGATCGTCGCGCCGCACGAGAGTTGCAGGTTGTAATCGCCGGTCTTCGACGCATTCAAACTGTTCGCGACGATCGTCCACGTTCCGCTCGAGGTGAGGGTGATTGAAATGCGTGAGTCAGTGCTGCTCGATGACAGATCATCGTTCTCGGCGACCGGGATGCCAGACGGGTCGATCAGAGCGAGAAACGTGTCGAACGCGGTCGAGTGCATGTCGATCGTGACGGTTTGACCAGCCGTGGCGGAAAACTGCCAGAGGTCGTATTGACTCGAGTCGGCCGAGGCGCAGTCGTCGGTCGTGAGCGCCGCGCCGATCGACGCAGGGCAGAAGAACGTGACGGCGTTGGTGCCGCATTGCTGGGCGATTGCATCGGCACCGCTGACGATCGCGACGAGAAGAAGAGCGAGACTCAAGCGCTGCATGTCGTGCGCACCGATCGGATGGCGATGACTTTCAACGCCACGAGCGACTTCTGATCGATCAACTTCGGCGTGAAGAGGAACGGCTTCACGCGCGAGGTGCTGCCGCCGATGACATTGTCGCTGAGGTTCGTCGTGTCTTTGTTCGGACGATGCGAGTAGCTCGCATGATTGCGGTAGATGAAATCGCTGAGCGTGTCGTCGAAGAAGAACTGTGTGGTCACCATCTCGCTGTTGTTGCGGCGGATCGTGGCGTGAATGTGTGTTGTACGGCCGGAGTACCAGCCGGGATAGATCGAGTGGAAGTGCGCCCAGCCGTTGGTATCCGTCGGTTGCACGCCGCGGAGAAATGTCTGCTGCCTCGCCAGCGCGTCGTTCGGGTTGCACATCGCGTTGATCGGCGCTGAATACACACCGTTGTTGTCGGTGTGCCAGATATCGATCGTAGCGTCCTGCACCGGTTGGCAGGTGTCGGCGTCGACAATCAGAAAACTGAGCAGCGTCGGCAGTCCGGTCTTGCCTTCGGTGATGTCCTGGCGGACCGTCGTCCCTGAGTAGTAACACGGGCCGAGCGTCGCAGCGCAGGTGAGCGTGCAGACATCGCCCGGCGTGAGATCGAGCGATTCCTTCTTCAGGGTTTGCGCGACGACATTCGGACCGCGCAAGCCTGTCGCAAACGCGGCCGCCGCCGCGATGCCATTTGTCAGCAATTCGCGTCTGTTCATGAGAGCTCCTTAGACAAACGTGGTGCCACTCGAGTCTTCGAGAGAACAGAGCGTATTGCGAGTCGAAACGACTCGAGGTCGTGTGACCAAATGACCCGACTAAGGTTTCGGCGGAGGCGGTGGCGGCGGAGTGCCCGGACCGCCACCGCTGTGCGATCCGGGTTGCGGCGGATGATGATCGTGACCGTCAGCCGGCGGTGGAGCGCCGTGCGGTCCGCGGCCCGGGCCATAGCTACCGCCAGGACGGTTCGGATCATTGCGCCGGCGATCGTCCGGCATCGGCTGCACCATCGGCGGCTGTCGACGTCCGAACACAGATTCCTGACCGGCTTGCACGAGCAGCGGTTCCGCGAGGAGCGTCGATCTCACTTCGACGATTCCTTCCCACACGTCGACGGTCGTGCGTCCGGCATTGTCGACTTCCACGTCGTACTTCGTTCCGCGCACGGCGAGCAGTGCGCCCGGCGTCTGTACGATACGCGGGTCGTTTCCGACGATCTTGTCGAACGCGGCGCGGATGCGTCCTCGCTCGAGCGACAAAATCACGCCCGGCGTTCCTGAAGCGAGCTGCACATCGGTCGAGCTGAAGATCTCGAACCGCGCGCGATACGCCTCGGCCGCGATGAGGGCGTAGGAGAACCATCCGGTCTGCACCTTGTCGCCGCTCTGCGCGTGCTGACCCTTTTCGACGCGCCACTCCTGTTTGGCTTTCGTCAGCACGACTTTTCTCTTCACGTCATCGAAGCGGTAGTCGACCGCAGTCTGCCCGACGGCCGAACCGGCGATGAACAATGCGACGAGCGACGCAACGATGGTCTTCATGATCTGTCTCACTTCTCGATCGGGATCGCCAGACGTTTGATCTTCCGAGCGAGTGTCTTGCGTTCGATACCGAGAATGTACGCCGCCTGCGTCTGATTCCCGGCTGTGGCGCGCAGAACGGCCATGATGTGCTTTCGCTCCGCCTCGTCGAGCGGAATGAGATCGTCGCTGTCAGGAACTTCTGATTGATCGGACGCCGCTGTCGATTCAGTCGTTTGCGGGGCGATGGCGCGAAGCGTGCGCGCCACGGCGCCAGCGTCGGTCAATGTTCCGGAATCGATGATTGTCCGGCGGACGACCTGCTCGAGCTCGCGCACGTTGCCCGGCCAGTCGTGTGCCGCGAGCACGTCGAGGACTGCACGCGATGGTCCGGCGATCGAGTCGTGATGCATCTCTTCCGCGACGCGGCGGCGAAAGTGATCGACGAGCAGCGGGATGTCCGATTTGCGCTGCCGCAGCGGTGGAACGCTGATCTCGTAGCCGGCCAGCCTGTAATAGAGATCTTCGCGAAACTGTCCGTTCGCGACGAGAGATTTCAAATCGCGATGCGTCGCGGCGACGATGCGAACGGATACGTGATGACTCTTCTCCGATCCGAGACGAGTGACCATCCCATCCTGCAGAAAGCGGAGGAGCTTCACTTGAAACGCCGGCGAGATGTCGCCGATCTCATCGAGGAACAGCGTTCCGCCGTCGGCGCGCGACAACGCGCCGCGCCGATCCTGTCGCGAGTCGGTGTACGCGCCGCGCGTCGAGCCGAAGAGCTCGTTCTCCAGCAGAGTGTCGGGAATCGCGCCGCAGTTGATGACAATGAAAGGTCCGTCGGCGCGTGCTCCCAGATCGTGGATCGATTGCGCGATGAGCTCTTTGCCACTCCCGCTCTCGCCGAGGATCAGCACAGGGACGTCGAGCGAGGCGACGCGCGTGATCGCTTTGTACATCGCGACCATCGACGGATGCGAGCCGATCATGCGCGACGGCGGTGCGGGCTCGATCTCCGCGGTCTCCGGCGTGCCTCGCCTCACTGCATCGGCGACGCGCGCGATCAGTTCCGACAGCTCGAAAGGTTTCGCGAGATAGTCGAACGCGCCGATGCGATAGCCGAGAGCCGTCGTCTCGATGCTGCCGCGCGCCGTCATGAGAATGACTCGCGGCGGATCGCCGCGCTCAACGATCGACTGCAGCAGCTCGAGACCATCCTGACCGGGCATGTAGATGTCACTCACAACGACATCCACGCGATGCTCGCGCAGCATTCGCAGCGCCTCCGCTGCATCCGCGGCCTGCAGCGTGCGGTGGCCGGTTTTCTCCAGCGCGGTCACCGCGCTCTCGCGGATGCCGGCATCATCGTCGACCACGAGCACGCAGGCCATCACATCGCTCCCGCTTTTGCGACCGCGGGCGCCAGCGGAAACGCGACGCGGAACAGCGATCCGCTTTCCGTGGCGCTGTGAACCGATGCGGAGCCGCCGTGCCATCGCGCCACTTCCGCAACCAGCGACAGACCGAGGCCGAGGCCTTCTGTGCCGGCCGCCGCGGAACCGCGGAAGAAGCGATCAAAGATGCGCGCGCGCTCGGCTTCGTCGATCCCGCTGCCGCGATCCTCGACCTCGAGGACGCCTTCGGCGCCGCGGCGTCGAACGGTCACCGCGATCAGTGACGACGTGTATTTCATGGCGTTGCCGACGAGATTGTCGACGACGCGGTCGATGAGCGCGGCGTCGGCGCGAATGAGAACTCCTGGTGCGTTGGACACGGTCAACGTTCGGTCGCTGCTCGCTCGAAGGAACTCGACGCGCGCGGCGACGACTGCTCCGAGATCAATGACGGATGAGGAGGCCTCGAAGTCACGCAGCGGGAGGCGCTCCAGATCGAGCAGTCCGGTCACCATCGACTGAAGCTTGCCCGCTTCGCTCTCCAGCAGCGACGCCACGCGGCGGCGTTCTTCGTCGGAGAGATCGAAGCCCGCGAGAAGTTGCGAGAGTCCACGCATGGATGCGATCGGCGTCTTCAGCTCGTGGGCGAGGACGCGCTTCGACTCTGCTTCCTGCGTGCGATGAATGGTGAGGCGCGTGATCGTCGCGCTCATACGAATCGCTTCGATCGTTGCGGCGGCGATGAGGATCGACCAGAGCAGAACGACGAACGGAACCGCAAAACCGGTCAGGCCGAGGAGTAGAAGACCACCGGCAGCAATGAGAAGCGCGAGGCCGAGGGCGACGCTGAATGTGAGTCGCCGCGATTTGCGTACGCGAATGAGCGATGCGACCGTGAGACCGGCCGCTCCTCCGGCCAGGATCGGCGGAGGCTCGCGCACCTGTTCGCCGCGGAGGATCGATTCCGTCGCCGCGGCGTGAACGGTCACTCCAGGATCGGGCGTGGTGGAAACCGGCGTAAGGAAACGGTCGCCGAGGCCGTTCGCGGTTAGGCCGATGAAGACGATCTTGTCGCGGAGCAGCGGCCGGTCGCGGCCGCCGGCACTGAGCACAGGAATCGATCGCGGGCGCGAACGAAACATCGGAGCAATCGTGCGCCCGACCGCCACCGGACGTCCGCTGGCTTCGACCGACAATGCGGCAAGGGAAAGCTCGCCGCTCTGCTTCGTCGTCGCGAAGCGTCTGACGATGCCATCGTGATCGAGCTCGAAGTTGCCATGCGCCGGCGTCGCCGCCTCACGGATCGACGGAGTCGGGAGCAGCCATCGACCATGCTCGTCCAGAACGCATGCGACGACGCTTGGGTTCCGACGCAGCGCCTGTGCCAGTCGATCATCGCCGGGCGCGGATTCGGGAAGGAGGATGTCGAGGACAACCGAGCGTGCTCCCGCGTCCACTGCACGATTGATGATCTCGGCGAGCTGTGTTCTCGACCACGGCCAGCGGCCGACATCGCGAAGCGATTGCTCGTCAATCGCAATCACGACCGTCGCCTGCGCTGGTCGCGAGGGCAACATCGACAACGCGACGTCGCGAACCGGAAGCTCGATCGCGTCGTCCACGTGAAAGGCCAGCAGCAGCGTGACGACGATGATCGTCAGGATGGCCGCGCGCGCCATCGGAGCATGGTACTCGCACCGTATGCGATCAGACCCCAGAAGGAGATGTTCAGCACGATCAGGGCGACGAGGATCGTCGCGCGCACGGAATAGGAATAGTCGCCGTATCCCGCATGACCGAAAAGGAGATCAACGGCCGTAAAGGCCGGCCAGGCCGGCCATGCCCACGGCCCGTACCACGCCAGGAGCGTCACCGCCACGCCGATCAGTGCGCAGATGAATCCTCGACTCAGGCGCATCAGTGGCCGGCCGCGTTCCCCCACAACTTGTTGAGGACGTAGTCGCGACCGCAATTCAATCGGTAGAACCGATATCGCACCGGATTCTTCTTGTAGTAATCCTGGTGATACTCCTCGGCCGCATAGAAATCGCCGGCAGGCAGGATGTCGGTGTAGACCTTCATGCGTTTTTGCAACGCCGCTTTCGACGCTTCAGCGAGACGCTTCTGTTCGGCGTCGTGATAGAAGATCGCCGATCGATACTGATCGCCGTGGTCGCAGAACTGTCCGTTGTTGTTCGTCGGATCGATGTTGTGCCAGAAGACATCGAGCAGTTTCGCGTACGCGATCTGCTTCGGGTCGTAGATCACCTCGACTGACTCGCGATGTCCGGTCCCGCCGGCGGAGACTTCTTCATACGTCGGATTCTTCGTCCGCCCTCCCGCGTAGCCCGAAGTCACCTTCGTCACACCTTTGAGCTGATCGAACGGATGAACCATGCACCAGAAGCAGCCGCCGGCGAAGGTCGCTTTGGCGAGCGGCGCAGACATGCCAGTCTGCGGCGCGAAAGCGATGATCGCGACGAGCACGGTCTGCAGTAGCGATTTTCTGATCATAGTAGTTAGTAGTTGGTAGTCGGTAGCTGGTGATCATCGGTTCTTGCGCACATCTAACCGACTCATGACGGATCGGGCGCGCGTAAGCTAGGCGGCAACGTGAACCTTGGCGTACAAGAACTCAGGTGCAAAGTCTGCTCCGTTTGGCCACTCGATCGTTCCGGTGTTCGCGTTGACGAAAACGCGCGAGAAGAACGCTTGATCCTTCAGCGGCTCGAAGATGGGTCCGTGCAGTTCAGCGGAGAGGTCCACTTCTCCCTCTGTTGCATCTTCGAAACGAAGCCAGAGCCTGTATCCCTTGATGTATCGTGCCTCGATGACGTCCATCATGTTCATTCCAGCGGCGGAATCCGCTTGAGCTCATTTCCTTTCCTTCGCTAACTTCCAATTCTCAGCCAGTTCTTCCCGGTGAAGATTCCACCATTCGAGGATGAGTGCTAACGCCCGTGGCGGAAGCTTCCCGTCGATGTAGCCGTCACTGATGCGTACCGTAACTTTCCCGCCTGCGTAGCGCGCGTGGAAGTGAGGAGGTTCGTGCTCGCGGTGATTTCCGACACGTCGGTGAAGTGTATCCGCCGCGCTTTCGTCCGCTAACGACCAACCACCAACTACCGCGTTACGGACGAACTTGAATGTTGGCGTTGCGAAGCTTCGACTCCGAATACTGCGCCTGCGACTCGCAGAATGCTTCCGCCGGTGCGCCGAGCATTTGACTGGCCGTGTCACGACCACGGCCGGGCTCACCGTTATCCGTCACGCTCCACGTCAGCTCCGAACCGACCGGGATCCCCTCCTCGAATGACGACTGCGTGACGCGGCCGCCGATGCGGGCGTGATTTCCGTTGATCGACAGGCACTCGACGTCTCCGTGCGCACGGACAACCACACCCGAAAATTTCGCACGAAACTCGAATTGACCATTGATCTGACCATTCGGCGTCCTGATCGCGGAGTACGAATACTGGTCGATCACGGTGACGCCGAATGGCGTTGAAGCCTGGTCGACGCGGCCGGTCGCCGACTGTACGCCGCCGCTCTGCGACGTGGTCATCAGCTTCGAGCGGAAGGATCGGTTGGAAGAGGCATCTCGCGCGAGCAAGCAAGCGCGAGCGTACCTACTGCGACAGCAATAGCGATCTTGCTGAATTTCATTTTGAGCCTCTCTCGGTCATTAGGTTATCAAGTTTGCACACTGCGTTGGTACACCAAAGCAAAAAACGGACTGAAAATAACCTTATCCTCGCTGAGGCATCCTGACCGCTCTGCCGAGCGCGGCATTCTTCTTGCGATGCGACTCGTCCGTTGTCAAATGCTTCGCTTCGGGAATGCAACCGCCCCTATACCATCGAGCGTACCGCCACCTGTTGATCCGCCGGATTGACATCGGCTGGGGCATCGCTTTCGGCCTTCTGCCCAACATCCTCCTGTTGCTATCGGCGCCGGTGATCCTTCGGCTTCACGGCCGCTGGGTCATTGCACTCCTGGAATGGATCGGCGTGCCTGTCACGGAGCGAATCGCGTATTTCGGGAGACTTCCGATCGTCGTTCCCGATGTGCCGAGCTACGCGCCGAACCACTCGCTGTATGCCGCGGTCGTCGCCGTCGCGGGACTCGTCGTCGGCGCATTTCTGCTTCTTGCGCTGAAGCGTCTGACGCCGCTGCGTGTGATCGCGGGGGTCGCCGCTCTGACCAGCGGCATCTCCGGCTCGTTCTTCTACTTCGCCGGCGATCGCTTTCCGTACACCGCTCTCGATTTTGCCGAGGTGTGGATCCGCGCGGAGTTCGTGGTGTGGATGATCATCCCGATCCTGCTGGCGATCCTGTTGGGGGCGTTGCCGCTACCACCGCGCATCACATTGCTCTTCAGCGGCATGACCCTTCTTTATGCAATCTGGTTTTCTGCAATCAGGCTGACGCTCTTCCTCGCGCTCTTTCATTTCATCGGTTTGATCTGGCTGCCGGTGGCGTATTTCCTCGGCGGTTTCCTTCTCGATTTCCTGTACATCGTCGGCTACTACTCCCTGGCTGTTTCCCGAACGACGCAGATCGTGCGCGAGCGACGGGAGGTGTGGGCTTGGTAATCGCCGCGAAGATCTATCTGCTGGCAGCGATCGTGATCCTGGCGGCCTACGCGCTGCGTCACCTCATCTTCAGCGGCAACCGGCTGCTTCGCCACAGCCGCCCCGGCCTTCAGGACATTTTTGATTCCGATCCGCCGAGCGTCACTGTGCTGATTCCGATGCACAACGAGGAGAAGGTCGCCGATCACATCCTCGAGGCGTTGCTGTTCTCCGATTATCCTGAAGAGAAGCTGGAGATCGTTCCCATCGACGATCACTCCAGCGACCACACCCTCGACATCATTCGGTATTACGCCGAACGCGACTCGCGCGTCCGTCCCTTGCGTCGCAGCAACGGACGGCCGGGCAAACCGATGGCACTCGATGAGGCGATCGCCACGGCCAGCGGCGAGATTCTCGTCGTGTTCGATGCCGACTACATTCCGGGCCGCGGTCTTCTGCGAGAGCTGGTCAATCCTTTCGTCGATCCCGCGGTGGGCGCTGTGATGGGACGAGTCGTGCCGCTGAACTGCGGCGTGAATCTGCTCACGCGATTGCTCGACCTCGAGCGTGCGGCCGGCTATCAGGTTGATCAACAGGCGCGACAGAACCTCCGGCTCATCCCCCAATACGGAGGAACAGCGGGAGCATTTCGCAAGAAGGCGTATCAGGCCCTGGGAGGTTTTGATCCCAATGTGCTCGCCGAAGACACCGAGCTCACGTTCCGGCTGCGGCTGAACGGCTGGACCATCGTGTACGCCAATCGCTGCGAGTGTTACGAGGAGGTTCCGCAGACCTGGCGCGCGCGGACGAGACAGATCCGGCGGTGGGCGATCGGCCACACGCAATGCTTTGCCCGATTCGCATTGAAGATGCTGGCCGCTCCCGGCTTGAGATGGAGTGAACGCGTCGACGGGGTGATGCTTCTGGGCATTTATCTCATCGGTCCGCTTCTCGCACTCGCATTCGCGGCCTCTCTCTTTCTCTTCTTTATCGGCTCCCTGAATTTCCTGAACACGTTCCTGCTGACGTTTGCCGTGATCGCGTTCAATTCGATTGGAAACTTCGCGTCGTTCTTCCAGATCGGAACTGCCGTGCTGCTCGACGGGAGCGCCGAGCGCGTCCGGCTGTTGCCGCTCAATGTTCTCAATTTCGCGTTATCGATTGCCGTGGTCACTGAGGCACTGATCTCGCATAGTGTGGGGCGGGTTCTGGGCAGACGTACCACGTGGCAGAAGACGGAGCGCTTTCGGTCGTGAACGAGAAAAAATTCGCCGTCGTATTCGGCACGCGGCCGGAGGCCATCAAGCTCGCACCGGTGATTCGGGAGCTCGAAGCGCGGAACCACCACGTCGTGAAGATCTCCACCGGCCAGCATCAGTCGCTGCTGCAACAGGCCCTGAACTATTTTGAGATCGGCGTCGACTATGAGCTCGGCGCGATGCGCAAAGCGCGAACCCTCCCCGAGCTTCTGTCGCGGATCGTGGCAGATTCGGACAAGGTGCTTCGCAAGGAAGCGCCCGACGTGGTCATCGTCCAGGGCGACACCGCCACCGCCCTCGGCAGCGGACTGGCCGCCTACATGGGCGGCATGCAGGTCGCTCACATCGAAGCCGGCCTCCGCACCTACGACGACGAAAACCCGTTCCCGGAAGAGGCCAATCGGTCGATGCTCGCGCGCGTCGCGCACTGGCACTTCTGTCCGACAGAGACCGCGAGGAAGAATCTCCTCAGCGAAGGAATCGACCCGGCGCGGATTCAGGTCACCGGAAACACGATCGTCGATGCCTTGCAGTGGGGAAGGACCAAAGCTAAAGCGTTGCACCGATCCGCAGGAGATTCGCGCAACCGCCTCACCAGAATGCTGAACGTCTCACACAAAGCGGCGCAGCGCTTCGCGCTCGTGACGTCGCACCGCCGTGAGAACTTCGGACGCCCCCTGGCGGACATCTGCAGCGCCGTCTGCGAGCTTCAGAACCGTCGCAGCGATCTCCGCATCATCTGGCCGGTTCATCTCAATCCGCATGTGCGGACGCAGCTCGAACAATTACTGAGCCGATGCGGGCGGCGTCTCATGCGCGTTCGTCCGCTCGGCTACGAGACGATGTTGAATGTCCTCGAAGCCTGCGCCTTCATCATGACCGATTCCGGCGGGATCCAGGAGGAGGCCGCGGTCTTTCACAAGCCGGTATTGATCATGAGGAAAGCGACCGAGCGTCCGGAGATCCTGCAGACGGGTGGAGGAATGCTCGTCGGAACGACCCCCGGCACGATCGTGGAAGCGGCGACCCGGCTTCTCGACGACGAATCATTCTATCGAGCGATGAGCAGTGCTCCCAATCCGTTCGGAGACGGACGCGCGGCCGAAAGGATTGCCGGGGCGCTGTTGCAATGAGGAAGTGGATCGCCGCGGCGATGATCGCGGCCGCGCCGGTCCATGCCGCGGCGCAAGTTTCCTCGCCGGATCCTTCTCACCCGACAGTCGGGGATCTCATCGTCGGCGGTTCCTCTCTCCGCGGCGGCGGATCGTGGCGGTCGGCCGACGTGATCGTGACGCATACAGTTCCGCGCACCGTCACTTATCTCTTTCTCTATCGCGGCACGCGACCAGAGGGGAGCGGCGGCTTTGCCGGCATCGCCGCAACGCACGATTGGACTCGAAATTTCTTCACGTACACGGCCGCGGGAGTGTCCGCTCCCCGCGCCAGCTATTTGCCGCGCATCCGCTTCGATCTCGATTTGAACTGGAAGCTGATGCCGAAGAAACAGCTCGTCGCCACCGTCGGAGGGACATCGGCACGCTACGCCGATCAGCGTCGCGATGACCTGCTCTCGTTCGGCGTGACGTATTACGCACCGCTGATCGCCACCTACCGCTACTTCCGCAACACCTCGATGCCCGGTTCGGTCCTCTCGCATGCGCAGCTTCTGCAGATCGCGATCGAACGAAGAGGCGACCTCTCCGCCTACCTGCGCCATTCGTGGGGTCACGAAGCCTATCTGCTGACGACAATCGTGGCGCCGCAAAACGTGCGACTCTCCGGCCACACCACGACAGCATTTGTTCGGAAGTGGACACGAGCGCGTGGAGGAGTCGTCGCGGAGCTGGAGTATCAGTCCAAGGCGCAGGATTTCCGGCGCACCGGTGGCCGCGTCGGGGTGTTCTACTCGTTCTGATCGCTCAGGCGAACCAGACGATGTAGAAGACCACATTCACGGCGAACAGGACGCCGATCGTGATGAGCGTGGCGAAACGCCGCTCCGACGGAAATACAACTTCGTCGTCGTGCCGCTGACGGACGGTAACCATAGATTGTGGACCGCCATCAATCTACGTCCCGATCCGCGGTTTTGGCAACAGGTTTCTTATGAGATTGACTCGCCGCGCGTGATGCCACCCTGTCCGGCGACGACGCGGCCACAGACTGTCGCTCCCGGCCCGAGCTCAATGGAGCCGTCGGCGAGGAGCGTCGTCACCCGTCCCGGCGTGCCGATTCGAGCGGAAGCGCTGACGGTCGCTTGTCCTGCGGTGATCGCATGATCGCTGATCACGGCACCGATCCCGACTCTCAATTCTCGTTCGCCGTAGACCGATCCTTCGATGTCTGCTCCATCGCCGATCGTGACGCGGGCATCGCTATGAATGGAGCCTCGCAGGAGGGAACCTTTTCCGATATGGACATCGCCGCGCGCGATCACATCGCCTGTCGCGACGCTTCCTTCCGGCATCACGAAATCGTCGTCGACGAGGAGCGCGCCATCGGCGCGCAGGCGGAATCGACCGCGCTCTGCGAAGTCGATCACCGATTGTGTCGGTGTCGTTGCCGGTCGACTTGACGCGACGTACCGGCGGTCGCCATCTTCCACAACGATGCGTGGCGCAGAGAGGAGTCCGAATTTGACGGTCGGACCGAGAACGATCTCTTCCAGCGACGTCGCGCGGACCCCGAGGTGGCTTTCCCGCGCTGCGGTCAATCGCCAATCAGCGTCGATCCACCTCTCCACGTCGACGCTCCTTCCGAGCGTGATCCGTCCGTGCGCCTTCAACGCGCGCAGCCGCACGCCATCGCCGATTTCGGCGGAGCCTCCGACCAGTATTTCTTTCGGAACTGTGCTGCCGCCTTGAATCTGCAGATCGCCTCCGATGTCGTAAATTCGCTTTTGTACATCGTCGCGAAGCAGGGTGATCGATCCGGCGACGACTTCCACACTTTCGTCCTGATGCAGATGCGCGGCGTGAACACCGGCCGGGCGTGGCGGCGGCCCGAGGGCGCCGGTCAGCAGGTCGTCAAATGCTTTCGCGAAGAAGCGGTCATCTTTGCGGTAGCGGCGATCGACGTCGAGCGGCTCTCGGTCACGCGGCTTCCGCGCTTCTCGAATGGCCGCCGACAGCGGCAGCACCGCGCCCGCGAGAGCAAAGATCGCGATCGCCGCAATGCGAAGCGCAATGCCGACATCAATCATGAGCAAACGGTCGCGAACGGTTCAACAGATGTGCCATGTCCCGAATCCGCTATAGAATACGGCTCAAATCGTCCAACAGGTTCAACAAGCACTGCGGAGGTGCGCATGAAACTCGTCTTTCGCTTCGGGTTGTTCGTCCTCGTCATTCTCTCGGCGGTAAGTCTTTTCGGACAGACCACGACCGGCTCCTTGATGGGCACCGTGACCTCGCAGGGAAATCCTGTTCCCGGCGTCATGGTGACGATCTCCTCGCCGGACCTGCAGGGAACACGGAGCACGGTCTCCGGTGAAGCGGGCGGATATCGCTTCGCGGCATTACCGCCCGGCGACTACACCGTCATGTTCGAGCTCGAGGGGATGCAGAAGATCAACAAGCGCGTGACGGTCACGCTTGCACAGACTGTACGCGCTGACGCTGAGCTGCGCGTGGCTGCGGTCGGCGAAACGCTCACGGTCACCGCCGCAGCGCCGGCCGTCGTCGAGACGCCGGAGATCTCGGCGAATTTCGACGTGCAGACCGTGCGGGAACTCCCGATCGGTCGCGACATTCGCTCGGTTACGCTGCTCGCTCCGGGCGTCAGCGAGGGCGCAGTGAATAATCAGATCGTCATCTCCGGGGCGATGTCGTTCGACAATCTTTTTCTGGTCAATGGCGTCGTAGTCAATGAGAATCTGCGCGGACAACCACACGAACTTTTCATCGAGGACGCTATTAAAGAGACAACGATTCTGACAGGCGGCGTGTCAGCCGAGTATGGACGTTTCACTGGTGGAGTGGTCTCAACCTTGACGAAGTCTGGCGGCAACGACTTCAGTGGATCGTTCCGCGATTCGCTCGCAAATCCCACGTGGACGGCAAAGACTGCGTATCCGAATCAAGTCGATCCGGATAGTGAGCTCAACACAACATACGAGGGAACGCTTGGCGGACGCATTCTGCGCGACCGTCTGTGGTTCTTTACTGCCGCACGAGATCAAGACACGAAGACGCCGCTGCAATTGCCTGTCACGGAAATTCCCTATGTCCAGTCGCAGAAGCA
This sequence comes from Thermoanaerobaculia bacterium, assembly GCA_036001325.1. Lineage (GTDB taxonomy): Bacteria > Acidobacteriota > Thermoanaerobaculia > Gp7-AA8 > Gp7-AA8 > DASVHS01. The sequence goes on from DASYUK010000437.1 coordinate 15,838, forward strand.
GCGCCGCTACGAGGCGAAGCTGAGCGGTCAGATCACGCCGAAGCACAGCCTGGTCGGATCATTTATGAAAGTCCAGAATCACTGGAACAATCGCATCACGTTCACAACGGCGATCGATGTTCGGAGTCTGGCGCGGCGCGAAGAACCGAAGCAACTCTATGGCATTAATTACAGCGGCATTCTCACGAGCAATCTGCTGCTGGAGGCCCAGTTCAGCCGGATGGATCACGATCTATGGCGCGGGGCCGACACGCGCGATTTGATTGAAGGAACGCTGCTGCAGGACTCCAGCACGAACTGGAAGATGTGGTCACCTCAAGGCTGCGGTGAGCCGTGCGGAATTAAACAGCACGACAACAAATACTGGCTCGGTAAAGGTTCATATTTCATGAGCACGCGCGCCACCGGCAATCACAGTCTTGCCGGCGGATACGAAGAGTTCCATCAGATGCGCGCGGACAACAATTTTCAGTCGGGAAGCGACTTCTGGCTGCACGGCCACATCATTCGGGATCCGAACGACAAGACGAAGCTCTCCTTCGGCATCAGCCCGTCCGACGGTGCGATTGAATACGATCCGGTCCCTGCGCTTTCGAAGACTTCCAACTTCGGGATGCGCTCGGTATTCCTCAACGACAAGTGGGAGCTGACAAAGCGCTGGAACTTCAATGTCGGAATGCGTTACGACAAGGCATTTGGAAAGAATCAGGCCGGGACCAAGACCGTCGATGACAGCGCATTCAGCCCACGTCTCGCCGCCACGTTTGATCCCACTGGCGCGGGACGCCATCGCATCAATGCCACTTACGGACGCTACGTTGCGAAGATCGAGCAGGGTCCGGCCGACTTTACTGCGCAGGCCGGCCGCTACAACTATTACTACTACGATTACAAAGGGCCAATCATCAATCCGGTCGGCACACCCTTCAATCAGCTCCTTCCGATCCCCGAAGTGATCCGGCAGGTCTTCGCGTGGTTCAATTCCGTCGGCGGGACAAAGAACACCGATCTGCTGCTCGATGTCAGCATTCCCGGCTACACGACGCGGTTCGATCGCTCGCTCGCGTCGCCGTACATGGATGAGTACACGCTCGGCTACTCGATGGCGCTGAGCAATCGCTCATATCTTCGTGGTGATTACATTCACCGAAAGTGGGGCAACTTCTACGCGCTTCGTCGCAACCTCGGCACTGGAAAGGTCACTGATCC
>DASYUK010000438.1:0-5794 GCA_036001325.1 Thermoanaerobaculia bacterium
CCCGAATCTCAACTTCGCCGTCCTGCCAAACTCCACCCGCGCTTCGGATGTCGCCGAGCGCCTGAATGACCGCGGCTTCGAGGTCCTCTGCCATCTGCCGATGGAGCCGCGCAATCGTCGCGTGCGGCCGGGTGAAAACGCGGTGCTGACGTCGATGACCGACAGCGAGATCGTGGAGGCGACGCGCGCGAATATCGCCGCCGTGCCGCATGCGCGCGGCGTGAACAATCACATGGGCTCGGCTGCCACGACCGACCGGCGCGTGATGACCGATGTCATGCGCGCGCTGCCGAAAGGGATGTACTTCATCGACTCGCGGACGGCAGGAGGTTCTGTCGCGGCGAAGGTCGCGCGCGAGATGAACGTGAAGACCGCGACGCGACAAGTGTTTCTCGATGATGTGCAGAGTGAGCCGGCGGTGCGCCGGCAGCTCGCGCAGCTCTCTGCGGCCGCGCGCGCGAGAGGCTTCGCGATCGGGATCGGCCACCCGCACGACGTGACGCTGCGCGTGTTGGCGACTGAGGTGCCGCAGCTTCGCGCGCAAGGCTTCCGCTTCGTCAGAGCGAGCCAGGTCGTGAACTGAAGTGCTCCTCGCGCTCTTCGTCATTCACCTCGCCGCCGGCCTGTATCTCTCTCTTCCGCTCATCGGCCGCCGCAATGCGGGCGTGAAGTTCTATCGACTGACTCTCATCATCGCGGGCGTCCTCACCGCCATCGCGATCGCTGCGCATCTCAGTGTGGCGCCGCCGATCGCGGCGGCCTCCGGCGAGATCGCCGGAGCCACACACGCGCAACGTCTCGCAGTGCTTGACGCCAGCGCCCTCGTCCTCACGGCGCTCGTCTACTTTGTCCTTCGCTATCCGAAGCGGCTCATCTTCCGCGGCGCCGCCTTTCTCCTCGGTTGCGCATTCATCTCCGCGTCGGTCCTCGCGTACGACTCCGCGATCCACCCCGTGCACATCGCCTGGAGCGTGATCGGTTCCCTCTCGACCACCGCACTTCTCGGCAGCGTAACGATGGCCATGCTCCTCGGTCATTGGTATCTGGTGGTGCGAGGCATGGCGATCGATCCGCTCGAACGGCTCACGATCGCGACGCTCGCCGCTGCCGTCGCCAAGTTGATCGTTGTCTTCGCCGCCATTCTCCTCGGCGGCGCGTGGCACGAAGTGGCGGTGAGACAGGGGATCTTCTTCTGGATGCGTGCCGGCTGGGGGTTGGCGGGCCCGCTGGTTCTCTATCCGATGATTTGGGGAACGGTGAAGATCCGTTCGACGATGGCCGCCACGGGCATTCTTTATGTCGACGTCGTCGCCGTCCTCATCGGCGAGGTTCTCGGCGCGTGGATCTCCGCGCTCGTTCATCTGCCGGTTTGATAACATCCGCGTATCCCATGGGTGACGCCCTTCGTCGACGAATCCGCCAGAATCGATTCGAGAGCCCGATGCAGGAGGCGATCGTCAACGTCGTCGTTGCGGCGAACTACGTCCGCGAGCGCAATGACCGCGCTCTCAGCGAATATGGGCTCACCTCGCCTCAGTACAATGTGCTGCGCATCCTGCGCGGCGTCCATCCCGATGGCCATCCGCGCTGCGAGATCGCCGCGCGCATGCTCGACCGCGCGCCTGATGTCACGCGCATCATCGATCGCCTCGAAGAGAAGGGCCTCGTGGAGCGAGAGCGATCGGGAACGGACCGGCGCCACTCGATCACGCGCATCACGCGCGAAGGTCTGCGCGTTCTGGAAAAGCTCGACGCGCCGATGCGGCAGGCGCTCGTCGATTTGAAAGATCGCCTGTCGATGCGAGACTGCCGCGAGCTGTCGCGGATCCTCGAGAAGCTCTACGACGTTGAGGACTGAGTGCCTTCTCCCGGCGGGAGAAGGTGCCCGAAGGGCGGATGAGGGGTAGCCCCTCACCCGGCGCTCCGCGTCACCCTCTCCCGGTGGGAGAGGGCTAACGCTCCTCCGCCCCTGGCGGCGCGGCGCCGTACACGTGACGATCGTGGACGACGAGATCGAAGTGCCGTAGCGCGGGATTCTCGCGATACCCGCGATGCACAGCCTGGCAGCGATAGCAGACGATCACGTTCTTCACCACGCGCCAGATGATGTAATCGAGGATCGTCACAGCGATGAGCGGCACGTAAGTCCACGGCACGAACACCGCGCCCGCGGCGACGAGCGCGATGCCTGTCATCCGATTGAAGTCTTTTTGAAAGTAAAGTTCGTCGTGACCGCACGCTGCGCAGCGATCGATGACCGCATCAGCCGGAGGCGCGGTTACTTCATTCGGCGTACCGCAGTGCTCGCAGGGATGAGTCGGCTCGCCGGCTTCACGCGCGAGCCGGCGTTCACATTGCGAGCAGAGAAAGTTGACGGTGGCCATCTGGAGTGCGGCGGCCGTGCCGCCGCTCTGCATGCCAGTTTACGAGAGCGGCGGCATGGCCGCCGCACTCCAGGCGTATACTAGTCAGCATGACTAGAACTCGACGACCACGCACTCGCGCCACACCTCGCGGAGGACGATGGCCCCTTCAGGATGCGAAGGCTCGCTTCAGCGAGGTTGTCCGGAAGGCAAAGACTGAAGGTCCTCAATGGATCACGGTGCACGGTCGTGAAGAGGTCGTCATCGTTTCCGTGGAGGAGTTTCGGCGCGTAAAAGGCGAACCGACAGGTCAGGCGCTGGTGAAGGTTCTCCGAGACTCGCCGCTTCGTGACGTCAAGGTGGATCGGGTGCGCACCCGTGCCCGCGTGCGCAGCGTCGAGCTGTGACGGGCTGGTTGCTCGATACGAATGTGCTGTCGGAGCTGCGCCGGTCAAAACCGGACGCGAAGGTTGTTCGATTCGTGTCGGCCCAGCCGCTCGAACTTCTGTATGTCAGCGTCGTGACGTTTGCCGAGATTCGCTTTGGGATCGAACTCGTGAAGGACGTGAGCCGAAGGATGGAGCTGAACGACTGGCTCGGCCACAAGTTGCATCCGATGTTCGAGCACCGCGTTCTAGCGGTCACCGAAGACATCATGCTGAAATGGCGGTTGCTGGTGGAAGAGGGACGCACGATCGGCCACACATTTTCGCAGCCGGACCTCATCATCGCGGCGACCGCACTCCACCACGGGCTCACGATCGTCTCTCGGGACACGAGTGAGTACGAAAAGGCGAATGTGCCAGTACTCAATCCGTGGATCAGCTAACAGATCATTTCGCTCTTTCGAGGTAGCGGTTGTCCACCGGGTCGACGATGATCTCATCTCCCTCGCTGACGAACGGCGGTACCTGCACGACCACACCGTTCTCGAGGGTGGCCGGCTTGTACGATGCGGATGCGGTCGAGCTCTTCACCATCGGCTCGGTCGTCGCGATCTTCGCGCGGATCGTCTTCGGCAACTCGACTCCGATCGGCCGATGCTCATGGAACTGCACCTGGATCTTCACGCCGGGTGCGAGCCACGAGGCCGCGTCGCCGAGGTCGTCTTCACTGATCTCGACCTGCTCGAAGTTCTCGGTGTTCATGAAGTGATGCGCGCGACCGTCAGAGTACAGGTACTCCATCTCGTGCTGGGTGATGTACGCGGGCTCAATCGGATCCTGGGAGCGAAAGCGGTGCTCGAACTGATTGCCGGTGCGCAGATTGCGCAGCTTGGCCTGGACCATCGCCCGGAGATTGCCGGGAGTGTGATGGCGAAACTCCATCACCTTGCAAAGATCGCCCTCGAAGACGATGACCATTCCCTTGCGGATATCGTTGGCCTGCATGAAGCGGTGAATCCTTTCAGTTAGACTCTCGCGCGATGCGTAGACTGATGATCGCCGCGGCGGTGGCCGTCGTGGCCTGCCAGCCCAACCGCGAGCCTCAACCAACGACTCCCAAAGCAAGCGAAATTCCAATCGGTGTCTACCTGGCTCTCAGCGGACCGGAAGCTTCGTTCGGACAGGCTTCCGCGCAGGGCATCAAGCTCGCCACCGAAGAGATCAACGCCTCCGGCGGCGTCCTCGGCCAGAAGATCCGGCTGATCATCGAGGACGATCAGGGGAAAGCCGAAGAGGCCGCGTCGGTCGTGACGAAGCTGATCACGAGCAACGATGTCATCGCGATCCTCGGCGAGAATTCGTCGAATCAGTCGCTCGCCGCAGCGCCCATCTGCCAGGCGAACAAGGTACCGATGATCTCGGTGTCGTCGACGAATCCGGCGGTCACGAAGAAGGGCGAATTCATCTTCCGCGTCTGTTTCACCGATCCCTATCAGGGAAAAGCTCTGGCCACATTCGTGCGCAACGACCTGAAAGCGAAGAAAGTAGGGACGCTCGTCGATCGCAAGAATGACTACTCCGTCGGTCTCGCAGAGTTTTTCCGCAAGGAGTTCGAGGCGAATGGCGGCAAGGTCGTCGCTGAGCAGAGTTACAGCGGCGGCGACACGGAGTTCCGCCCGCAACTCGTCGCGGTCCGGACGGCGAAACCCGACGTATTGTTCCTGCCCGGCTTCTACACGGAGGTCGGACAGATCGCGATTCAGGCGCGCGATCTCGGCATCAACGTGCCGATGGTCGGCGGCGACGGCTGGGATTCGCCGACCGTCATTCAGATCGGCGGCAAGGCCGTCGAGAATTCCTATTTTTCCGATCACTACTTTGTCGGCGATCCGCGGCCGCTCGTGCAGCGCTTCGTCGGAGAGATCCGCAAGCGCTACGGCCGCGACCCGGAAGCGAATGCTGCGCTCGGATACGACGCGATGCAGATCCTCGCGGCGAGCATCCGCAAAGCGGGATCGCTCGACCGGGAAAAAATCCGCGAGCAGATCGCGGCGACGCGCGATTACCAGGGGGTTTCTGGCACGATCACCATGGGTCCGTCGCGCGATCCGATCAAACCCGTCGCGATCATCAAGATCGAGAACGGGAAGATGAACTTCGCGGGATGGGTGAAACCGTAGGCCTCATCGACGGCGCGGAAAATCCACTCGTTCGCGAGCTGTTGCGCGCCACTGCGGTTGACGCGACGATCCATCCGCGCGACGAGATGCTCCTCCACGATCTGAAGGATCACGATTGGGACTTCGCGCTGACGTCGTATTTCCTGCGCGGCCTCGAAGCGGCGAGTATGCACTCGCAGTTACTCGCTCACTTCTTCGATGGCCGGCGCGATATCGATCTGCTCGACTTCGCTGCGGGCTTCGGACGGGTGACGCGATTCTTCGCCGCATACTACACACCGCAACGCGTCATCGCCTCCGACATCCAGGAGGAAGCGGTCGAGTTTCAGCGCAGCCAATTCGGCGTCGAGGCATTTCTCTCTTCGAGCGATCCCGCGGAATTCGCGCTTCGCCGTACCGCGCAATGCGTCGTGGCGTTGTCGTTCTTCTCGCATATTTCACCGTCGAGATTCGAGCAGTGGCTCGCTGCGCTGACAAAGACACTCGACGCGAACGGCATCCTTGTCTTCACCGTTCATGACGAATCGCTGCTCGATGTCGATCGCCGTGATCCGAGCGGCATTACCTTCGAGCAGACGAGCGAGACCGATCGGCTCGATCCCTTGGAGTATGGGACGACGTGGGTTTCGGAACGTTACGTCCGCGAAGCGGTCAGTCGAAGCTGCCCGGGCCGATCTGTCAGTCGTTTCCCGCGCGGTCTGGCGAGCTTTCAGGATCTCTACGTCTTGCATGATGGCAAGCGCTCGGGAGACTTCGAATTCGATCAGGGTCCGTTCGGCTTTGCGAGCATCGCCCGTCTCTTCGGCGAGGAGTTTCACCTCGTCGGATGGGCTTCGCATTGGAATCCAGCGCGCCGCGTGCGCGC
>DASYUK010000439.1:0-5004 GCA_036001325.1 Thermoanaerobaculia bacterium
CGGCAATCGCACGCCGAAAGGTTTAACGGCACCGCGAATGTGATTGACGATCTTCGTGCGCACAGCGACCAGCACGTCACGCGCTCGAAGCAGCTCCAGATGCGACTGGATCGTCTGACTGCGATGGCGGATGGGGTAGAGCAACTCCACATCGAAGCGTGCCAGTCGAGCAAGCGTGCGCGCGTCATGGCGATCGTCCTTTTGCCGGTTCTTCGAGATGAGCTGCACCTTCCGCGAATTGGCCACGATCACTTCATGACCGAACGACTCGAGCAATCGACTGACCCACGGCGAATGCGTTCCGGTCTCGATGGCGACGCGTTTCCGTCCGGCGACGGAGAAGAGCTTTGCCATCGCCGGCGTCGTCGTGGACACACGCTCTTCTGCGACCACATTGCCCTCACTATCGATCCCGCACCACTTGCTGAAACGGTCTCCCAGATCGAGACCGATCGTCGTGATCCGCTGCCAAACTGAACTGGAAATTCGTGTCATCTTCACCTCTGCGCTGCTGTTAGACTTCGTCATGGCCAATCTCCTTTTCTGCGCCTTGAGCGCGTTGATCGTTGCAGCACACTATTGTGTGACTGCGTGAGGAGGTTGGCCTTCTCATCTCATCTGAACGCATAGTACGTTGGGCAGACCGGGGACTCTCATGGGTATAGGCATTCGGCTGTTTGCTGTCGGCGAAGACAGCGGCGTCACTCGACTGTCAGTGCGACGCTTTGAGCGTATGTTCCTTCGGCACGATAAGTCAGCGGCGTTTCCTGAATATGCAGGAAAGAGTGTCAGGTTAGCTCTTGTTGCCTTAGACGTTGAAAACCGACAGCCGATCCGAGTACAAAGTGCTGATTTCATGTTGGTGCACTTTGACGAACACGGACGTGTCGATCCGGAACGAGAGAGCGCTTCCATGCACTTGGTCGCTGAGATGATGGGTGGCGTTCTCGCGAAGGCGGATCCCACAGATTCCGCCGTGATTGAGGCCGCGCACACATTCGCGAAGAAGCGATATGACCATGAGTTCAAATGGAAGCCATCCGAAGACATCCTGGCGCGGATTCGCTCAGCTATATGGAACAAGCGTGATTAACGGATGGCGCCCTAACTCCGCGTGCAGCCGACGAGCGGCCGTTCGTTGGCTTGGGGCTGAAGCCCCTCGTTCATTTGCAACTTGCACGGCGTCACGGCGGCTGCAGATCGCTCCTCCAGATTTCATCGTCAGTCGCGGCAGCCGCCATGCCGCTCCGGCTTCGGCACGTGAGGGCCGCTCGCAGCTGAACGCGTGATACGTTGGGCGGAGGCGAGCTGGCTTGTGGTGTGCCATGTTCGCAGGAACGACGCGCGAACGACGGCGTCGACCTCGAGACTAGAGGTTGGGATTGCTTGACCACGTTACAATTTCAAGATGCGAATCACATCGGGCAAAGTCGTCGGCGGTCAGATCGTCCTTGAGGGGGAGCCGCTTCCGGACGGGGCACTGGTCACGGTTCTCTCGCGAGATGAGGATGAGACGTTTGAGTTGGACCCCGCCGCTGAAGCTGAACTTCTCGCTTCCATCGCGGAGGCCGACCGCGGTGAACTCATTCCGGCCGAGGAAGTTCTTCGCAAGCTTCGGAATCGCGGGTGACGGAGCCGATCTCCGTCAGTTTCACGCCGCGCGCCGATAGGCAGCTCGACGAACAAGATCAGTGGTGGCGCCTCAATCGAAGCAGCGCACCGGAAGCGCTCAGGCAGTCTGTCGAAGAGGCGCTTCTTCTCATCGCTACGCAACCATTCGTCGGCTCGAAAGCGCGCAATGTTCGCCTCGCGGGTGTTCGTCGTGTCTATCTCGGCCGAACTGGTCACCACCTGTACTAGCGTGTCCATGGGCAACCACCCGCTCGCATCGAAGTCGTCGCGGTGTGGCACTCAAGTAGAGGATCAGGTCCACATCTGTAGCGCCGCCCAACTCCACGCGCACCAGCCGACGCGGCCCGCTCGTGGCCCGGCGCTTGCGCGCCTCGCTTTTCGCGAACGCTGACAGCAGCCATGCTGCCACGCGGAACCGGCCGCTCGCGGCTGAACGCGTGATACGTTGGGCAGACCGGGGACTCTCATGGGTATAGGCATTCGGCTGTTTGCTGTCGGCGAAGACGGCGGCGTCACTGCCGGATTTTGCGCTTGCGAACGCCGATGACCACTGTTCGTCCCGCGTAACAGTTGAGCGCAGCGTGCTCCGTCGGACCGACGCTCGGTTTGGGTTAACGGTCAGAAACGCAAAAGCACGCCTGTCCGCGAATCTCCAGCCACGAACATCCGGGCGACGCCCGAATTGCTGAAAGCCCAGTCGTGGCTGATGCCGGTGACCATCAGCGAGTCATCGGGACAGAGCTCGCCCAGAGCGAGTCCGAGCGTCTGCACATCGGTCCGGTCGTCGGAGCGGATGACGAACGTCGACTCGAACGGCAGTTCGACGATGGTGCCGAGGCGCTCGATCGCGTTGTGCAGCTCGGAGTAATCGGCGTCGGGAGTCATGCTGTGGCGGACGAGCAGAAAGTCGCGCGTCGTCGTGAACTGCGTGCAGGCCACGAGCAGCTTTGCGTCGTCGGAGATGTGCGGCCGCAGATAGCGGATCAGCGGCGCGGAATGGCGGCCTTCGGCGAGCCAGATGCACCAGCTCTGATCGAAATTCGGCTCGGCGCCGAGGCGGCGTATGGCCGATGAGACGTCAGCGGTGAGATCGCCCTCGTAGCAAATCTGGAACAGCTTGATCTCGCCCATCACACCCTCCCGCGATCAGCGTTCGCTTTGGCGACAACTTCAATTCTACTTCATCGCGTCCCAGCACCACTCCTCCGATTCGAGCTTGCCCCGCAACATCCCCTCGACGCGCGCACAGAGCTTCGCGCCATTGCGCCAGTAGATGATGCGCTGCGGGAAGTCGTGCTCGAGATTCTCGAAGACGAACTTCGACGACGTCGCGCTCTTCAGCGGGAACGGCGTCGGACATCGGCACGTATGAGCTGATCTAAGGAAGCTACGAGCGGCGTCGCTTCGATCTCTGGTTCAGCGGCCATGTGCTCAACGGCGAATGGATTCTCGAAAAGATCAGCGCGGAAGAGAAGCACCGGTCGTGGGCGCTGGCGCAATTCCCCACTGCCACAGCATGAACGTGTAATCCCACGCGTCCTCGCGCAGCTTGTCATAGCGGCCTGATGAACCGCCATGACCCGCCCCCATGTTCACCTTCAGCAGCAGCGGATTGTTGTCCGTCTTGTTGGCGCGGAGCTTCGCCACCCACTTCGCCCCTTCCCAATAGCCGACCTGGCTGTCATTGATCGACGTCCGCACGAGCATCGACGGATATTTCTGCTTCGCCACGTTCGAGTACGGATCGTAGCTCTTCATGTAGACGTAAGCGGGCTTCTCGTTCGGGTTGCCCCACTCGATGTACTCCTGCGTCGTAAGCGGCAGCGTCGGATCGAGCATCGTATTGATGACGTCGACGAACGGCACGTGCGCGACGACCGCCTTGAAGAGATCGGGACGCATGTTCGTCACCGCTCCCATGAGCAGGCCGCCGGCGCTTCCGCCGCTGATGACGAGCCTCTCCTTCGTCGTGTACTTCTCTTTGATGAGGTGCTCGGCCGAGGCGATGAAGTCGGCGAAGGTGTTCCTTTTCGTCATCATGCGCCCCTGCTCGTGCCACTCCTTCCCCATCTCGCCGCCGCCGCGAATGTGCGCGATCGCGAAGACCACGCCGCGATCGAGCATGGAGATCCGGTTCGAGTTGAACGAATCCTGCGTCGAGCTTCCGTACGAGCCGTAGGCGGTCAACCAGAGCGGATTGCGCCCATGCGGATCGACGCTCCGGCGATAGACGATGCCGATCGGAATCTTCTTTCCATCCTTCGCCGTGGCCCACATCCGCTCCGACTTATAGTTTGCCGGATCGAATCCCCCCAGCACCTCGGTCCTCTTCAAGAGCGTCGAGGTCTTCGCGCTCATGTCGTAGTCGTAGACAGAGCTCGGCGTGACAAGCGACTGATAGACGTAGCGGTACTTGTTCGTATTGAACTCGCGATTCGCGCCGCTGAAGAGCGCATAGGCCGGCTCGGGGAACGTCACACGGCCCAACTTCCCGTCGCGGAGATCGACGATCTCGATGAGCGGCAATCCGTTCTCGCGCGATCGAAGGGCGAGGTGATCAGCAAACGCGTCCATCGAGTCGATCTTCACCGGCTTCCGGTACGGCACAACCTCGGTCCAATTCTTCTGCTGGGGATCGGCGACCGGCGCGCTGACGACGCGGTAGTTGATACCGATGTCATTCGTCATGATGTAGAAGCGGTCTCCGCGATGATCGAGGTAGTACTTGAGATCGATCTTCCGCGGAACGACGAGGCGAGGCTGGGCATCGGGATCGACCGCTGAGAGGATTCGCTGCTCGTTCGTCGTCTTGCTGTTCGAGTCGATGATGATCCACTCGCCGCTTCGCGTGCGCTCGGCGCCGAGGTCGTAGAGCTCGTCTTTCTCTTCGTAGACGAGGGCGTCGTCGGTACCGCCGATCGCATGACGGTAGAGACGATACGGACGCTTCGCGTCGTTCTCGACGATGTAGTAGAGCGCCTGATTGTCCGTCGTCCACATCGCGCCGTCGACGCGCTGCGCGGTGTCGGGCAGCAGGTCGCCGCTGCGAAGATCCTTGACGTGGAGCACGTATTGGCGATAGCCGATGTTGTCGGTTGTGTAAGCGAGCAGGTTGCCGTCATCGCTGACTTCGAACGCGCCAAGAGCCATGAACTTCTGACCTTCGGCGAGCTTATTGACGTCGAGGATCGTTTCCTCCGGCCCGTCGAGAGACTTTTGACGCACGTAGATCGGGTATTGCTTTCCCTGCTCGGTACGAGAGTTGTAGAACCACGTCCCTTTGCGATACGGCACGTTCATGTCGGTCTGCTTGATGCGCCCGAGCATCTCGTCGTAGAGCTTGTTGCGGAACGACTCGTACGGCGCCATCAC
>DASYUK010000440.1:0-23884 GCA_036001325.1 Thermoanaerobaculia bacterium
TTCCTCCTTGGTCAGAATGTATGCCTCGGCCTTGAACACGGTATGCGGCGTCACCGAGCCCGGCTTGCAAAGCACCTGGCCGCGCTCGACACCTTCGCGATCGATACCGCGGAGGAGAGCGCCGATGTTGTCGCCGGCCTCACCCTGATCGAGCAGCTTGCGGAACATCTCGACGCCGGTGACGACCTTCTTCTGCGTCGGACGAAGGCCGACGATCTCGACTTCCTCACCGACTTTGATGACACCGCGCTCGATACGACCGGTCACGACGGTGCCACGGCCGGAGATCGAGAAGATGTCTTCGACCGGCATCAGGAAGTCTTTGTCCTTGGCGCGCTGCGGCAGCGGAATGTATGTGTCGACTGCATCCATCAGCTTGAGGATGCCCTGGCCCCACTCCGACTTCGGATCACCGCTCTCCAGCGCTTTGAGCGCGGAGATGCGAATGATGGGAATCTCGTCGCCGGGAAAGTCGTAGCTGGACAGCAGCTCGCGCACTTCGAGCTCGACGAGGTCGAGCAGTTCGGGATCGTCGACCATGTCGACTTTGTTCAGCGCGACGACGATGGAGGGAACGCCGACCTGACGAGCGAGCAGGATGTGCTCGCGGGTCTGCGGCATCGGACCGTCAGCGGCGGAGACGACGAGGATCGCCCCGTCCATCTGCGCCGCGCCGGTAATCATGTTCTTGATGTAGTCGGCGTGGCCCGGGCAGTCGACGTGCGCGTAATGGCGTTTCGCGGTCGAGTACTCGACGTGCGCTGTCGCGATCGTGATGCCACGCTCGCGCTCTTCGGGAGCCTTATCGATCTGATCGAAGGCCACAAACTGCGCCGTGCCCTGAGCGGCGAGGATCTTCGTGATTGCGGCGGTGAGCGTGGTCTTGCCGTGATCGACATGACCGATCGTGCCGACGTTCACATGGGGCTTGCTGCGATCGAACTTTTCTTTGGCCATTTGGATCTACCTCCTGTTTATCCTGCGACTTTGGCAATGACTTCATCAGCGACGTTCTTCGGCGCCGCTTCGTAGGCAAAAAACTGCATCGTGTAACTGGCTCGGCCCTGCGACATCGAGCGGAGCTGCGTCGCGTAACCGAACATCTCCGAAAGAGGAACGTGGGCGCGGATGACCTTCGCTCCGCCGCGCTCATCCATCTGCTGGATCTTTCCGCGACGACGCGAGAGATCGCCCATGACGTCGCCGGCGTAATCCTCCGGTGTGACGACTTCGACATCCATGATCGGTTCCTTGAGAATCGGACCGGCTTTCTTCGCGCCTTCCTGGAAGGCCATCGAGCCGGCGATCTTGAAGGCCATTTCGCTCGAGTCGACATCGTGGTACGAACCGTCGTAGAGCGTGGCCCGGATGCCGGTCATCGGATATCCGGCCAGAATGCCCTTCTCCATCGCGTCCTTGATGCCCTGCTCAGTCGGCTTGATGAATTCGCGCGGCACGCTGCCGCCTACCGTATCGTTGACGAATTCGAAGTCCTTCTCCGTGATCGGCTCGAGACGGATCTTCACGTCACCGTACTGACCCTTGCCACCCGACTGGCGCACGAAGCGTCCATGCGCGTCGGCGCTGCGCGTGATCGCCTCGCGATACGCGACCTGCGGTTTGCCGACATTCGCGGCCACGTTGAACTCTCGCACCATGCGATCGACGATGATCTCGAGGTGCAGCTCGCCCATGCCGCGGATGATGGTCTGATTCGTCTCCGGGTCCGTATGGACCTTGAACGTCGGGTCTTCCTGCATGAGCTTCGCGAGCGCGACGCCCATCTTTTCCTGATCGGCTTTGGTCTTCGGCTCGATCGCCACCGCGATGACCGGCTCGGGGAAGTTCATCGTCTCGAGGATGATCGGCTGCTTGTTGTCGCAGATCGTGTCGCCCGTTGTGACGTGACGCAGACCGACAGCGGCGCCGATGTCACCCGCCCACACTTCCTTGATCTCTTCACGCTTGTTTGCGTGCATCTTCAGAAGGCGGCCGATGCGCTCCGTGTTGCCCTTGGTCGTATTGAGCACTCCGGTGCCCGACGAAATGTGGCCGGAGTAAACGCGGAAGAACGCGAGCTGACCGACGAACGGGTCGGTCATGATCTTGAAGATGAGCGCGGCGAACGGCTCGTCATCCGACGCTTTGCGCTCGATGAATGACTCGTCGTCAGGATTGATGCCCTTCACCGGTGGGATGTCGACCGGTGACGGCAGATAGTCGACCACTGCATCGAGCAGCGGCTGCACGCCCTTGTTCTTGAATGCCGATCCGCAGAGGACCGGCGTGATCTTCTGAGCGATCGTCGCTTCGCGAAGCGCCGACTTCAGCTCCGGGATCGAAAGCTGCTCACCGGCGAGGTACTTTTCGAGAAGCTCGTCGTGCTGCTCGGCGATCGACTCGACCATTTTTTCGCGGTAGTGCTCCGCGTCCGCGCGGAACTCTTCCGGGATCTCGATGACCTCGTACGTCGCGCCGAGGTCCTCGCTGTTGAAGACGAGGGCCTTCATCTGCACGAGGTCGATGACGCCTTTGAATTTGTCTTCGGCACCGATGGGGAGCTGGAGAGGAACCGCGTTCTTGCCGAGCTTTTTGCGGATCTGATTCACGACGGCGACGAAGTTCGCGCCGACGCGATCCATCTTGTTGACGAAGGCGATGCGCGGCACGCCGTACTTGTCGGCCTGACGCCAGACGGTCTCCGACTGCGGCTCGACGCCGCCGACCGCGCAGAACACGCCCACCGCGCCGTCGAGAACGCGGAGCGAGCGCTCCACCTCGACGGTGAAGTCGACGTGACCGGGCGTATCGATGATGTTGACGCGGCAATCTCCCCAGAACGCCGTCGTGGCGGCCGAGGTGATCGTGATACCGCGCTCCTGCTCCTGGACCATCCAGTCCATGGTGGCAGTCCCCTCGTGCACTTCACCGATCTTGTGAGTGATTCCGGTGTAGTAGAGGATGCGCTCGGTAGTCGTCGTCTTACCGGCATCGATGTGAGCCATGATGCCGATATTGCGCGTCTTCTCCAGAGGTACCTGTCTAGGCATAACGTCATTTGGACAGGCGAGGGCGCCTGTCCTCCACTCACACACTTCGAGTTCGTTTTGTCGTTTCCCGTTGCTCGGTCCGGAACCGCAGAGCTACCGCGTCTTCTGTGTTATCCGGTCGAGACGGAGCTTCGGAAAAGCGTGGATAAAAACTACTACTAAAAACCCGTACTCATTACCACCGATAATGCGCAAAGGCTTTGTTGGCCTCTGCCATTTTGTGCGTATCTTCGCGCTTCTTGATCGCGTTGCCGCGACCATTGGCAGCGTCCATGATCTCACCAGCGAGCTTGTCCTGCATCGTTTTCTCGCCGCGGGCGGCCGCATAGCTGATCAGCCAGCGGATCGCCAGGGCGGTGCGGCGGGCGGGACGGACCTCGACCGGGACCTGGTAGTTCGAGCCGCCGACGCGGCGGCTTTTGACTTCGAGCGCCGGCTTGACGTTGTCGACGGCTTTCTTGAACAGCTTGATCGGATCGTCTTTGGCGCGATCCTCGACCTTCTTCAGAGCACCGTAGAACACACGCTCGGCGACCGACTTCTTGCCCTGCGTCATCAAGGAGTTGATGAACTTCGTCACCAACTGACTGTTGTAGACGGGGTCAGGAAGGATGTCTCGTTTCGGTACTTCGCGTCGTCTTGGCATTTCGTAGCTCTTAGCTCTTAGCTGTTAGCCCCACCGCCCTCGCCCTTCGGTTCTCCTAAGAGCTAAGAGCTACGAGCTAACGGCTCGTTTTTTAACTCTTCTTCGGTCTCTTCGCTCCGTACTTCGAGCGTCCCTGCATCCGCTTGGCCACGCCGACCGTGTCGAGCGTCCCGCGGATCACGTGATAGCGAACACCCGGCAGGTCCTTCACGCGACCTCCGCGAATGAGCACGATCGAATGCTCCTGGAGGTTGTGGCCGACGCCGGGGATGTAAGTCGTGACTTCGATTCCATTCGTCAGGCGAACGCGGGCCACTTTACGCAGCGCCGAGTTCGGCTTTTTCGGAGTGGACGTGTAGACACGCGTGCAGACGCCCCGCTTCTGCGGGCTCGACTGAAGCGCCGGCGACTTGGTCTTGTAGCGGACCTTGTCGCGACCTTCACTGACGAGTTGGTTGATCGTTGGCATTCCTATCCTCTTGACACACCTGGGGCAAACAAGCGCACTTCCCGGAAGGGAAAACCCGCGCACTGTAAGCGGGACCTAGGCTCTTGTCAAGCCCGGATTCTGGCTAACCCCCGCCCTGAACTGCTTATTCCGCTGACAAATGGAGCAATATCACGTTGTAGCGATGCGCCTGCTTCTTCTCGCGCTCTATGCAGCCGCGACTCTTTTCCTGGCGGTTCATCACGAGCCGTGGCGAGACGAAGCCGATTCGTGGCTCGTCGTCAACAACGCCTCGCTCGGCGAGATCTTCCGGTGGACGCGCTATGCCGCTACACCGCCCCTCTGGTACGTGCTGCTGAAGCCGCTGGCGTGGCTCGGACTGCCCTACTTTTCGCAGACCGCCCTGCACCTCGCTCTGGCTTGGAGTGCCGCTGCGGTCGTCGTCTTCTTCGCTCCGTTTACGCGGCTGACGAAAGTCCTGTATCTCGCATCGTATTACCCGATCTATCAATACTCTGTCATCGCCCGAAGCTACGTGCTGACGAGTCTGCTGCTGTTCATCGCCGCGGCGCTCTATCCGGCTCGTCGCGAACGACCGATCCTCTACGCGATCGCGATCGTTCTCCTGCTCAACACGAACATTCACGGCGCTGTCATTGCCGCTACTTTGATGCTTCTCTTCGCGATCGAACGGCCGCGGAAGTACGCGGCGATCGCGATCATGGCCGCTGCGCTGATCGTCCTGCTCTTCGAGCTTCGCCCACCACGCGATGCCAGTCATCCGAACATCATTCGCTACATCGATCCCGAGGCGCTGCCTCTGACGATCGGCTACGCGTTCCTGCCGTCGTTGCCGATGTACTTGGCCTTCGTGATCGGCCTTGTCGTTCTTGCCTTCATCGGATGGTCGCTGCGAAAACGACACGATGCGCTCATCCTGCTCCTCGCACCGCTCGCGCTCTTCGGCTTCATGCACACCTTCATCTGGTTCGGCGGCTACCACCATGCCGGCATTCTGCTGACGCTCGTCATCGGCGCGCTCTGGATCGGACGGCCGGCGGACAAGGCCACTGCGATTCTTTTGAATCTCACGCTCCTCGCATCAGCGATCGCCGCAATTCCGATCGAGCGTTCGGAGATCACCATGGCCTTCTCCGGCGCGAAAGAGATGGGTGAGTTCATCCGCGATCACCATCTCGATCGCTACGAGCTCGCGGGTCATAAACCTTACGAATGCGAAGCGGTGATGCCTTATCTGCCGGGAAAGCAGATCTGGTACACGGGCCTCGGCCGCTATGGAACGTATTTGCCGTGGGATCGCTCGCTGCGCGAGGCCGGCAACATGACGTATCGCGAGGCCGCCGCGAGCGCATCACGCTTCTTCGGAGCGCAGCAGAAACCGTGGCTTCTGCTGTTCAACGCGAAGATGAGTTTCCCGGAGCGGCGCGGTTTCCGGCTCGTCTACGCCACGCGGCGTACGGTTTTTTGGGTTACGGATGAAGAATTTTGGTTGTACGAGCCCCTCCGCCCCGACTGGCACTCTGCACCGTAAGGCACATAAATTGCCAAGCGACAATTTGCTTTCTAGAACTCCAGGAACTTTCCGCCGCCGCTGCGTTTCACCTTTTCGTAGATGAACGCAGCGGCGGCGAGATCCTCTATCGCCAGTCCCAGCGATTTGAAGAGAGTGATCTCGTCGGGCGACGTGCGGCCGGGTTTCGCGCCGATGAGAATCTCGCCGATTTCCGCGCGAATGTGATCATCCTTGATCGCACCGTCGCGCAGCGCCATGAGGTAGTCGCCGGATTCGTTGATCGTCGACTCGCGCCGATCGACAAAAAGCGACGCAGCGGCCACCGTCGCCGAATCGAGCTCTCGCGTGGTGGCGACACTCGAACCGACGGCGTTGATGTGCGCCCCCGGCTTGATCCATTCGCGGCGCAGCACCGGCTCCTTCGAGCTCGTCGCGGTGACGATGATATCGGCCTCGCGAACAGCATCTTCAACGGATTCCGCAACGTGTGGCGCCGCCGATCCTGGCGGCGTTTCGCCGGCAGGAGTGCCGGCGCCACACAACGTTGCAATCTTCTCCGGCGTTCTGCTGAAAACATCGATCGACTCGATCTTCCGCACGAGCGGAATCGCCTCGAGATGACTCCTGGCCTGCACGCCGGCTCCGATGATGGCCAGCTTCTTCGCGTCATGACGCGCGAGCAATCGCGTTGCGACTGCCGAAACGGCGGCCGTGCGGATCGCCGTGACCGCTGACGCGTTGATCACCGCCAGTAGCTGGCCGGTCTCACCGCTGTGCAGCAGGACGGCGCCGAGGTGCGTGTCGAGGCCGCGGGCGGGATTGCCGGGGAAGAGGCAGATTTCCTTCAGCGCGTAAAACGGTGTCGCGCCGCCGCGATACGAGGGCATGAGTCCGAGGAAACTTTGGGCGCCGGGAGGTCGGACGATGCTGCGCAACGGTTGATGCATTTCCCCGCGCCCGAGAGACGTGAGCGCCTGCTCCATCACTGCGATGCACTCGCGCATCGTGAGAATCGATTCGACTTCGTGTTCGCTGACGACGAGGACTTGCATGGCTATTCGTCGCGATGCACGAGCGTGGGCGAAAACGCCGGTACACAGACCGCGATGTATTCGGCGCCTTCGGCATCGGGTGTCGAGTACTGGACCCACTCGCCGCGATGCGCGATGACCGCCTGACCGGCGTGGACGTCGATCACGCCGCCGCGCGTCGTCACGCGCAGCTTTCCGCTGAAGACAACGGTGTACTCATCGAACTCCGGCGCCTGGCCCGGCTCGACCCAGCCGGCTGGACTTTGCATCCGGGCAACGCTCACGCTCTCGGTCTTTGAATTCACGCGGCCGATGTATTCCTGGATGAGCTTCGGCTTGTTGCCGGCAGCGCGGATGATCTTCGGCTGCGCGATGTGGGTAGGCATGGCGCGAAAGTATGGCACTGATCTTGTTGCGCATGGCGTGCATGAACGTCCTCCTTGCGGCAGCAGTGGCAGTGACGACACTCGTACCGCTCAACGATCTTGGCCCGAATCCGTATGCATTCGGCTATTACGGTGGACTCTGGGACGTAAAGAATACCGGCGACACGACGATTCCTCCCGATCACGCGGCCGCCGGCCTCTGTTCCGCCGCGAAGATCCAGCCGCGCGATCGCGATGGCAACCCCGACCCGAACGGCAAGATCGGTTTTCTCGCCGTCGGCTACGGCAACACGCGGAAGACGTTTGAACAGTTCGAGGCCATCGCCGCCGCGGATCCGCACGTCAATCACGATTCGCTCGTTTTGCTGAACGCCGCGTTCGATCACATCGACGCTCCACAGTGGGAGCAACCGTGGAACCTCATCTACGGAGGCGTGTCCAACAACGTTCTCGCGCCCGCCGGAATCAGCGAGGCGCAGGTGCAGGTCGTCTGGCTACAGCAGATCAACGAGCACCCGTTCATCCCGCTGCCGATTCAATACGCCGATGCCTACGTCGTCAAAGGCGAGATCGCGAACGCGCTGCGTGCGCTCAAGACGTGGTATCCGAATCTGCAGATCGCGTATCTCTCCAGCCCCGAATACAGCGGCTACGACACTGATCACGTTCTCGGCGAACCATTCGCCTACGAGGATGGACTGTCCGTGCGCTGGGTGATCCTCGGCCAGATCGAGTTCATGCGCAAAGGTGAGATCTGGGACCCGCGCATCGCCGATCTCAGTTACGACGAAGGAAAAGCTCCGTGGACCACATGGGGCCCTTATCTCTGGGCGAACGGCGCGACGCCGCGATCCGACGGTCTCACCTGGCTGCGCAGCGATTTCACTTCGGATGGGTTCACGCTTTCTGAAGCGGGTGCGCGTAAGTCTGCTGGATTGCTGATGAAGTTTCTCCTCGGCGAACCGACCGCGGCGCCATGGTTCGTTCCGGCGCCGGCATCGACGCCAATACGACGTCGTTCCGCGCGGCGCTAAACTGCGCGCGGCGGATGCAGCGACTTCGAGAAGCGCCACTCACCGGCCCCGCGCTCGTCGGCGTCGCTGCGGCGCTGCTCATCACTCCGCTGCTGCCGTTACTCAAGCCGCTGTTTCCCGTGCCCGGGCATGGGATCGGATTCCTCACGATCTCGCGCTATCCGAAAGGGTGGGATTACGCGGTGGTGATCATTCTTTTTCTCGTGGCGGCGGTGGGGACGACGATTGCCGCATTTGTTTGGCCTCGCGCCCCTCACCGCCGCTTCGCGGCGCCCTCTCCCGGTGGGAGAGGGCTGTTCGTTGGCGCGCTGATGGTCGTCGTCGCGCTCGCATTTTTTCCCGCGCGCGATCATCCATACGACTTCGCCGATCCGTACCACGAAGGCGAAAATCTTTCGCCGCTCTCGGTGATGTTGTCGGGCGGTCGTCCGTATCGCGACGTCTGGTTCATGCATGGATTCGCTGCCGACGGCGGGCTCGATCGGCTCGTGATCGGCGATCCGCCATCAGTCGTGCGCACGCGTCGTCTGCGCGCAGTGCTCAACTCCGCCGCGCTTTCGCTCCTCGTTCCGATTGCCGCCGAAGTCTCATCGACGTGGATCGGAGTCGTGTTCGCGACGATCGCTTCGCTCTCTGCTCTTGCCGCGGGCCAGTTGCCGGCCACACCATACTTTCGCCTGATTCCTCTGCTGCTCGCGATCTGGTGTGCACTCGTGTCGATCCGAACCGGCCGGCGGGCGTTCGCCGTCGTTGCATGCGCCGTTGCGTCGGCGGGACTTCTTTGGAGCCTTGATGTCGGCCTGTTTGCGACGGCGGGACTATGGGCTTGGCTGATCCTCGCGCGGAGGTCCTGGTTTCCTGTCTGCGGCCTCGCCACGATTGTTACCGCGCCGTTGCTGCTGTTCCTCATCGATGGCGACATCAGCCGATTCTTTCGCGACTCGTTTCTCCGACTGCCGGAGTGCTTCGACGCGATCTACTCGCTTCCGGCGCCGCCCCTGCCGGAATTGAAACTGACATGGATCGACTCTGCATCCGCGCGGTACTACCTGCCGCCGATCGCCTACGGCGTCCTCGCCGTGCTCGCCGTTCTCATCGCCGCGCGCGGCGAGAGAAAACGCGCCGAAGCGATGCTCCTCATCGCACTGACCGCGTTCATCGAGCTCCGCACGGCCACGGGACGCGTGGCCTGGTCGCACACGCGACATGCTGTTCCGCTTCTCGGCATCGTCCTCGTCGCATTTGCGATCGAGCCGCTGATCCGCTCGCGACGCGCGAGCAGGAGCATCGTCGCGATCGTGATATCGATCGCAGCGGTGCCGTACCTCGAGATCGTCGCGAATGCGACGTACCTGGCCGGCCACTATTCGACATACCGCGAACGCTTGCGCCCGAAGAGCGGCTCGGTCGCTTTTCTCTTGCCGCGCGCTCGCGACCTCTACACATATCCGCAGGAAGCGCACGACCTCTCCGCGCTCTATCAATTCTCGCAGTCGATGCCCGCCGGTCCGATCTTCGATTACTCCGGCGAGAAATGGCTCTACTACATGCTCGCCCGGCCGGCGTCGACGCGATGCCACGACATCCCCTACCTCGCCGATCCCGCGCTCGGGCGCGAAGCGATGAAGCAACTCGAGCGGCGGCGGCCGGTCTTTGTCGTCGTGAGCGGCCTCCCGGAGCTCGCCAACATCGACGGTGTTTCGAACCGGCAGAGAACGCCGTGGCTCGCCGAGTGGATCGACAGGAACTACGCGAGCCGCGTCACGATCGGCCGGTACACGATCGGGTTACCATCAGCTCATGAGCTTCAGCAAAACGTATCTCGATGAGACGCAGGAAGTCGTCCGGCGCATCGACGCCGCGGCGATCGATCGTCTCGCCGAAGGTCTCGGCCGCGTCCGCGACGGCGGCGGCCGCCTCTTCATCCTCGGCGTCGGCGGCTCGGCGGGTCACGCCAGCCACGCCGTCAACGACTTTCGCAAGATCTGCGGTTTCGAGGCCTACACGCCGACCGACAACGTCTCCGAGCTGACCGCGCGCATCAATGACGACGGATGGGAAGGATGCCTCGTGGACTGGCTCAAGGGCTCACGCATTCGATCGAACGATGCGGTCCTGATCTTCTCCGTCGGCGGCGGGAACGTCGAGAAGAATGTTTCCGTGAATCTCGTTCGCGCGATCGATGAGGCGCGACGCGTCGGTGCGAAAGTCTACGGCATCGTCGGCAAGGACGGCGGCTACACGAAAAAATCAGCGGACGAGTGCGTTGTGATCCCGGTAGTCTCCAGCGATCGCATCACGCCGCACACCGAGGGCTTCTGCGCGGTCGTGTGGCATCTGCTCGTGAGTCATCCGGCGCTCAAGGTGTCGCAGACGAAGTGGGAGTCGGTGCGCTAGCTCAGTGGGGCGCCGCTGTCCTCAGCGGCGCCGGTGAGGACACCGGCGCCCCACCGAGCAGCCGCAGATCGGGCACGTGCGTCACGCGCGGCGCTTCGGAGTCGAGCGTCACGGCCGGCGGCGGCTGACGAAACCAGAGCCGCTCGCTTCCCGGCAGCAGAAAAATCCCGACCGGCTCCGGCAACATCGAGACGACGTTGACGATATCGCCCTTGCGCAACGTCAGAAGTCCGCGCAAGGGAGCGGCAGGCCGTCGATTTACGTACCAGATCAGATTAGAGATCGTCATCGGAGAATCGACGCGAAGCTCAGTATTCGCCGACACGCGATACGCAAGCGGATGTGAGAACCATGGATGTTCCGCGAGAGCGAGCGATGCGACGACGCGATAGTCGCCGTCCATCAGCGCACGCCATTCGGCGACGGCGTGATCACGATCGAGACGCACGCTGAGCGCCGGCAACCATAGATTCCGCCACAACGGAACGTAGTGGTGGATCACGAATGCGCCGAGGTTCGGATTCTGCGCGAGCCAGACAGCGGCGTTGCGATCGGTGATGACCGCTCGCGGCGGATCCGCGATCCACTCGCCGATCCGATACGGCGGCGCATCGCCATGTGAGACGAGCTGCCGGATGAGATCGGGCAGAAACCAGAACTGATAAGCCGGCTTGCGTCGCAATGCCCATCCGACGCCGTCGAACACTTTCGATGCCGGCGGCGTGTGAGCGTTGGCCTCGCGCATGATGAGATCCTGATACGCGAAGTCGCGCTCTTTGCCGCGGAGAATCGAGAGCGCAGCGCTGATGATCAAAGCCACGATGGCGAAGACTGCGATGACGCGCGTTCGGTTCAAGCGCTCCACTTCCGCGGCCACGAATGGCAACATCATCAGAATCACGATCTCGAGGTGATAGTGGTAGACGAACTTCATGCGCGCGATGAAGATCATGTTCGCGATCTGGAGAAACGCGAAAAAGAACGTCTCGTCGGGACGTCGCCAGCGTGTCAACGCGCGCGCCAATCCGATGAGGCCGAGGATGACGAGTGCGGCGCCGGCGATGTCGATGCCGATCCACTCGAATGCGCTCGGACCGCCGTAGATGCGGATACCGAATGGAATGAGCATGCGATGGATGAACGCCCACGGCACGCGCTCCGCGTATTTGTCGCCGAGGTAGTTTTCTACCCATGCATGTTGGTACAGCGGTAACAGTGCGCCGCGCATCGCGAAGTAGCCGAGTCCGAGCGCGAACGTCGCGACCACACCGGCCACCACCCATACCGCCCTTCGGTTGAATCGCCACCGCTGCTCGCGTCGATCGATGATGGCGTCGAGGAGCACGGTCAGCGCGAGCAGCGGTCCGAGGCGGAGGTTTGCGAAACCGGCGAGGCAGAGAAGGGTGCCGGCGATCAATGGAGCGCCGGCGCCCTCGCCGGCGAAGCGGCGTGAGAGCGCCGCCGAGGGCAGCGGCGCTCCACTGAGCATCACCAGTGCCGCGATGTACAGCGCGCATCCCACGACATCGACGCGGTACTCGACCGCGGCGAGCATCAGCATCGAGCTGCAGACGGCGATCGCGATCGCGGTCCATCGGCCGATAGCGCTCAGTCCTGATCGGCGCATCCAGAGATTCGCCAGCCAGAACGTCGCGATCCAAAGCGGGATCTGGGCGATGCGCATCCAGACGATCGCCGCTGCGCCCGGACTCTTGGTCAACGCCGCGAACGGCGCGAAGAGATACCACTGCAGCGGTGTGTGGTGCTCCCAGAAGTCGCGATACGGAACGAGACCTTGTCGCACCCAATCGGTGGCGCGAAAGAATTCGATCTCATCCCAGTTCAAGGGATGAAGGCCGAGGATCGGCAGCAGACGGACTGCTGCGGCAAGGAAGGTGACTGTGACGAAGAGGCGCTTCACGTCAGCGGCCCGTTGCGGAACTGCTCGACCACTTCCCGGATCGTCCGCTGCACCGCTTCACGGCTGCTGAGCTTTGGCCGCCATCCGAGCTGCGTCATGCGACGAGTGTCGAGCTTCACTTGCGGCACGTCGCCTTTCCACCCGCGCGGGCCGCCGGTGTAGTTCAACTCGATCGACGATCGAGCGATCCCCATCGCTTCGATGGTCCAGTCAGCGATCTCCGTGACCGACGTCTGATCGTCCACCGCGAGGTTGTAGCAGTTCACCGGTTCGCGCGCGTTGCGGTAACCGAACTCCATCCCATCGAGGCAGTCGTCGATGTACACGTACGGCTTGGACTGCGTGCCATCGCCGAGAACGAGGAGCTCGCGCCAGTTCTCGCGCAGACGCAACACGAAGTCATGAATCACGCCGTGGGTTGGATTCGGCCCGACAATGTTGCCGAAGCGGTAGATCCAGCAGCGCATGTCGTAGTTGTGGACGAATGCCGTGACCAGCGTTTCGCAGGCGACCTTGCTGGCCGCATACAGCGAGATCGGAAAAATCGGGCCGTAGTCTTCCGGCGTCGGCATGACCGAAGGCTCGCCATACACCGCACCGCTCGACGAGAAGATGATTTCCTTCACGCCGGTGCGCCGCATCGACTCGAGGACGTTGTATGTCGCCAGCGTGCCGCCCTTGAGGTCGAAGTCGGTGTACTTCGTTCCGTAGCTGATGTCGCTGTTCGCGGCGAGGTGCCAGATTAGATCGGGCCTGGCGGTCTCGAACAGAGCGACGAGCCGATCGAGATCGAGCAGATCGAAATCGTGAAAGTGAAAACGCTGATGCTTGACGACGTACGCGCGCTTCCCGAGAAAAAAATTGTCGACGCCCCACACCTCGTCGCCGCGCGCGAGCAGATGGGGAGTGAGATTCGAAGCGATGAACCCCGCCGCCCCCGTGACCAGAACCCTCACCGCGCCTCCAGATCGGCGCGCGTCTTCGCCAGCTCCTCAGGTGTACCGATGTCGTAGAAGTCGTGATCCACGATCTCGCACTCGAGCTCGCGGCGCGCCGCGAGCTTCGTGTAGACCTCCTGCTCGAACGAGCATGCGCCGGCGGGCGGCAACAGATCGATCGTTTCGCGCTGCAGAACCGAGAATCCGGCGTCGACGTACGGCAGGTCCTTCGCGTTCTTGTCGAATCGCGTCACCACACCGTTCGCCGCATCAGTGTTCCCCTCCGTGATCTTCGGATAGGCCGCGAGACAGTTGTGCGGATGCTCTTCCACGAAACGATCGTAGTCGAAGCGGCGCAGAACGTCGCCGTATGTGAGGATGAAGCGGTCAGTGATGAGATGACCGGCTTCGCGCACCGCGCCGCCGGTGCCGAGGAGCTCCTTCTCGCGGCTGTATTCGATCTGAACGCCGAAGCCGTCGCCGCGATGGAAGTGCGCTTCGATGACATCGGCGTGATGGCCGACGAGAAGAACGAACTCGCGAAGACCGCGCGACGCGAACGAGTCGATGATGTGCTCGAGAAATGGGCGGCCGGCGACGCGGATCATCGACTTCGGCAGTCCGCGCGCGAGAGCACCGAGCCGTGTGCCGAGACCGCCGGCGAGGACGACGACTTTCATCTCCCAGTGCCCTCTCCCCGCGGGAGAGGGTGGCGGCGAAGCCGGGTGAGGGGCGTGTTTCTGGCGAGAGTCGCGCCCCTCATCCGCCGCTCCGCGGCACCTTCTCCCGCGGGGAGAAGGCCCTCGCTTTCCACAGCCTCTTGAACGTCCACACCGTGCTCGACCATCGATTGAGCGTCGGCGCACCGATGCGCTCGCGATAATCGATCTCGACCTCATCGACGCGAAACCCCATGCGAAAGGGAATCACGAGCATGTCCACGGGAAGCGCCGGTCCGCGTGGATTCCACCGCACGCGATCGATCATCGTCTTCCGATATGCGCGCATGCCGCTGTGGACATCGGTCGTCTTCAAACCATGCAGCACTCGCGCTCCGAGCGCGAAGATGCGATTGGCGATGAAATTCGCAAACGGCATCGCCTTCGGACGCCGCTTGACGCGCGTCGTATTCACGAGATCGGACCCTGCCTCGATGCGGCGAACGAGCTCCGGGATCATTTCGACCGGATAGGTGTCGTCGCAGTCGAGTGTCACGACGACGTCGCCACTCCCCTCGCGCACGGCGCGATCCATCGCCGGCCCGTAGCCCTGCGGCGGAAATTGTTTGATCACGCGGCATCCGTGGCTCTCGGCGATTTCGGCGGTGCGATCGCGGCTGGAATCGACGATCAGAATCTCCGCCTCGGGAGCGACGCGACGGATATCGCCGACGACCTTCGCGATCGCCCCCTCCTCATTCATCGTGATCATCGACACCGTCAGCTTCATCAAAGCTCGCCGGCCAATGCGATCGCGCGTTCGACGCAGACGTCGGAGTTGATGTAGTCGAACTGAGCGAACCTGCCCAGGAGATGAATGCCGGCGCGCTCGACAGTCTCGCGCAACACAGTGACATTCTTGCGGTAATCGAGATCGTAGACCGGATATCCGTACGTGAATCGGATGACGCGCTTGTACGTCACCGTCGACGGATCGATGAGCTCCATTCTTGTGAGATCACTGATCACACGAGCAATTGCTTGATCATCGCTCATCTCCCAGATCCCATCGCCTGCATTCGCGGTGATCTCCGCCATGATCGCCGATTGCCCCGCCGGCACGCTGCGCTCGCTGAAATTCCTGGGGAATGAAATGCGATGAAAGACGATGTCCGGATCGGGAACATAAACCGCGGTGTACGGATATCCGCGATCCTCGGAAAATCCGAGGAGCACGTTGGTGAGCGAGTTGTAGCGCAGCCGCGATGCAGCCGCGCGCGCTTCCCGCGGCGCGCCGGGCCACACGTGCAGCAACTCGTGAATCGGAATCGTCGAGACGAGCTCGTGATACAGCCTCTCTTCACCGCCGTTCGACCGCACATGCCAATGCTCGTCGAGCAATTCGATCTCCGCGACCGGCCATGACGTCGTGACCTCGCCCTTCACGCGTTTCGCGAACGCGTGCACGACCGATTCGTATCCCCCTTCGAGCGGATAGTAGAAGTGCAACTGATGCAGATACCCCTCGGTCGGAATTCCGATCGCCGACTTGATGACATCCTCCATCGGCGGCTTCGGGATCCGCGAGACGAACTCGAGGCCGATCTTCTGCGGATCGTAGTTCCAGATCTTGCGGTTATACGGGAGAAAGTACTTCTCGGAGATCCCCGCGCCGAACGTCTTGTACGACCACTCCTCGAGATTGTGCGGCGTGTCGTTCGCGCGCGGATTGTTGATGTAGCCGTAGAGGCAATCGAACGTGTCTTCCTTCGGCAGCGACGCGAGATCGTTCTCGAAGGGGTATTTCACCAGGCGACCCTTGAACCAGATCTTGTTCTCGCGCCGGCGCTGATGAACGTTCTCGCCGAGTGCGGCTACCATCAGATTCAGAACGTCCTTGTTCTTGCTGAACATGATGTGCGGTCCGGCGGCGTCGAAGGTGAACCCCTGATCGATGATGCTGCCGCACAACCCGCCGATGCGCGCACGCTTCTCGAGCACGTCGATGTCTTCGTCGAGGTGGGCCGCCAGCGAGATTCCGGAAATGCCGCCGCCGAGGATGCCTACGCGGCGGTGGATGGTGTGGGGCGTCATGATTTCGGCGCGTCGCGTTCCAGGCGCCGCGGCTCCGGATGCGAGTCGGCGCGACGCAGGCGATGCGGTGGCATCGTCGAGGAGCGCCGACGAAGCAGACGGCGCCGCGCCGCAGCAACCCTACGGGCTGGTGGGGATTGCCGGCTGATCTCGTCGCCGCTCGTCGTCGACGATGTCACCACATCGCCTCCTCCTCGCTCCTCGATCTCAGACGGCAAGCCCCACCAGCGCGAGGCGCCGAAATCATGACGCCCCACACCCTGGTTCAAACGATCTCCCGAGCCGTAGCGAGCGACCGCTGCACCGATAAGAATCCTGCCCCGATGTGCGCGACGACTTTCGTCCCTTCCGGCTCGATTGTGTAGTGCAGGCGCGGCATGCCTCGAGTGGCCATGAAGCGCTCGAGCGCGGCGTGATGCCATGGACAATAAAGCATCAGGAATCCGCCGCCGCCCGCGCCGATGATCTTGCCGCCGAGGACACCGAAGCGCTCGCGCACTTCGTCGTAGATCTGGTCGACGGCGGTCAGTGAGATCTTCGACGACATCTTCTTCTTGTTCTGCCAATGCTCATCGAGGAGCTGGCCCCAGCGATCGTAGTTCCCCGCTTCGACGGCCTCGAGAATTCGATACCCGAGATCCTTGATGCGATGCAGGCTCTCGGCGACGCGCTTGTGATCGACGCTCTCCTTCTGCTGCATCGCCTTGTTCTGATCGGCGAGGACCTCGCGGGCGTCGCGCTGCTCACCGGTGTAGTAGATGTGAGTGTGCGCCACGAAATCGGCGATATCGCTGCTGCTGGCGCGTAGCTGACGAACTTCGACCTTGCCATCGCGCGCGATCTCCAGAATCGTCAGTCCGCCGAATGCGGCCATGTACTGATCCTGCTTCCCGATCCCTTCTTTGAGGATGTCGAGCTCGATGTGGCAGGCCTCTTCGGCGAGATCTTGCAGTGTTACGTAATCGCGGCGATCGTGATGAAGAGCGTTGAGCAAACCGACGAGATAACAGCTCGACGATCCGAGGCCCGTGCCGGCGGGCAGGTCCGCGACGGACGAGATCTCGAAATTGTTCTCCACACCGCTGGCCTTGAGCGCCTCGCGCGCCAGCTCATGACGGAGCTGCGACACGTGGTCGACGACTTCGCTCTGCGTATAGTGAAGGATGACTTTGTCGCCGATGATGGGGCGGTTGACGAACACATACATGTACTTGTCGAGGCCCATCGCGAAGATGAAGCCGCCGTGCTGAGAGTAATAGGAAGGCAAATCGGTTCCGCCGCCGCCTAAGGTGACGCGGAACGGTGTCCGCGTCACGATCACAGCTTGAACCCTGCCGCGGAGGCGTCGTTGTAGAACATCTTCACGGTATCGAGGGAGAGCTCGTCGAGCGATTTACCGACCATCGACAACTTCTTCAGGATGTCGCTCGTCACGGTGATGATGTGGCAGCCGCATTCTTCGGCTTGAAAGATATTCAGCAGCTCGCGTGGGCTCGCCCACAACAGTTGTGCTTTCGGCTTCTGTTTGACGATTTCCGCGCACTCGCGCATCAGCGGAACGGGATCGCGACCAGTGTCCGCGATGCGGCCGGCGAAAACAGACACGATGGCGGGAGTTCTCGCGTCGAGTGCCTTGACGACATCGAGGACCTGTTCGACCGTGAGTATCGCGGTGATGTTGAGCTTCACGCCGGCGGATGAGAGCTTCCTGATCAGTGGGATTGAAGATTCGCTTTTTGTATTGGTGATCGGAATTTTCACGAATACCGAATCGCCCCACTTTGAGATCAGACAGGCCTGGCGTTCCATCTCGGCGAAGTCGTCGGCGAACACTTCGAACGAGATCGGCATGCCGGAGACAGCCTTGAGGGCGTCCTTTGCAAACGTCTCGTAATCGGTGATGCCCGACTTCTTCATCAACGTGGGATTCGTGGTGAAGCCCCTGACGATGCCGGTCTCGCGCGCCGCGACCATATCGCGAACGTCTGCACCATCGGCATAGAGATCGATCTTCAGTTTCGGCGCCATGAATCGAGCTTTCGGACCAGGTCGGCGAGATCGTCGCAGATGAGATCGGGCTGCGCGTCTCCCCTCTTTCCCCTTGAGTGCTCGTATTTTAGCAGCGCGGTCCGGCAGCCGGCATTGATGCCGGTCACAATATCGGTCTCCTGATCGCCGACCATCCACGATTGAGCGAGGTCGAGGTCGTATTTCCTGGCTGCCTCCCGAATGAAGTACGGGCTGGGCTTCCGGCACTGGCAGGCTCCATAACCTTCCACCTTCGACTCCGGATGGTGATAGCAGACGTAGGAATCGGTGATGGTCACTCCGGCGCGCTTCAATTCGTCGAGCACGCGAGCATGGACCTCCTCGAGGTCTTCGATCGGGCACTTCCCCTTGGCGTAGCTCGGCTGGTTCGTGATGAGAAAGAGCAGCCAGCCGGCGCGGCTGGCGTCGTTCAGCGCCGCGGCGACGCCTGTTCGCACGCGCAGATCGCGCACGCTGCGCGGTGACTCCCACTCGCCATGCGATGGATAGAACACGAGCTCATTGACGACGCCATCGCGATCGAGAAAAAGGGCGCGATTCATTCCTGTTCATCTTGGGCATCTCTGATGGCCAGATGCCGGACGATTTTCGTCAACTGTTCGTCAACGCGGCGGAAGCGCAGATAGATGATGAAGAACGCGGCGAACATGAACAGGATCGAGAGGTAGAGAACGAGATCGGTACCGCGGCCGATGCCCAGAAAATGGGCGATGCGAACGAGCAGATCGGGATTGGCGATGGAGACGGCGGCCGCGACCCACAGCGCGATCCAGGCGGCGCCGAAGCGAGGGGCGAGCCGCCGTCGCGCGATCTGAATCGCCGTCACCAGCACCATCACCGCGAGCAACGGCAGCGTCACCACCTGAAATGTCGTCACCGGATGATCCTCCGATTGGGGTCAGGTCTGTCTTTCGTCCTTTTTTCTTCAGATGGTAGAAAAAGGGAGGAAGCAAAGAGCTGATGCCAGGCAAATGTTGTCATCGGAACTCTTTCCTTCGTCCCTTTTTCTCCAGCCGGTAGAAAAAAGGACGAATGACAGACCTGACTCCATTTCACCGGAATTTCACCCATTTCACCGGAAGATCCTCTTCATCAGATAGTCGAAAGCGATGCGGAATGCGGCCAGGCTCGATTGCCCCTTGCGCATCGAATACTCCGAATAGTGAATCACGACCGGCACCTCGGTGACGCGCAATCGCAGCCGGCGGATCTGATCGACGATCTCGCTGGCGTGCGCCATGCCGTCGATCGTGAGATGGATCTGCGCGGCAGCCTGGCGGCGGAGGGCGCGCAACCCGTTGTGCGCGTCGGTGAGGGCGACGCCTGTCGCGATCAACATAAAGCGGGCCGCGATGCGCAGCGTCAGTTTCCGTAGCGCAGGCACGTTCGAGCGAAGGTCGAGAAAGCGCGAACCGACGGCGATGTCGGCATCGCGGTTCTTCAATGCATCGATCAGGCGATCGACATCTTCGACGCGGTGCTGTCCGTCGGCATCGAAGGTCACGACGATCTCCGCGCCGCGCTGCACGCTGTAGTCGATTCCGGTCTGCAACGCCGCGCCCTGACCGCGATTGACGATGTGCTGGATCACGATCGCCCCGGCGCGGCGCGCTTCGGCGGCGGTGGCATCATCGGATCCGTCGTCGACGACAACAACGTGCGCATACTCCGAGCGCAGATCGCGCACTACGTCGTGAACGGCCGACGCCTCGTTGTACGCCGGCACGACGATGTAGATACCCTCCCGCGATTGCATCACCGAATGCGCTGGAAGACGGCCTGGTTCCACACCGGATTGTAGAACACGAGGCGAAACCGGTTGTCCCCCCGCAAATACCGCAACACCCGCGTATCCTCGGCTGTCGGCTGGCCGCGGGTGAGAAACGAGCGCGCCTGGCTGAGATCGTGGAACTGCGGATGCTCCCAGAGGATGTTCCAGCCACGATCGATGACGACCCAGTCCGTATCGGCGCGGATCAGCGGCGGGCCCTGACCGTGCGGAATGAAGTCCACGGGACGCGTGAGCGCCGCGCCGAATGCCGGATGGATCCACGTTCCAAACGCAGCATCGAGGGCGATGCGATCACGCGGTCCGGCATGCCGATCGGCGATCTCCGCCGCGCGATAGGGTTGGAATGGGACCACCCGCGTATCGGGATGTGCGCGAACCCACTGAACATAGGGCCACGGCGCAAACGCATCGTTGCGAGCCGTATCGATGCCGTACGCCATCAACGCCACAATCGCGAGAATCGTCAAAGGCAGCCATGTCCTCAGCGGCGCGACGGTCCAGGCAAAAACGATCGGCACAATGAACAACGCGTATCGCGGCAGCGAGATCGCGTAGAGCCCATGCGGCTGAAAGTTCACGGGCAACATCAGAACGAGCGCGGCGAAAACCGCAGCCGAGATGATGAATGCTTCCAGCGGAGCGCGGCGGCGAAACGCGAAGATCGCAAACGGCAACGCCACTGCACACACGGCGAACGGAATACCGAGATGCGAGAAAAAGACTTCGTATCGGCGCCAGAACCACGGTCGCGACGCCCACGGGACGGCCAGCTCGTACTTGTTCGTCGCGAAGGGGGCGGCGACGAGGACATAGGGAGCCTGCCAGAGATTCGACCAGTCGCCATACTGAATGTTCGTTTCACTTTTCAGCGTCGTGTCCACGCCGATGACGATCCGCTCATGAACGTAGTTCGAGACATAGACTGCGCCGCCGAGCAGAAGGATCGCCACGACTGAGAAGGCCGCGACGATCGCGATCTGTCGTGGTTTGCCGCGCCAGAGAATCGCCGGTGCGACGCACGCGGCCACGGCAGCGGCCTGTGGTTTCGTGCCGATAGCGGCTGCAAACGACGCGATGCCAACGAGCAACGCGCGCGAGTCCATTGTGGTGATGAACCGCCCGCAGCCGACGAGCGCGGCCACGATGAAGAACGCCGTCATGAGGTCGTTCTTGTGGGCACCACTATGCAACAGCGCGACCGGAACACCGGCGGCGAAGAGCGCCACGATCGTCGCGTTCGATTTCCACCAGCGCTCTGCGATTGCGCCGCACGACAGAACAAAGAGGACATAGAACAGCGTCGAGATCCACTCCGTGATCGTGTCGCGATGCTGCAGGATGATCGCTTCGGTCAGCAGCATCTCGTAATTCGCCGGAATGTTCCGGATGCGCGGATCGAGGAACGAGAGGTACTCATAACCGGCGGCACGCGCGAAGAGCACAGCTTTCGGGAGGTGATACGCAAGCGCATCGTGCGTCACCGGCGGCAACAACCACCCGCGCCACAGAATGAAGATCACCCACGGCGCAATCACCAACAGTGCCCTCTCCCTTTGGGATAGGGTGGCCGAAGGCCGGGTGAGGGCCAACCCCATCGCGATGAACAAAGCGATCGCCGTGCGCACCAACAACACCGGCTCATTGATCAGGTGCAGCAATGCAAGCACCCACAGCGACGCCAGCCAGAGCGACACCCCGGTCACGGCCGCATATGTGGAAGATTCGTAAAAAGGAAGCGTGTCGTCGCGCCACCATCTCAGCGACAGCTCGCGTCCGAGGAACAGAAACGTGAACGCGGTAAGCACGAGCAGCACGCGAAGCCAGAATAGCAAAGGCCCGAAGCCTTATACTCGCGACGCGTGAGGGCACTGGTGACCGGCGGCGCCGGTTTCGTCGGCAGCAATCTGACGGATCGGCTCGTCGAAGACGGTCATGAAGTTGTGGTCTACGACAACTTCTCCACGGGCCGCGATCAGTTCCTCGAAAAAGCGAAGATGAGCGGCCGTGTCACCGTCGTACGCGGTGACGTCCTCGATGCAGCCGCGATGACGGAGGCCATGCATGGCTGCGACGTCGTTTGTCACATCGCCGCGAATGCCGATGTGCGCTTCGGAACTCTTCATCCCCGGCGCGATCTCGAGCAGAACGTGCTGGCCACATTCAATGTGCTCGAAGCGATGCGCGCCCACGGCGTTGAGCGGATCATGTTTTCATCGACCGGTTCGATCTACGGCGAGCCGTCGGTCTTTCCCACTCCGGAAGATGCACCATTTCCCGTGCAGAGCTCGATCTACGGCGCATCGAAGCTCGGTTGTGAAGGGCTGATCAGCGCCTACTGCGAGGGCTACGGCATGCAGTCGTGGATCTTTCGCTTCGTCTCGATCCTCGGCGAGCGTTATACACACGGTCACGTGTTCGACTTCGTCAGGAGCCTGCGCGCGAATCCAGAAATCCTTCGCGTTCTCGGCGACGGGAAACAGCGCAAGTCGTACCTCTATGTGCGCGACTGCGTCGATGCCATGCTCATCGCATTCAATAAGGCGACCGGCCGCGTCAACATCCTCAATGTCGGACAAGATGGATACTGCGAAGTGACCGACTCGGTCCGCTGGATCACGGAACATCTCGGCGTGAAGCCGCGGATCGAGTACAGCGGCGGGGAGCGCGGATGGATCGGCGACAGCCCATTCATCTTTCTCGATTGCAGCCGGCTGCGCGCGCTCGGCTGGCGACCGACGCTATCGATCCGCGACGGCGTCATCCGCACCGTCGATTACCTGCAGCAGAATCTGTGGCTACTCGACTCGCGACCATGAAAGTCTGCGTCTTCGGGCTGTGGCATCTCGGCACTGTGACCGCAGCATGTCTTGCGTCGCTCGGCCATGAGGTGACCGGCCTCGATTTCGATTCCGCGACGATCAGCCGGCTCAATCGCGGCGAGCCACCGTTGCACGAGCCCGGCCTCGCCGATCTCGTTCGTCAAGGGATCGACAGCGGCGCGCTGGAGTTCACAACGGACGCCCGCCAAGCTCTGTGCGATGCAGCCGTCGTCTGGGTGACGTTCGATACACCGGTCGACGACGATGATCGTGCCGACACCGAATTCGTCATGAAACAGATCGAGTCGATCTTCGATCATCTCGGCCAAGGAACGCTCGTTCTCGTTTCCTCGCAATTGCCCGCCGGCTCCATCCGCCGTCTCGAACAAACACGGCCCGGCATCATGTTCGCCTGCTCGCCCGAGAATCTGCGCCTCGGCAAAGCCATCGATGGAT
The DNA here is from genome assembly GCA_036001325.1 of Thermoanaerobaculia bacterium. Lineage (GTDB taxonomy): Bacteria > Acidobacteriota > Thermoanaerobaculia > Gp7-AA8 > Gp7-AA8 > DASVHS01. The sequence continues at coordinate 23,255 of DASYUK010000440.1, forward strand.
TTCTGAAGCCCGATCGGATCGTTGCCGGCGCACGCTCCGACGAGGCGCGCGAGATCGTCACAAAGCTTCTCGACCCGCTGCACGCGCCGATCGAATGGATGTCGGTCGAATCGGCGGAGATGACCAAGCACGCATTGAATGCGTTTCTGGCGACGTCAGTCGCATTCATCAACGAGGTCGCTGTGATCTGTGAGAGCACCGGCGCCGATGCGCGAGAAGTCGCGCGCGGCCTCAAGACGGACGCGCGCATCGGCCCGCGCGCCTATCTCTCGCCGGGAGGCGCATTCGCGGGCGGGACCTTGGCGCGCGATATCGAGTTTCTGAAATCGCTTCGACAACTGCCTCTGATCACCGCCGTGAAAACGAGCAACGATCAGCACAAGAACTGGACGCGCAGCAAGCTTCTCGAGGTTCTCGGCAGCGTAAAGAACAAAACCATCGCCGTGTGGGGCCTGACTTACAAGCCGGGGACGGACACTCTGCGGCGATCGACCGCGATCGAACTTTGCCGCTCGCTCGTTTCGCAGGGGGCGCGCGTCAGGGCTCACGATCCGGCGGTGAAATCGCTCCCCGGCGATCTCGACGTGACGCTCTGCGCTTCGCCGAGGGAAGCCGTTGAAAGTGCTGTGG
>DASYUK010000441.1:0-22063 GCA_036001325.1 Thermoanaerobaculia bacterium
GGCGTCGATTTCTTCCTCGCCTTCTCCCCCGAACGCGAAGATCCAGGGAACGAGAAGTTCAGCACGGCGCGCATCCCGAAGGTCGTCGGAGGTATCGATGACGTGTCGCTGAAAGTTGCGTGCTCTCTGTATGGAGCCGTCGTCGAGCGCGTCGTGCCGGTAAGCTCCGCGGAGATCGCAGAATCTTCAAAGCTGCTCGAAAACATCTTCCGGGCGGTGAACATCGCTCTCGTCAACGAGATGAAAGTCGTCTTTGACCGAATGGGGATCGATGTCTGGCAGGTCATCGAAGCGGCGAAGACCAAACCGTTCGGGTTCATGCCGTTCTATCCGGGTCCGGGACTCGGTGGACACTGCATTCCTCTCGATCCGTTCTATCTGGCCTGGAAAGCTGCGGAGTACGGAATCTGGGCGCGGTTCATCGAGCTGGCGGGTGAGGTCAACACGGCCATGCCGCGCTACGTCGTCGACCGCACCGTCGAAGCCGTGAATCAGGATGGCAAGAGCATCAATGGCGCGAAGGTCCTCGTCCTCGGCCTCTCCTACAAAGCGGACATCGACGACGATCGCGAGTCGCCATCGTTCGAGCTGATCGAGCTTCTGCGGGAGCGCGGCGCCGACGTCGCGTACTGCGATCCCTACGTGCCGGTTGCGCGAAAAGGACGCAAACATGACCTCGGTCTCGCGTCCGTGCCATGTTCCGCAGAGGAGTTCGCCCGCTACGACGCGGTCCTCATCTCCACGCCTCACACTCAGTTCCGCGACCCGAAGTTGTACGAACGGGCCAAGCTCGTGATCGACACGCGCAACATCGTGCCTTCATCCCTCAGCGTTCGGGTGGTGAGGGCTTAATTTTGTAGAAGTCGCGATACCACTCGACGAATCGCGCAATCCCCTCTTCCACTGCTGTCTTCGGACGAAAGCCGACTGCCGCTTCAAGCTCACTCACGTCGGCCATCGTCGACGGAACATCGCCCGGCTGCATCGGCAGCAGATCGAGTTTTGCTTTGCGGCCGAGGCATTGTTCGAGTGCGGCGATGTAGCGAAGGAGCTCGATCGGCTTGTTGTTGCCGATGTTGTAGATGCGATACGGTACGTAGCTCGTCGCCGGATCGGGATCATCTCCATTCCAGTTCGAATCCGGCTGCGGAAGGCGATCGAGAACGCGGATCACCCCTTCGGCGATGTCGTCGACATACGTGAAGTCGCGAACCATCTTCCCTTCGTTGTAGACCGGGATGGGCTCGCCGGCGAGGATGCCTTTCGTGAACCGGAAGAGCGCCATGTCGGGCCGCCCCCACGGACCGTAAACCGTGAAGAAGCGCAAGCCGGTCGAGGGGATCCCAAACAGATGCGCGTACGTATGAGCCATCAACTCATTCGCTTTTTTCGTCGCGGCGTAAAGAGTCAGGGGATGGTCGACATTGTCGTGCTCGGAAAACGGCTGATGTGTGTTCGCTCCATAGATGGAGCTCGTCGATGCATACACGAGGTGCTCAACGGGATTGTGCCGGCATCCTTCGAGGATGTTCAGGAATCCTTTGACGTTGCTGTCGACGTAGACATGAGGATTCGTCAGTGAGTAGCGAACGCCGGCCTGCGCCGCGAGATGGACCACACGCGCCGGTCTTTCTTTTTCAAAAAGGCGACCGATCGCATCGCTGTCGACGATGTCGAGTTTCTGGAACGAGAAGCGTTCGAATCCGCGGAGATTCTCGAGGCGCGCCGTCTTGAGCGCCGGATCGTAATACGCATTCAAGTTGTCGATGCCGAGAACGACATCGCCACGCTCGAGGAGGCGCCTGGAAACGTGAAAGCCGATGAAACCGGCCGCGCCAGTCACGAGAATCATGCGGCGCGGAGTTTAGCGGAAATAGTCGATTGTCTCGCCGATGCATTCGTCGAGCCGCCGCGGTGTTTCGAGGCCGGCGAGCTTGCGCAGCTTTTCGGCGTCGAGGACGCTTCGCATCTGCTCTCCCGCTTTCGCCGGCGCGTGTTGCGCCGGCGCCGATGTGCCGATGCTCTTCTTCATCAAGGCATCGAGAGCGTTGACCGACGTCTCCACTCCGGTGCCGACGTTGAACGCGCCGGTGAGATCGTGACGCTCCGATACAGCCATGTTCGCGGCGACGACATCGCCGACGAACACGAAATCGCGCGTCTGCTCGCCGCTGCCGTTGATCGTCACAGGCTCTCCGCGCACCATCTTTTCCGCGAAGATCGCGATCACTCCCGCCTCCCCTTTCGAGTTCTGTCGCGGCCCGTACACGTTCGCGTAGCGCAGCGCGACCGTGGACAGGCCATGCACGACGCGGTAGTAATTCATGTAGAGCTCGAACGAGAGCTTCGCGCATCCGTACGGCGACATCGGCCTCTCCGGATGGTCTTCGGTCTGCGGTGCGAAGAGAGGTTCGCCATAGATCGCGCCGCCGCTCGACGCGAACACGAATCGCTTGACTCCCGCTTCCACGCACGCCTGCAGCAGTCGGATCGGCGACACGATGTTGATCTCGGCGTCGTCCGCCGGATCGGCGACTGACTTGCGCACGTCGATTTGCGCGGCGTGATGGCTGACGAGATCCGGCCGGAGATCACGAACGAGCGCCGCCGACTCACCGACGTCAGCGACGTGGAGCTCAGCGCGCGGATTGACGTTCCGGCGATCGCCCGTCGAAAGATCGTCGACGATCACGACGCGCCAGCCACGCTCGAGATACGCATCGACCAGATGCGATCCGATGAATCCCGCGCCGCCTGTAACCAGTGCCGTCTTCATTGGGCGATGTTGAACAGATACTTCCCGTACGCGCTCTTGTTCAACTTTTCGGCCTGCTCGAGCAACTGCTCGCGCGTGATCCAGTCGAGGTAGTACGCCACCTCTTCGGGACACGCGACCTTCAGCCCTTGGCGCAGCTCGATCGTCTCCACGAAGTTCGCCGCTTCGAGCAGCGACTCCTGCGTTCCGGTGTCGAACCAAGCGTAGCCGCGGCCGAGCTGCTCGACGCGGAGCTGACCGCGTTCGAGATAGATCCGATTGAGATCGGTGATCTCGAGCTCGCCGCGCGCCGAGGGCTTGAGAGACTGCGCATACTCCGTCACGTTCTCATCGTAGAAGTACAAGCCGGTGACGGCGAGAGTCGATCTCGGCTTCGCCGGCTTCTCTTCGATGCTCTTCGCTTTTCCGTCGTCGCCGACTTCGATGACGCCGTAGCGTTCCGGATCTTTCACGCGATAGGCGAAGATCGTCGATCCCGACGCCGTCGTCGACGCTCGTTGCAACGCCTCAGGCAATCCGTGACCGTAGAAAATATTGTCGCCGAGAATGAGGCAACTCGGATTGCGTCCGATGAACGCGCGGCCGATGAGAAACGCCTGCGCCAGACCGCCAGGGTGCGGCTGCTCCTCATAGTTGAGGCGAATGCCCCACTGTGAACCGTTGCCGAGGAGTTGGCGGAAGAGAGGTTGATCGGCGGGAGTGGTGATGATGAGGATGTCGTTGATGCCGGCGAGCATCAGCGTCGTCAACGGGTAATAGATCATCGGCTTGTCGTAGACGGGCAGGAGCTGTTTCGACACGACGGAAGTCAGCGGATAGAGGCGCGTGCCCGATCCGCCGGCGAGGATGATCCCTTTTCTCACTGGCTGCTCCTTCTGGTCATTCGCACTCCTGCCGCGACGATCGCTCCGAAGATGAACCCTCCGATGTGCGCCCACCAGGCGATGCCGACGACCTCCTGCGTACTGCGCGCCGCGGCGAGCGCCAGGAATCCATTGAAGAATTGCATCAGAAACCACACCGGTAGAAACAGCGCCGCGCGCATTTCGGCCATCGCCCAGTAAATCACGAGCGGAAACAGCGTGACGATTCGAGCGTTCGGGCGCAAGACGAGAAAGGCGCCCAGAACGCCGGCGATGCTGCCCGAAGCGCCGATCGACGCAATCGGTGAGCCGGGAAAGACGATCGTGTGCGTGACGCTGCCGATCACACCGGCAGCGATGAAGAAGAAAAAGTAACCGACGTGACCGAACGCGTCCTCGACGGCGTCTCCGAAGACCCAGAGGTAGATCATGTTGCCGAACAGATGGACGACGCCGCCGTGCAGAAACAGCGACGTCACCAGCGTGATCGCGACTTCCCAACGCGTGTAGCCGTACAGCTCGGGATGATGCAAGCGCAGGGGAATGAAGCCGAACGTCTCAATCAGCTTTTCGGCCGCACTGCCCATGAAAAGCTGGACGAAGAACATGACGACGTTCGCGCCGACGATCACGCGGTTGACGACCGGCATGGTCTTGTGCGGCGTGGTTTGGCGTAAAGGAATCAAGTCGTTAGTCCTTAGTCGTTGGTCGTTAGTCAGTTCGAACGACTAACGACCAAGGACTAACGTCCAAAGGCCTTAGCGATCTCGCGCGCGACTTCACTCATCTGATCGCGTGTCAATTCCGCGAATACAGGAATCGCCAGCGTCTGCTCCGCGGCCGACTCGGAGTGCGGATAGCGATCGCGAGCGCCAGGGACGTCGCGGAAACACTCCTGCTGCGGCAGGGTGAGCGGGTAGTAGATCTCGCAGCCGATGCCGGCGCTCTTCAGATGAGCCATCACGCGATCGCGAACCGCGCGCCCTTCCGTGAAACGAATCACATACTGGTTGAAGATGTGATGGCGGCCAGGCAATTCTTTCGGTAACACAACGCGGTCGTCGACAAGAAGACTCTCGTAGAACTTCGCATTGCGCCGCCGCCCTTCCGACCACTGGTCGAGATGCGGCAGCTTCACGTGCAGGATCGCCGCCTGCAATGCATCGATGCGGAAGTTGCCACCGACGTAACGGTGGTAATACTTCGGCCGCATGCCGTGCACGCGGAAGTCGACAAGTTTCTCGGCGATTGCGTCGTCGTCGACGGTGACGGCCCCGGCATCACCAAATGCGCCGAGGTTCTTGGAAGGAAAAAAGGAGAAGCAGGCAATCGAGCCGAGTATGCCGGCACGCTTGCCTTTGAACTCTGCACCGACCGCCTGCGCCGCATCCTCGATGACGAGGAGGTTGCGCTTCTTTGCGATCGCGTTGATCAAATCCATCGCGGCGGTTTGACCGTAGAGATGCACCGGCATGATCGCCTTCGTGCGGGGCGTGATCTTCTCCTCGATGCGCGCGGGATCGATGTTGTAGTCGTCGAGCGAGATATCGACGAAGACCGGTCGCGCGCCGACGCGATCGACGACGCCCGCGGTGGCGAAGAACGAATACGCCGGCACGATGACTTCGTCGCCCGGACCGATGCCGTACACCATCAACGCAATGAGCAGCGCATCCGTACCTGATGAGACGCCGATGGCGTGCTTCGCTCCGCAATAGGCTGCAAAGTCCTTCTCGAACGCCTCCACGCGCTTGCCGAGAATGAAGGCCTGCGACTCGTAGACCTCCTCGGTCACGCGCATGACGTCGTTGCGAATGGCAGCGTACTGCTGCTTCAGATCGAGTAAGGGGACCGCCATGGCGCCGCGCAGTGTATCTAAACGAAAGCCGCTTTGCGCTCGTATCACGGGACGCAATAACGTTGAAAAGGAGACCTCTCATGAAGTTCAAGAATCTGATCACCGCAGTGTCGATTGCGCTGCTGCCGCTTGCAGCAAGCGCGGCGACGCTGATCGTTCCCGCCGCGGCCAGCACCGACGGCGCGAATGGCAGTCGCTGGCAGAGCGAGCTGACGCTGCACAACACGGCGAACCGCGCCATCGTCGTCACTCTCGTCTTTCACGACCAGAGCGGTCCGGCCGAGACCGCGACCGTCACGGTACCAGCGCGCAACACGGTCGCACTGACCGATGTCGTCCACACGAAGTTCAATCGCGACAACAGCCTCGGCGCCATCGAGATCAACATCGCCGATGCCGACGCCAATCGCATCGCTGTCGCCTCGCACACGTCCGACGTCGCCGGCGAAGGTGAGTTTGGACAGGACATCCCCGCGGTGAAAACGACCGATGCCGCAACGGCCGGCGATCTGGCCGTGATCACGGGGCCGTCATCGGCGGCCGATTTCCGATTCAATGCCGGCGTCTATGCACTCGAGAACACGACCGTGCGTTGGGATCTCGTTCACGCAGACGGGACCGTCGCGCAGACGAAAGCGCTCACGTATCAGGGCGGCACGCAGAATCAATACAGCGTGCCCGCGCTGTTCGGCATCGAAACGCTGCAGGACAACGATGTCCTTCACGCCGCAGTCACCAGCGGCAGCGCGATCTTCTACGGCAGTCTGATCAACGAGAAGAGCGGCGACCCGTTCTTCGTGCCCGGCATCCGCACGCGTGAAGAGAGTCGCATCAACTTCGCCGGCATCGATCGCGACGAGAACGGCAGCGTCGACATCGCCGCGCACGACAACGTGCTCAGCGCGCCGGTCGACAGCTTCACCTATGGCTTCCCGACATACTTCCGCATCGTCGCCACCGCCGATACCGGCGAGAAGGTGACGTATCAGATCGTGTCGTCGACCGCCGATGCGCGGCTGATCGACGACAACGGCACCGTGCAGATGGTTTCGAGCGCTGCGCTCGCAGGAAAGACCGGCGAGTTGAAAGTGCGCGCCACGACGCCCGACGGGCAGTCGGTGATTCTCACGATTCCGGTCAAGTTCTTCTAGCAGCAGTGCCCTCTCCCGCTCGCGGGAGAGGGCACTCAGCCAAATCTCACCCGAGCGAACCGGCGCTTCCCCACCTTCAATAGATACGACTTCCCCTTCGTCGCTTCGAGGGTCTGCTTCAAGTTGTCGACCTTCGCCTCATCGACCAGTACGCCGCCTTGGGCGATCAGCCGCTGCGCCTCTTTGTTCGTCGGCGCCAGACCTGCGGCGGCGATTACCTTGCTGATGAGTTGCGGTTCAGACGATGCGGGCAACTCCCTCTCCTCAATGTCCGTCGGCGCCTGGCGCTCGCTGAACACGCGCCGGAATTCCTGCTCCGCCGATTCGGCCGCCGCCTCGTCGTAGAAGTCTTTGATGATCAGCTTCGCGAGATCGCGCTTTGCATCCATCGGATGCTCTGTCTTTTTTTTCTCAATCTGTGATGGCGTCAGATCCGTGCACAGCGTGTAGTACTTCCACATCAGATCGTCGGAGATCGACATCACTTTCCCGAAGATCTGGCCGGGCGGCTCATTGATCCCGATGTAGTTGCCGAGGGATTTCGACATTTTCTCGACGCCATCGGTGCCTTCGAGCAGCGGCATCGTGATCACGACCTGCGGCTCGAGGGCGTACTCGCGCATCAGATCGCGGCCGACGAGCAGATTGAAAAGCTGATCGGTGCCGCCCATCTCGACGTCGCATTTGAGCGCCACCGAGTCGTATGCCTGTGCGAGCGGATAGAGCAGCTCGTGAATCGCGATCGGCTGATTCGATTGAAAGCGGCGGCGGAAGTCGTCGCGCTCGAGGATCCGCGCCAGCGTGTACTTCGCGGCGAGTCGCACCATCCCCTCAGAACCGAGTGCGCCGAGCCACTCGGAGTTGAAACGGATCTCGGTCGTCTTCGGATCGAGGATCTTGAATACCTGTCGCTCATACGTGTGCGCGTTCTCTTCGATCTCTTCGCGCGTCAGCGGCGGCCGCGTAGCTTTCTTCCCCGTCGGATCGCCGATCATCCCGGTGAAGTCACCGATCAGAAACACCACGCGATGGCCGAGCTGCTGGAAATGCTTCATCTTCCGGATGACGACGGTGTGTCCGAGGTGGATGTCGGGGGCGGTGGGATCGAAACCGACTTTGACGGTGAGCGGTTTCTTCTCCCGCGCGGCACGCGCGAGCTTCGCTTTCAGATCGGCCTTCTCGATCAGATCGACCGTTCCTTTGGCGAGGTAATCGAATTGTTCGTCGAGCGTCATGCCGCGCGCATTCTACGATTGACACGGGACCGCGTCGCGCCTACACTCACCGCCGTTGTGAAGAACGCCCGCACTTCCTGGATGCACCACCATCATCACCACGTGATCTAGGGGTGCACTGCCGCGTGTGCCCCGCCGAAAGGAAGGGGCGCCGCCAGAATCTCAACACCTGTCGAAACCTCTTCCACTATGCGGAAGAGGTTTTTTTTTGGGTAAGAAACTCAGATATCCGATAGGAGTGAGGCCGCTTCTGATCGCCGAGAGCGCGCGACGGCGGCGGGTCGAGGCGCGCATCGTCTCGATTCTCGATCGCGCCGGCTTCGACGAGGTGATCCTCCCGATCATCGACTACGCGGAGCCGTACGCAGCCGCCGGCGCCATCGACTCCAGTCAGACGTACCGCTTCGTCGATCGCGATGGCGATCTGGTCGCCGTCCGCTCCGACTTCACGCCGATGGTGGCGCGGGCGCTCGCGCCGGCGATCGCTCCCGGCGATCTTCCGCTGCGCGTCTTCTATCGCGGCGATGTCATCCGCTATCGCCCATCACGCCTCGGCGCGAACCGCGAGATGTTCCAGATCGGCGCGGAGATCATCGGCGACGGCTCGGAGAAAGCCGACATCGAAGTCCTGTCGAGCGTCTCCTCAATCCTGCGCGAGCTTGGCACGAACCCGATCATCGTCTTCACCGACGCGACACTCCCCGAGCGCATCGATCCCGTGGCCCGCGAGTGGCTGGCGACGAAGCGGGCGCCGGCTGGTGCGCCGGAAGTCGTGAAGCGCCTGATCGCCGGGACTGCGACGACAGGCGACCTCCCGCACGACATGGCCGACCGGCTCGACGCAATCTCCCGTGCCTGTCCCGACTGCGCGATCCATCTCGACGACGTCGATCGCGCGCGCGGCTACTACACCGGCCTCCGCTTCCACGCGTATGACCGGGCATCGCGATCGACGATCGCGCAGGGCGGCCGCTACGACGACCTGTACGAAAAATTCGGAGCGTCCGCTCCGGCCGTGGGGTTCACGATCACATGCGAATAGCAATTCCCAAAGGACGATTGCAGAACAACACGCTCGCTCTCTTCGCCGAAGCGGGCTACGACACGCCGACCGAGGCTGACATCGCGTCGCGCCGGCTCGTCTTCGCGCGCGGCGGCATCGAGTGGATCTTCGTCAAAGACTGCGATGTTCCGATCTACGTCGAGCATGGAGCGGCCGACGCCGGCGTGGCCGGCCTCGATCAGCTTCTCGAGCACGACTCCACGGCGTATCAGCCGGTCGATCTGCCGTTCGGCCGATGCCGGATGATGCTCATCGCCGCCCCGGGCGCGCCGGCGCTCGAAGCGTTGACGCTGCCGAAGATCGCCACGAAGTACCCGCGCATCGCGCGCACGTGGCTCGATTCGCGCGGAATTCGGGCCGAAATCATTCCGCTTGGCGGCTCGGTCGAGCTCGCGGCCGTGCTCAATCTGACCACGCACGTCATCGATCTGGTCGAGACCGGCGAAACCGTGCGCATCCACAAGCTTGAGATGCAGGAGGTAGTCGCGGAGATATCGGCGCGGCTGATCGTCGGGAAGGACGTCTATCGCACGGCACCGTTGGCGGTGCGCGAGCTCGTGGCGCGCGTTTCCGCGGCCGCCCTCGCTGCTGCCTGAGGAGATCTCATGAACATCGTGGCACTCGAATCAACCGAAGCCGAACAGATCCTGCGCGATCTGGAACGTCGCCGCTGCGAAGCGTCCGATCGCGCGTCTGAGGTCGCCAAGGAAACGATCGCCGGCGTGCGCGCGTACGGCGACGCCTACGTCGCGCAGCAGATCGAGAAGTTCGACGGCGTATCGATTGCGCCTGAAGAAATCGTGATGCCGGCCGGTGAGGACACCGGCCGCTCCACCGAGCTGGACGTCGCCATCGACACCGCCATCGATCGCGTCGAATCGTTTCACCGTTCGCAATTGCCGCTCGGTTACGAGTGGACGCATAGCGACACGGTCATCGAGCACCGCGTGCGGCCGCTGCGGCGGGTCGGTATCTACGTTCCGGGCGGACGTGCCGTGTACATCTCGACGCTGATCATGTGCGCGGTGCCGGCGCGGATCGCCGGAGTCGAAGAGATCGTGGTTGCCACCACGCCGGCCGCCGCCGCACGGGCGGAGCTACAGTCCACCTGCCGGCGACTCGGCATCAGCGCGATCTACCGGGCGGGCGGTGCGGCGGGCATCGCGGCGCTGGCGATCGGCACACAGACGCTCCCGCGCGTCGACAAGATCGTCGGGCCGGGAAACGCGTATGTGACGGCGGCGAAGGCGCGTCTCGTCGGTGAGGTCGGCATCGACATGACTGCCGGGCCGACGGAGCTGATCGTGATCGCCGATGACAGCGCCGTCGCGGAATACGTGGCCGCCGATCTCCTCGCTCAGGCAGAGCATGGACCCGACAGCGCGGTGATCTGCGTCTGCACTTCCGAAGCAATCGCGCGAGGAATCGCAGTCGTGCTCGGGGACCGGGCATTCATCTTCACGACCTCCAGCATTGACAACGCGATCGCCCTCGTCAATCGCATCGCGCCCGAGCATCTGTCGATTCACGCGCGCGCGGCCGGGGAAATCGCGGCGAAGGCGGAGAACTGCGGCGCGATCTATTGCGGGCCGCTCTCGGCGCCGGCCGCGGGCGATTACGTCATCGGATCGAATCACGTGCTGCCGACCGCTGGCACGGCCCGCTTCTTCTCTCCTCTCGGCGTCTACGACTTCGTGAAGCGCACGAACATCATCTTCGCCGGCGAAGAGGACGCGCGCGCGATCGCGCCCGTGGCCGATCGCCTGGCCCAATTCGAAGGACTGCCGCTGCACGGGAAATCGGTCATGGTGAGAAGTGGAGGACAGCCGCCCTCGGCTGTCCGTGGCGAAGATCGGACAGGCGAGGGCGCCTGTCGTCCACGCGGGAGTATCTCGTGAGTCGGGCCGCCGTGGCGGCCATGACCGCGTACACGCTCGAGGTTCGTGAAGCGGAAACGAAGCTCAATCGGAACGAGAGCCCGTTCGACTTTCCGCCGGAGCTGAAGCGACAGCTCGCCGAGGAGATCGTGCGGCAGCCGTGGAACCGTTATCCCGATTTCGAATCGAACGCGCTGCGCGACGCGATCGCCAGGGCCTACGCTCTCGGCTCGGGGAACATCCTCGCCGGCAACGGCTCGAATGAACTTCTGGCCGCGGCGATCGGCACGTTCGTCGGACCGGGAACACCGGTCGTCATTCCTCGGCCAACGTTCACGCTTTACGAAAAGCTGGTGACGATCGCCGGCGGCTCGATCATCAGCGTCGACATCGATCCGCGCAGAGGTCTGCTGCCGCTCGAGGCGATGCTCAGTGCCGCCGCTTCCGTCGAACACCCGATCGTGATCCTCTGCTCGCCGAACAATCCGACCGGCGGCGTGCTGCCGGCCGGCGGCATCGAGCGCCTCCTGGCCGCAGGTGCGACGGTGCTCTTCGACCGCGCGTATGGGGATTTCGCCGGCGAGGCGCTGCCGCCGCTCAATGATCGTCTGGTCGTGTTCTCCACCTTCTCGAAAGCATGGGGACTGGCTGGTCTGCGGGTGGGATGGCTAGCCACGACCGCGGCGACGGCCCGCGAGATCCGCAAGGTCAAGCTGCCCTATTCGCTCAACATCGTCAGCGAGGCCGCGGCCGTGCTCGCGCTAGAGAATCGAGTCGTCCGCGACGCGAATGTGGCTCGCATCATCAGCGAACGCCAGCGGATCCTCGCGGCGATGCGTTCGATTCCCGCGATCGAAACCTTTCCAACCGAGGCGAACTTCGTCGCATTCAGGACCGAGCGGCCACTCTTCGAGGAGCTTTGCAGGCGCGGCATTCTGGTCCGCGACATCTCTTCGTATTTCGGGTTGCGCAACTGTCTGAGGGTAACGATCGGCGCAGCCGGCGAGAATGATCGGTTCCTCGAGGCGCTGAAGGAGATGACATGACACGGCAGGCGAATGTCACACGCACCACGAAGGAAACTTCGGTCGCCGTCTCCGTCGACCTCGACGGCAGCGGCAGCGCCCGAATCGAGACGCCGATCGGCTTCCTCTCCCACATGCTTGATGTGATTGCCCGCCATGGCCAAGTCGACCTCGACGTGGTGGCCGCAGGTGACATCGACATCGACTATCACCATACCGTCGAAGACGTCGGGCTCGTCCTCGGCGAAACATTCGCCAGGGCGCTCGGCGAGAAGCGCGGCATTCGCCGTTTCGGACACGCGTATGTGCCGCTCGACGAGGCGCTGGCCCGCGTGGTGGTCGATTTCGCCGGGCGGCCGTATCTCGTCTTCGAGGTGCCGGTCGACCGCGAGATGCTACTGATTCATAAAGATTTTCCTTTCGCGTTGATCGAAGAATTTTTCAAGTCGTTCGCCAACAAGTGCGCGTGCAATATCCACGTCGACCTGATTCGCGGCCGCAATGGACACCATGCCGCGGAGGCGATCTTCAAGGCTTTCGCGATGGCCCTGCGACAGGCGAAGGAAGTCGTCGGCCAGGAAGTGCCGTCGACCAAGGGTGTGCTCTGATGAACGTGACGCTCATCGACTCGCCGGTGGCGAACACGGCGAACATCGCCCGCGCTCTGCAAGCCGTCGGAGCGGATGTGCGACTGACGCGCGACGCCGGCGTGATCGCAGCCGCATCGAAGATCGTGCTGCCCGGCGTCGGCAGTTTCCGCGCCGCGATGACCTGGGTGATCGCGAATGAGATCGATGCGGTGATTCGTCGCGCGATCGCCGGCGGGGCGTCGCTCCTCGGCATCTGCGTCGGTCACCAGATCCTCTTCGACGCCTCCGAAGAGATGGGCAACACGGCCGGTCTCGGCCTGGTCCGCGGCAACGTGCGGAAGCTCCAAGGCACGCTTCCGGTGCCGCAAATCGGATGGAACCGCGTACAGTTCGACGCGAACCCGCTCTTCGACGGCGTCGCCGCGGGGACGCCGTTCTACTTCGTCAACTCGTACGCCGCGAGCAATGCGGAAGCGGAGATCGCGTCCGCCCGGTACGGCGCGCGGTTCACCGCGGCGGTGCAGAGCGAAAGAGTCTTCGGCGTGCAGTTCCATCCGGAGAAGTCGTCGACTGCAGGTCTTCGCGTGCTGCGGAACTTCGTGGAGAAGATTCGATGACCACAACCGAGGCCCGACGACCGAGGACCGAGGACTGCTTCGTCATGCCGTCGCTCGACATCCTCGGCGGCCGCGTCGTCCGACTGTCACGCGGGAACTTCAGCGCGGTGACGAAGTACGGCTCGGTCGATGCGGTGCTCGAGAAGCTCTCGCTTCCTGCCGGCACGCCGCTGCACGTCGTCGATCTCGAGGGATCGCGTGACGGCAGGCCGGGCGCGCTCGACGTCGTGCGCCGTCTCGTCCGTCGCGATCTTCGCGTGCAGGCCGGCGGCGGTGTGCGGACTCCCGCTGACGCGCGACTCTGGTTTGATGCTGGCGCAGAACGGATCGTCGTCGGCACGATCACCGCTGACGATCCACGCCTGCTGGAGCAACTCGTGGGCAGTTTCGGAGCGTCGCGCATTATCCCTGCTGTCGATCTGAGCAACGGCGCGATTCGCATAGCGGGATGGACGCGCGAAACGGCGGCTCCCCTCGCGTCGGTCCTGCGAAGAATCGAACAGACCGGGATCGAGGAAATCCTCGTCACCGACATCGCCCGCGACGGCGTGCTGGCCGGTCCTTCACTCGCGCTCTATCGGCGCCTCGCGCATGAAACGCGCCTCCGCGTGATCGCCTCGGGCGGTGTGAGCACCCTCGGCGACATCGTCTCAGTTGCTCGCATGCCGAACGTGAGCGGCTGCGTGATCGGACGGGCGCTGCTCGACGGACGCTTCACGCTCACCGAAGCGCGTGAGCGCGCGGCGGCGCCGAACGCAATGCCAGAGCGAATCATCCCCTGCCTCGACGTTTGCGACGGCCGGGTCGTGAAGGGCATCAACTTCGCGGGCATCCGCGACGCAGGCGATCCTGTCGAATGCGTCCGGCGCTACGAAGCAGAGGGAGCCGACGAGATTGTGGTGCTCGACATCTCCGCGTCCGACCGCGGCGTGGCCACCTCGGTCGAGACCGTGCGGCGGATCGCCGACGCCATCTTCATCCCGCTCACCGTCGGCGGCGGCGTGCGCAGCGTCGAAGATTTCCGGGCCATGCTGCGCGCCGGCGCCGATCGCGTCGCGATCAACACCGCCGCGGTTCAACGACCAGAACTCATCGGAGAAGCAGCAAAGGAATTCGGCGTGCAGGCGGTGGTGCTCTCGTGCGATGCAAAGCGAGTGGGCGATCGCTTCGAGGTCGTGATCCGCAGCGGAAAGGAATCGACCGGCATCGATGCGGTGGAGTGGTGCCGGCGTGCCGAACAGTTGGGAGTAGGCGAAATCCTGCTGACATCGGTCGATCGCGACGGAACCAACATCGGCTACGACCTCGATCTGCTCCGCGCGATCACCGCCGCCGTGCGCATCAGCGTCATCGCCTCCGGCGGTGCGGGAACGGTGGAGCATTTCGCCGATGCGATCGCCTCAGGCGGCGCTCGTGCGGCCCTCGCCGCATCGCTCTTCCACGATCGAAGGCTGACCATCAGCGACGTCAAGGCGCATCTGACGTCAGAAGGGATCCCGGTGCGATGAAGGATCTGAAGTTTACCGACGGCCTCATTCCGGCCATCGTGAGAGACGCCCTGAGCGGCGCGATCCTCACGCTCGCGTACATGAACGAGGAGTCGCTGAAGAAAACGATCGAGACCGGTGAGACCTGGTTCTGGAGTCGCAGCCGCGACGAGTTGTGGCACAAAGGTGCCACCTCAGGCAATACGCAACGCGTCGTCCACATCGCCAGCGATTGCGACGGCGATGCGCTGGTCGTCAGCGTCCTGCCGGCCGGCCCGGCATGTCACACCGGCGCGGCGTCGTGCTTCGAGGACATCCCCGCTCCCGCGCTGGACCTGCCCGCCCTCATGCGCGTCTTGCGCGATCGATACGAGTCGCGGCCGGACAGCTCTTACTCCGCCTCGCTCTTCAACGCCGGGCGTGCAGGCATCGTCAGGAAAGTCGGCGAAGAGGCGACGGAGGTCATCATCGCGGCACTGAGCGAGCCGCGGGACCGCGTGGTCTCGGAAGTCGCCGATCTCATGTTTCACGTTTCGGTGCTCCTCACCGACATCGGCATCGACTGGAGCGAAATCGGCCAGGAGCTGAGGCGGCGCGCGAAGTAGAATGAGCGGCCCAATGGCCGATCTCATTTCTGAAGCGAAAAAGGCGCGCGAGAACGCCGTCGCGCCTTTCTCCAAGTACAAGGTCGCCGTTCGCTAGAATGACCGCGCTTCATGTTCGTCCTTCACGCCGCTCCCACCGATCGTGGACTCATCCTCTGGGCTGAAACCTCCATCGCTGCGCAACCGTCTCCTCCGCCCCGGCGCCGCCCGCGGAAGGTGGAGCTGCCGCCGCCCGGCAATGCCGGAGCACCGATCGAGGATCTGGTCGAGGCGCTGTCGGGGGTGCTTCCTTCGCTTCCCGGTGAGGGCGGCAGCGCAATTGCGTGGTTGCCCTCGATCGACGGCGTTCCCGTTCCTTCGACTCCTCTCCTCGGACCAATCGATTCTCGGCGCGCGCCGCGGATCGCGCCATGGACGATCGACACGATCGAGATCGGCTTCGAGGACGCTCTCGATCTCCTCATCGAGCCGGTGGGGAAGACGCTTCTCGCTCCTGGGATTCTCGTCGGATCCGATCTGGCGTTCTGCACGACTGCAATGCGCTTCGCCAGCGGCGTCGTGGCGCGCGAGCATCTGCTTCCCTCCATCGAATCGCGCAACGGTCGCTGGTACGGGCGATGGGTTCCGGCGTTCACGCCGGATGAGTTGCAACTGCTCGCCTCGCTCACCCGAGCGATCCCGCCGGTCGCTCTCGCGATCGGAAGCAAGAGCGATGCTCCGCCGCCCGTCTCCGCGGCGGAGGCGACTCGTTCGCTGGTTTTCGGGCTGACAGACCGTCTGATGCGGCGTGCGTGCCGTGGGTCGGCGCACGTGCTTCGCGGCGAGACGGTTCACGATCGTTGGCTCGCCGCCCTCCGATCCGACGATGCGATCCTCGATGGCGATTCCGCGGAGATCGCGCGATTGCAGGCGGCGATCGGCGAATGGTCGCGCCCCGTCACCGCGGCATCGGAGATCCCATTCCGCCTCGCCTTTCGTCTCGAGGAGCCTCCGGAGGAGGCATCGCGCTGGACGCTCCATTATCTACTGCAGGGAGTGGAAGACCCGAGTCTGTTTCTTCCTGCCGGCGTGGTGTGGAGTGACGCCCGGAACGGAACGCGCCAAGAGCGGCGTACGCTGGCGCTTTTGACCGGCAACGATTCGGGCTCGGCCAGCGAGTTCCTGCTCCGCTCTTTGGGACAGGCGGCGGTGCTGAGCGGTCCGGTTGAAGCGAGCCTGCGCGATCGAGCGCCAGATGCCGCGTCGATGGACGCGAGCGAGGCCTTTCGGTTCCTCAGCGAAGAGGCGGCGGCATTCGAGAGCGCCGGCTTCGCGGTCTTTCTGCCGTCGTGGTGGAGTGCCCGGCGGACGCGCCAGCGGCTCGCGTTGCGCGGCACGGCGCGCCCTTCCCGATTCGCGAGCGCGAGCGGACTGTCGCTCGACACTCTCGTCGACGTCGACTGGCGTGTCGCTGTCGGTGACCAGACACTGACCGAACGGGAGCTGGCCGCATTGGCAAAACTGAAAGAGCCGCTGGTGAAGATTCGCGGCCATTGGGTGCAGCTCTCGCCGGCCGAGATCGAGGAGGCATTGCGCTTCTGGAAATCGAAGGGAACCGGCGGAACGATGACGGTCCGCGAGCTGGTCCGCCTCCGCCTCGGCTCGAGCACCGGCGTCCTTCCGATCAACGCCCTCGATGGAGACGGCGCAATCGGCGAGCTGCTGGGCTGCCTCGACGGATCGCGTCAATGGCAGGAGCTGCCACCACCGCCGGGATTCAGCGGCGCGCTCCGCCCCTACCAGGCACGCGGGTTCTCCTGGCTCGATTTCCTGAAAGATGCCGGTCTCGGCGCCTGCCTGGCCGATGACATGGGCCTCGGCAAAACCGTCCAGGCACTCGCATTGTTGCAGAAGGAGTGGACTGCCAGGCACGCCCCGGTGCTTCTCATCTGTCCAACCTCGGTGACCGGCAATTGGGTGCGCGAGGCAGCGCGGTTCACTCCTGCGCTGCCGGTGATGCTTCATCACGGCAGCGAACGAACGCGCGGGGACGACTTCGTCAAGGCGGCGCGCCGGAGCGCGATCGTCGTGTCGAGCTATTCGCTTCTGCACCGCGAGATCGAGACGCTCCGGAGAGTGAATTGGAAGGGCGTGATCCTCGACGAAGCCCAGAACATCAAGAACGCCGAGACAAAGCAGGCCAAGGCGGCTCGCTCGATCGGCGCGGGGTTCCGCATGGCTCTGACCGGCACGCCGGTGGAGAACAACGTCGGCGATCTCTGGTCGATCATGGAGTTCCTCAATCCCGGATTCCTCGGGTCGCGTGCTTCGTTCCGCGAGCGGTTCTTCATCCCCATCCAGACGCGGCGCGATCCAGAGGCGGTTGCGCAGCTCAAGCGGCTGACCACTCCGTTCATTCTTCGCCGTGTGAAGACGGATCCGTCGATCATCTCCGACCTGCCGGCGAAGAACGAGATGAAGGTCTATTGCACGCTCACGCGCGAGCAGGCCTCGCTCTACCGCGCAGTCGTCGATGACGCATCACGCGACCTCGAGAAGGCCGAGGGGATGAAGCGGAAGGGGCTCGTCCTGGCGACGCTGATGAAGCTCAAGCAGTTGTGCAATCATCCCGCTCAGTTTCTCCGCGACGGCTCGGCGATGGTGCACCGCTCAGGCAAGCTCGATCGCCTCACCGAGATGCTCGCCGAGGCCGTCGAGACGGGCGATCGCTCGCTCGTCTTCACACAATTTGCGGAGATGGGGGGCATACTCGAGCGTCACCTCCGCGAGAACTTCGGCATTGAGGTTCTCTTCCTCCATGGTGGAACGCCGCGGAAACGCCGCGATGAGATGATCGACCGTTTTCAACAGGAATCCGGGGGACCTGCTGTGTTCGTCCTGTCGCTCAAGGCGGGCGGCACGGGGCTGAACCTCACGCGCGCCAGTCACGTCTTCCACTTCGATCGTTGGTGGAATCCGGCGGTGGAGAATCAGGCCACCGATCGAGCCTTCCGCATCGGCCAGACACGCAACGTCCAGGTGCACAAGTTCGTGTGCGGAGGGACAGTGGAGGAGAAGATCGACCAGCTCATCGAGGGAAAGAAGGAGATCGCCTCATCGGTGGTCGGCACGGGGGAGGGTTGGCTGACGGAGCTGTCCAATGCCGATCTGCGCGATCTCTTTACGCTGCGTGCCGACGCGGTGGAAGAGTGAACGCCGCAACGCTCAGGGCCGAATTCCGAACGCCTGCAGCACGTCGTCCGGGATCTCTTGTCGGATAACCGGTTCCGGCCAGATCTCGAGCGGCGGCGATGCGACGAGCCGGTGCTCGAGCGTCAGCACGTGCAGATCATCATAGAGATAAGTTCCGCAATGCTGGGCTTCGCATCGCATGGGCACGCCCGGCGCGCACTCGCGCCGAGGGCACGTGCGTCCGAGGTATCTTCCCTCACGGTCGGCGAGAAAGATGTCCGCTCCGCGATTGATGTTCTGCGCTCGTCCCTTCAGCTTGTGACCCGACGCGGCGATCGCGGCGATATCCGCGCTCGTCGAAAGGGTGAGGAGCAGATCGATGTCGTTCGGCTCCTTGTTCGATGTCGCCATCGACCCGATCAGCGCGATGCGCTCGACTCCTGCGACGTGTTTCACGCGATCGATAAACTGAACGCCCGCCGCCAACAACTGCTGGCGCGTCGCGTACCGGGGGACAAACGGCGGCAGCGAATGGTAGACGACCGTCAACCCCTCTGACTCCAGATAGCCTGCGATCCTCTCCCACAACCTGCGTCGCCGGAAGTGGTACCACCGTTCGACCTCACCCGCCTCAGTGTGGAGGATGTCGAAAAAGTGGCGGAACGCTCCCCTGCGCTGGGAGAGCGCGCCTTCCAGCCGGCGCCTCAGTGCTTCGCTCTCGACTCCGCGGACAAATTCGCGAGCATCATCCAACGACGGACGCTAGTACATCTGAGGCTCGAGGAACAGATAACGGCCGAGCGGTGCCGAATCGATCTTTTCGATCGCCATCTCGTCATCGACATCGGCATCGCACCCGTACCCCGGGACGGCGAGGCACTGCCCCGACTCGGTATCGAGGTAATAGCGGAACAGTTCGCTGCGCGATTCGAACGCCGGTTCGAGATCGTTCATGTCGACGCGAATCGTGCGCCGTGGTGACATCGCGCGGCTGTTCCCCTTCTTCTCGGACTCCTGTGTCTCCATCTCTTCCCTCTCCTGCCACGTTGTGCCGAACGGAGCACCCCCCTCGGTGAACCCTGCAATGAAGGCCAAGTCTTCGCTCCACCCTCCTTCGCGCATGAAGTCGGATGGGATGTCGCTCCCGCCGGCTCGATCTTCGAATCGTTTTCGCCGTCTTCGTTTCATTCAGGCTCCCGGCCGGGAAGTTACACTACGGTCGATGCCAAGATGGTACGACTTCCCGTTCTTTCCTCCCTCTCGTCCGATTGCGGTCCGGGGTGGAATCAAAGCGCGCTCGAAGCGCGGCTTCGGGGAGCAGTGGTGGTCTCGTCGCTGGATCGCCGCGCTGGAAGCGCTCAACATCGGCGGACGTTTGCGGCGCGGGCGATCGTACGCGCGCAGCGGGCAAGTCCTTTCCATCGAGATCGAGCCAGCCCGTGTCATCGCCGAGGTCCAGGGATCGCGGCCCAAGCCGTACCGTGTGACGATCGCCTTCGCCGCGCTGCGCCGGTCCCAATGGGCGAGCCTGGCGCGGGCTGTGTCGGAGAGTCCTGTGCATGTCGCGAAATTGATGGCCGGAGAAATGCCGGAAGACATCGAAACGCTCTTCACTCGCGCAGGTGTCTCGCTCTTTCCCAACCGCCTGAGCGAGCTGCGAACGGAGTGCTCGTGTCCGGACTGGTCGAACCCGTGCAAGCACATCGCAGCCGTCTACTACCTCCTCGGCGAAGAATTCGATCGCGATCCATTTCTCATCATCCGTCTTCGCGGAATCGTGCGCGAGCAGCTTGCCGAGCTTGTCGGGATCAAGTCACAGCGCCGGCGCGAGCGGGGGAGGTCGGCCTCCCATCCGGCGAAGCCCGACCTGCGGCCTGTCGTTGTTGCCGGCGGTGAGATGCCGAAGCATTTCTGGGAAGGATCGGCGCCGGAAGGAGATCTGTTCGGCCTGGTCGAAGCCCCACCCCGATCGGCTCCCATTCTTCGCCGGCTCGGACCGTTCCCTTTCTGGCGCGGCGAGGACGACCTGGTGGAGGCTCTCGAACCGCTCTATTCCTCCGTCGCGGCGATCGCCTCCGCCGCGCTCGTCGGCGAGCGGCGGAGTGCGGAGGAGAGCGAGGGGAGACCGGCCAGGAGAAGATTGCGGGGTAAGTAGGCGAGGCGTTTCCCCTATTGCCCGCGGATCTCTCTCGAGAAACCGCAATCCCGAACATTGCAGCATCAATGAAGACAGACCGTGGGGCACACCCCGAAGCCGCGGACCAGTTGGTCGACCACGACGGCACCGAGGCGTGACCGGCCACCCGACACTCGCTACAAGCCGAGATCCTCGGCAAATTCTTCGGCCGTCAGCACGCGGATCCCGTGTGCGAGCAGTGTCGTGAAGTGTCGGCGATTCCCTGTCACGATCGTCCCCGCGCCTGAACGCCGGGCGATCTCGGCAATGTGCGCGTCATAAACGCGTCCCCCGACGACGCGATCCTTCACCGCAGCGTCTAGAAAGCTCTTCAGAGCCGAGGCCGTCAGTTGATGGATGGCCAGGCGGGGGAATACCTCATCCTGCAACAGACTCACGGCCTCGGCCGGAGCCAGCCGGTATGCCGGAGGCAGCCGGGTGGCGACCGCAAAAAACTCGAGGCAACAGTGCCAGGCGGTCTGTGGCTCGCGGATCCGCCCCGCGGCGACGGCGTCGAAGACAGCCTGTTCCGCCGCGTCGGGGGAAAACTCGATCAGCCCTCCGAGCAGCACGGTGGTATCGAAGAAGAACGGTTTTACAGTGGCCAACGGTTCCGCTCTTCCTCGATCAGGGCGGCGAGATCGACGGGAGGCCGGTGCTTTGCTGTCGGCCGGGCGACCGTCCGCTTCCCTCTTCGCGTGCGCTTCGGCCCCGGGGCCGTCCGAATCAGCCGGACGGAAATCTCATCCACGATGACTTCGAGCTCGGTCCCGGGAGTCAGGCCGGCCTTTTCGCGCAACGCTGCTGGAATCACCACACGGCCGGCTTTATCAATGGTTGTCTTCATGCCATTATAATACCATATAGAATACCATATGCAACGCCGCGTGTTGCCGGCCCAGCGTCATGCGGCATACAACGTCAGATCCGCGGAGCCGAGCGCTCGAGTTCAGGCGCCAGCGATTGCGACGTCGTGCGTCGAGGACGTTCCTGCTCCCGCGCTGGACCTGCCCGACGGAGGTCATCATCGCCGCGCTGAGCGAGCCGCGGGATCGCGTGGTCTCGGAAGTCGCCGATCTCATATTTCACGTTTCGGTGCTCCTCACCGACATCGACATTGACTGGAACGAAATCGGCCAGGAGCTGGGGCGGCGCGCGAAGTGACGCGCATCGTCAGACCGGCCGGCTTGAAAATCCCCTGCTGCCCTTTCAGATGAACGCGCCTACCGCCGCTCCGGAACTCTCGCAGCCCGGGAGTGGGGATCGCCACCGACCGTTCCCGCAGTGCGCAGACGAAGTGAATGGCGTCGAGACGAATGCGCGTCTCGTCGAGCACGACACCATGTGTCACGGTAAAGTGATGAGCCTCGATGATCGTCACCCGCACTGCGGATGCGGCATTCACCGCAGAGTTCGAGAGCGAACAGGAGTTGCGGGAGGAGTACCGCTCCAATCTCTCGGTCGGCGGTCTCCGCCTTCCGACAGCTGAGACGTTTCCGCCGAACAAGGTCCTCGTCGCATCCTCTCCACGCTCCCCGCGTCCGAGGTGAGGGCGATCGACCGCGCCGG
>DASYUK010000442.1:0-3580 GCA_036001325.1 Thermoanaerobaculia bacterium
TTCATCTTCGCGCATTGCTGCGCGGTGACCCAATCGCCTTTTCCATGCTGATCGACGCCTGTCGAATAGACGTCGACCCAGGTGCGGCATTGCTCGTTGTCGTGTGGCAGCGTTTTCTGCGGATATTTCTTGTCGCACGCGCCGCGGATTTCCTGAGCGAAGACATCGTTGCAGAACCACCAGATGTTGCCCGGAGTGGCCATGCAGGTCGCGCGCTTCGTGCAATACGGCTGCACCATCGCTGTCAGTTCGTCGTGGTGCTGATCGTCCCACGTCACCTCGAGCGTTCGCAGCAGGAACTTGAATGCCGCCGAAGAGTAGTCGACGTCGGTGAACGACTCGCACGCATTCTCCGGCGCGCACGGACTCGGCTTGTAGTCGGACGGGAAGATCTCGCGCTGCTGCGCGAAGGCGGTGGAAGCGAAGAGAGCTAACACGAGAGCGCGCTTCTTCATGGCTTAATGGAAACGTGACACGACAAACGCGATGTCGTCGCGAAAGTCTTCCGTCGCTATGAATCCGCTGACGTCGCGATAAATCGAATCGTAGACGGTCGTCAGATCGGCACCGTTCGATTGCTCGAGCAGGGAGGCGATGCGGTCGATCGAGTAGAACTCTCCCTCGGCGTTACGACGATCGGTAAGACCGTCGGTGTAGACGAAGAGCGTGTCGCCGGGAGAGACGGTCAGCCTGTGTTCCTCGAATTCGACGTGAGGCATGGCGCCGAGGAGATTGCTGGGTTGCTCGACGGTGAGGGTCTTCCGGGTGTCGCGTTTGTGGAGCAGGAAGGCCGGATGCGCAGCATTCGTGTAGACGAGATTGTGATCGCTGTCGACGCGAAACAGTTGCGCCGTGGCGAACTGCGTGGGCAAGCTCACGCTGAAGAGGAAGTCGTTGAGGCGCGTCATCAGCTCCGCGAGCGAGCGATCGGGATCGGCCTCGGTGTGAATGTAGCTCTTCAGCAGCGAGACGAGAATGGCCGCGGGTAGACCGTGACCGGAGACATCGGCGACAAACAGCATCATCGAGCCGTCGATGGCGAAGTAATCGTAGAAATCGCCCGACAGCAGTGAGCTCGGCATGTACGCGGAGCGGATCTCGACGTGGGGGGTGCGAAACGGCCCCGAAGGGACGAGCGCTTCCTGGACGCGCCGCGCGATGTCGAGATCGCGGCGCATCTGCTTATTCATCTGCCGGAGCTGATCCTGATACGTCTTCACCCGCAGCAGCGCCCGCAGTCGCGCCAGCAGCACCTCGGTATCCGACCCCTTGGTCACGTAGTCGTCGGCGCCGGCGCTGAGGCCTTGCACCACGTGCTCCGCCGATTCGGCACCGGTGAGCATCAGCACGGGAATCGTCTGTAGTTGCGGATCGGCTTTGATGCGCCGCGAGACTTCGAATCCATCCATCACCGGCATCCGATAGTCGACGACGATGGCGTCCGGAAGGTTCTGTTCCGAGAGGCGCAGCCCTTCATCACCCGAGAGCGCGGTCAGGACCTCGTAGCCGCGACGCTCGAGAAAGCGGCGAGTCACGGCGAGGTCATTGGCGTTGTCGTCGATGATGACGATGCGCTGGGGTTTATCCATGAAGGAGAGTTAGCTTAGCAGGTCACGGAATCGTATCGAGCACGCGACGTTTCCCCTCCGCATCGATATCGAATGCGACGGCTTGACGCTTGCGCGCCTGCGCGCCACGGATCGTCGCCAAGGCGGTGTAGTAGTCGAGATATGGGAACGCGGAAATGTCGCCGCGCACGAATTCGTACTGCGAGACCGCCTCGCGCCACTTCGTCATCACGTCGCTGACATCGACGTAGATGTATGGAGAGAATCCGGTCGCGTCCTCCCAGTTTTCGGCATACCACACGCTCCGCACGCCTCGCCACACCGCGTGCTCGGTTTTCACTCCCTCGAGCGATGCGAGCAGGACGGCGTCACGCACGATGTGATTCGCTGCAGCGTGATCCTTATGAATGCTCTCGCGCCAATGCGTGATGACGACGGCCGGCTGAACCTGACGGATGACGTCCGCGACGTAACGCCGCGCATCGTTGTCATCGGGCAATTCGCCGTCGCGATACGGTCCGAAGATCGTTTCGGCGCCGATCGCGGCATCGGCGGTAAGCGCTTCCTTTTTCTTCTGCGCGCCGTACGCTTCGGGCGACATCTTCGGATTGCCGCCTTCGCCGAGGGTGAGGTGAAGGATGACGACGCGATCACCGCGCTGATGTTGCTTGAGGAGAACAGCGCCGCTGGTCAGCTCGACATCGCCGGCGTGCGCGCCGATCGCGAGAATCGTGGCCGCGAGTATCAGTGGCATGCGCACTACACTAACAAAACCATGAAGCTCATCGTCGGCCTGGGAAATCCGGGACCCGAATACGTGTCGACGCGACATAACATCGGCTGGAACGTCGTCGACGCCTTCGCGGCGAAGTTCCGCATCCCAATCGACAAGCACGAGAAAAACGCGATGACCGGTCAGGGCCGTGTCGCCGGCGGCAGCGTCGTGGTTGCGAAGCCGCTCACGTTCATGAATCTCTCCGGCGATTCGCTGAAGCTGCTCGTGAACGCGTACACCGAGTCGCTCGATGAGCTGATCGTCGTGTACGACGACGTCGATCTCCCTCTCGGCAAGCTGCGCATTCGTCCGAGCGGCTCGGCCGGCACGCACAACGGGATGCGCTCGATCGTCACCGCGCTCGAAAGCGAGAAGTTCGCGCGACTGCGCGTCGGGATCCGCGGAAACGACGCCGGCGGACGACTTCGCGATTACGTCCTCGACGAATTTTTGCCTGAAGAGCAGGACGCGGTTGAGCGCGCACTGGAGAGAGCGGTCGACGCGCTCGTGCTATTCGTCCGCGGCGATCTGAAGCGAGCGATGAACGAATTCAACAGCGATCTCGACGAATAGGAAACCGGCCGTCCTTGCCGCAGCCTCCGAGCGTCTCGCTCGGCGGCTGGAGCAATCGCCCGAGACGCGCGATTGCTGCGGGCGAGACGCCCGGCTCTCCCCGTATACTCTCCACTCTCATGACCCCGATCCACACCCTCGCCGAGCTCCGCAACTCCCGCTACCAGGTCCGATCCGTCAAAGAAGAGATGCGCGCCAATCTTCTCGCGAAGATTGCGCGTGGCGAGACGACGTTCCCCGGCATTCACGGCTATGAGCGGACCGTGATTCCGGCGCTCCACAACGCGATCCTTTCCAAGCACGACATCATCCTCCTCGGCTTGCGCGGACAGGCGAAGACGAGAATCCTGCGCTCGCTCACCACGCTGCTCGACGAGCACGTGCCGGTCATCGCCGGATGCGAGATCAACGACTCGCCGTTTCAGGCGTCGTGCAAACGCTGCCGCCGGCTCGCGGCCGAGAGAGGCGACGATCTCCCGATCGAGTGGATCCGCCGCGAGGATCGATACCGCGAGAAGCTGGCCACGCCCGACGTCACGGTCGCCGATCTCGTCGGCGACATCGATCCGATCAAGGCGGCCAATCAGCGGCTGACCTACGCCGATGAAGAAGTGATCCACTACGGCATCATCCCGCGCACGAATCGCGGCATCTTCGCCATCAA
>DASYUK010000443.1:0-1815 GCA_036001325.1 Thermoanaerobaculia bacterium
ATCGACAGCATCGTCGAGCCATTGCGCGGCGCGACGTTTTTCATCGACGGAGACGTGGACGGAGAGCTCCGCCACGTGCCCGCTCGACCATAGATTCTCGAAGTGCCGATCCGCTTCTGCCGCCGACGGACCTTCGACGTACACGTCGCGGTCCACGTAATTCTTCCTCGCCAGACCGAAATACGATTCGGCGAGATTGCGGCCGCCGGCGATGTAACGCTCCGCGTCCACTGCGACCACCTTCTCGTGCATTCGGCGAAATAACCAGCTCGGATGACGAATGGTCAGCGGGTGGTAGACCCTGATCCGCACCCCTTCGTCGCGCAGATACGCGAGAACGGCTTTCGGGATGTGCTGGAAGTTGGCGTCCACGATCAGACGGACGTTCACGCCGCGCCGCCGCGCGTCGCGCAAGAGAGCGAGTGCGCATAGGGTGATGCGGTCGTTACGTGCGAGAAAGTAGAGAGCGTTGATCTCGCTCCTCGCCTGCTGGATCAGATCGACTCTCGCCTGGGCCGCGCCGCGCGGATCGTCGAGGATGCGGAAGACATCGGCGGTTGCCGACGTCACCGCGATCAAAAAGATGAGCGCGAGAAGTAACGAACGACCGAGCGGCCGCGACACGGGCGGACGAAAGCCCTTCTCCGGCTCGCGTTCGAAGCGGCGCCTTTTGCGCGCGCCGGTCACGGGAGCGTCGGCGTAGATATGAAAGACGCACCTTTCGTCACCATCCTGGAAGCGCTCCTCGCGAATGACCTCGCAGCCTGTCAGCCGGCGCAACGAGCTGACTGTTGTGCTGCAGAATAGCGGCCGTTCCAGCGCGAAACGGAGATACGGGCAATTGCGCTCGATGAGACGAAACCCGCGATCGCTTTTTTCCAAATCGGTATGCGGGTCATCGTCGGCATAGATTGAGCGCAGTCCGGCGATCCGCTTTCCGAGAGGCGCAGCCGGCAACTTGCTGTCCAGCGCGTCGACGCGGAGGTCGGTGAAATCGGTCAATGTGCGCTCGGCATCGGCGAGCTCGTCGAACCATGTCAGCGCGAGCGTCGCGTATCGCTTCACAAAAAGGTCGTGTCCCGGCGAAGAAAGGCAATACGTCGCGGCAGGACGGCCCGGTGAACGAAGCGTCTCCTCAGGACTGCAGTCGGCGATGACCCATCCGTCGCGCTGCAACTGAGACAACTGTTGCCGTATCGCTTCGGTCGAGACGGAAAGCGTGGCGGCGAGCTGCGGAATCGTGGCGCGCCCGGCCCTCTTGAGCTCGGTGAGAAGCGCCCTTCGCGCATCGGGGACGAGCTCAATCGCGGCGGGTTCGTGAGGCTGACTCATTAATTACCAAAGCGCAAACTTCGA
Source organism: Thermoanaerobaculia bacterium (assembly GCA_036001325.1). Lineage (GTDB taxonomy): Bacteria > Acidobacteriota > Thermoanaerobaculia > Gp7-AA8 > Gp7-AA8 > DASVHS01. The sequence goes on from DASYUK010000443.1 coordinate 1,357, forward strand.
AAAAGGCGCTCGTTTTGCATGGCGCCCCAGCTGCTGTTGCAAGCATCGTTCTTAAACGAAAGGAGCAACCCATGGTTCGACGCGGTTTAGCCGTGGCATCGGGTATTTGTCTCGCGCTGCTGATGTTTCTGAGCTGTGTCGGTGCGCCGAGCTACGTGCCAAGCAATCCAGCCGTGAAAAATGAGATGCACGGGTCGGGCGAATTCGGCAGCGAGATCGAAAAGAACTCCCGAAGAATGTTCGATGAAGGACGGCAGATCTTCCGCCACGACACCTTCGGCAGCGAGGATTTCTGGACGGGCAAGCTCCGGCTCAACCAGGCGATCGCCGGCGAGCGATTCGGCGGCGTTGGTCACGGGCTCGAGCCGAAAGACGCCCTCAAGCTCGGCCTCAAAGTCGACACCGGCGTCCTCTCCAAGGTCCTCGGCGAAGCGATCAAAGGTGGTTCCGTCGATCTGG
>DASYUK010000444.1:0-2461 GCA_036001325.1 Thermoanaerobaculia bacterium
GGACGACTGCACGGCATCTCTTCGTTGCTTCTGCTCATGCAGGTGATCGCTGCCGGCGTTGCACTGGCGATGGACCGAGAGGCTTATCCCACGCCGAGCGCGGCGGTCCGAGCGATGATGCAATCGGAAACGAATCTCTGACGGAATCGCAACTTCGCGGACTCCGGTCGCGTAACAACAATGCGTCATGCGACTGCGTCTCGCCGTGTTGCTCACAGGACTGATGTCCGCAGCCGCGCTTTCGGCCGAAGACGTACCGGCGCCGCTCACGGTGAAGCACGCGACTGCGTCGATCACGATTGATGGCGATCTGTCGGATCCCGGGTGGCGCGACGCGGCGACGATCGATCGTTTCTATGAGACTTCACCCGGCAACAACACGCCGCCGAAGGTGAAGACGATCGTCTTTCTGACCTACGACGACCGCTACTTTTACATCGGCGTCCGTGCCGATGATCCCGAGCCGCGGACCATTCGCGCGCCGTATGTCGAGCGTGACAATGTCATCGGCACCGACGACAACATCGCTGTGTTTCTCGACACGCGGAACGACAAGCGCTCGGCGCTGGAGCTGCGAGTGAATCCGCGGGGCATTCAAGGCGACGCGATCTTCAACGACGCGAATCAGAATGAGGACTTCTCACCCGATTTCTTCTACGACACCGCCGCGAAGATCGATTCGACTGGATGGTCGGCGGAGTACAGGATCCCGTTTTCATCGCTGCGGTATGCGCACGCCGATCCCCAGAGTTGGAACATCCTCGTGTGGCGGAACTATCCACGCGATTTCCGCTACGGCATTCACAGCGCTCCACTTCCGCGCGGCTCGAATTGCCTCATCTGTCATGCTCACCCGATCACCGGCCTGACCAATCTTCCGGAGGCCGGCCACTTCGTCGCCGCGCCGTACGCGACGGCGCAGCGTCTCGACAAGCCTCGATTCGAGCTCGGCTCCGGCCTCGAACGCGGCAACACCACGAGCGATACAGGACTCGACGTGAAGTGGAATCCGAGCGCGACACATGCCGTCGATCTCACTCTCAATCCCGATTTCTCGCAGGTCGAGTCGGACATTGCGCAGATCACCGTGAATCAGCGGTTCGCGGTCTTCTTTCCTGAGAAGCGCCCGTTCTTTCTCGAAGGCGTCGATCTCTTCGACACTCCGCTGCAGATTGTCTACACGCGGACGATCACCGCACCGCGATGGGGTGCGCGCGCGACCGGCAAGATCGGCGGCTCGGCCTACACACTTCTGATCACCGAGGACCGCGGCGGAGGCCTGACGATCGTTCCCGGCACGCTCGGATCGCTCTTTGCGCCGCAGGACTTCCGATCGACCAACGCCATCGGCCGGATTCGTCACGACCTCGGGTCGTCGTTCATCGGTGCGGTGTTTACAGATCGCGAGGTCCGCGGCGGCGGGCACAATCGCGTGATCGGACCCGACTTTCAGTGGAGGCCGAGCGACAGCGACGCGGTCACCGGCGAGCTGCTGTACAACCAGAATGAGAACCCGAATCGCCCCGATCTTCTCTCGCTCTGGACCGGTCAGCGCTCATCGTCCCACGCGCTCTATGCCGGCTGGACGCGCCAGAAGCAGCGCTACGACTGGTGGGTCGAGGGGCGCGATATCGGTAACGAGTTTCGAGCCGATCTCGGGTTCGTTCCGCAGGTCGGCTATCGCGACATCGAAGGAGCGATCGCGCTCCGCTCCTATCCCGAAAACCGTCTGCTGAGTTTCGTTCGAACATCATTCTTCGTCGATCGAACGACCGACACCGACGGCAATCTGATCTTCCGCCGGATCGCACCTGGCGTCACAACGTTCGGCGCGAAGAATCTTCAAGCGCAGTTGGTGCTTCGCATCCGTGATCGAAGTCGCGTTGGTTCGCAACTTCTCGACGAGACATATCTGACTGGGTTCGTGCAGTTCGATCCATCGCGCCGTTTTCCGCGCATCTCCGTCACCGGACGCGCCGGCGAGATGATCGACTTCGCCAATGCACGTCGCGGGCGAGGTCATTCCGTGAACTTCGGTGCAACCATCCGGCCCCACGACAAAGTGACGTTCGACGCGAATCTGAATCATGAAACACTCCGTGCAGCGGACAGTCGCGTCTACACCGCGATCGTCGAGCGGCTAAAGACGACATACAGTTTTTCGGCGAGCTCACTGATTCGCGTGATCGGCCAGTATGTGAAAAACGACTCTGCATCGGCCGGTCGCAGCGGCGATTTCTCAGGATCGGTTCTCTACAGCTATCGCCTCAATTGGCAGACTGTCTTCTTTGTCGGTTACGGCGACGATCGCGTGCTGATGCCGGACAACTCGCTCGCCAGGCTGCAGCGTTCGTTCTTCACGAAGGTGAGCTATGCGATTCAGCGGTGACGTTCCGTTTGAGCACGACAACCGTCGTGTCGTCGACCGCGGCCGAGCGGCCGATGTACTTCTTCCAGTCCT
>DASYUK010000445.1:0-7801 GCA_036001325.1 Thermoanaerobaculia bacterium
GAGGTGAAGGAGGAGGTTATGACGCACGACGAATTCGTAGGGCAGGTGCAGGCTCGCGCGCGGCTCGGCTCCCGCGGAGCGGCGGAGACAGCCATTCGGGCGACGCTCGAAACGCTCGCCGAGCGGCTCGAAGGCGGTATCGCGGACAACATCGCCGCGCAGCTCCCGCAGGAGATCGCCCATCATCTTCGCGCCGACGTGCCGTTCACGCGGATGTCGCTCGATGAGTTCTTCGGGCGCGTCCATAGCCGCGAGGGAGAAGGCGTCGATCGACCGGAAGCCGTTTTCCACGCGCGGGCCGTGATCGAGGTATTGCAGGAAGTGCTCTCGCAAGGCGCGGTCGAAAAGCTTCGTCAGCAACTTCCGGCGGAATTCACCCCTCTATTCGAGGCGGGAAGCCGCGGCCAGATGCGGACGACCGATGTCGGCGCGCGACCGGCGCCAAACCGATGACGGATCTCAAGCGAAACAAGCAGACAGTCACCGCGTTCTATGACCTGGCGTTCAATCAGTGCAAACCCTCTGAAGCGATGCAGCGTTACGCCGGCGAGGTCTACATTCAGCACAACCCGGCGGTGGCTGATGGGAAGCAGGCCTTTATCGACTATTTCGAGCGGATGGCGCGCGAATATCCGGGAAACGCGTCGAATTCAAACGCGTAATCGCCGAAGGCGACTACGTGGTGTTGCATTGCTATCAGCAGTGGCCAGGCGATCGCGATTGGGCGGGCATCGACATCTTTCGCCTCGACGCGAACGGGAAGGTCGTTGAACATTGGGACGTGCTGCAGCCGATTCCCGATAGACGGCGAATGCGAACACGATGTTCTGATGAGTATCAGTCAGCGCATGCCGGTCATCTTTTTCGGTCACGGCAATCCGATCTCCGTGGGGTGGTCGCAGATCGGGAAGACGATTCCGCGCCCGAAGGCGATCGTCGCCGTGTCACTTTCGATAGGTGTAGCGGCGCACTTCAGTGCGCCGCTGCACGCCCCGTCGTGCAGCTAAGCATCGACGAGACGCACCCAGCATCGTTCTCAGAAAAAGATCATGTATAACGACGGGAAAAGGGCCGCGAGATTCCGATGGCGTGAACCAGCCAAAAGAGTTAAAAGAAACCTTCGTCGTCGCTGGGACTAGTCGCGGGATCGTCCATGCTTTTCACGAATGTCATTGCGCACGGTCTTCTTTTCGCGGCTCTTGTCCTTGCCGGAGCCGCTCCGGCTTCGCCTGAGCTTCGAGGACGCGCTGAGGAAGTCGTGGCCGCGTTTCGAGCGGGGCAGCTCGAGCGGCTCATGGAATTGTGGAGTCCGGCCGCGCCATCGAGAGCGGCCGGTCGAAGACGACTGACAATCCTGATCGAGGACCGATCGGCGCTCGATCTGTCGATCACCGATGTTCTCGAGGAAGGCGCACGCGGCCTGGTGCAGATCGACCTTCACAGAAACCGAACACCATCCATTAGCCTCGGTCGATACACGCTGGACTTCAAGCTGGAAGATGGACAGTGGCGCATCTGGACACTCACGTCGAGTGAAGCTGAGGGCGCCCGGCAACTCCTGGAGGCGACTTCCGAGCAGAGGGATCGCCTCATGAAGGTAAGCCCACCCACGGTGGCGCTGACTCGCGAGCTCCTCCACAGCGCAAGCGAGTACCTCGACGCCGGAGAGATCGAGAAGTCCGTTCCCGTCCTCGCTCTGGCTGCGGATCTGGCCGAACGTACCGGTGACGCCATCACGCGTGCGACTGCCGAGCGAACGCAGGGACGACTGGCGATCGCCCGTGGAGATTCTGCTGCCGCCGCTGGACGCTTCGAAAACAGCTTGAAATTGTCCGAGTCATCGGGAGACCGGCGTGGCGTTGCCAAAGCGCTCACCAATCTCGCCAACATCGATCGCATGAAGGGCAACCTCGAGCGAGCGGAGAGCCGCTTTCGCACTGCGCTGGACATCTACCTTCAGGAAGGTGACAAGCCGGGGCAAGCGAATGTGCTCAATAACCTGGGCACGCTGCGCACTACGCAGGGAGACTATCCGGACGCGACGAGGAAGCTCGAAGAGAGCCAGAAAATCTTCCGGGAGCTCAACGACACCGCGGGTCAGGCGCGGACTCTGAACAATCTCGGAATTGTCTTGCGCGCGCAAGGAGCATATCGCGAGGCTCTGGAACACTATCAAAAAGCGTTGCAGTTGCACCGGGATGCCGGCGACCTCCAGGGGATCGCCAACGCCCTTGGGAATTCAGGAAACCTCTACATGACGCTGGGGAACTACGTCAAAGCTCTCGAGGCTTTCCAGGAAGGTTTAGCGATCGGCGAGCGGCTCGGATATGGCCAGGCCATGGCCAAGGGCCTCTCGGGCATCGGCGAAATCTATTTGAGTGTCGGAAACTACCCTCAAGCCTTGGAATACCTCGAAAAGAGTTACGCGGTGGCGGAACGGAGAGGAGACAAGCAAACAACGGCGTTTCTGCTACACGAGATCGGTATGGTTCGGGCGCGGCAAGGTGATCTGCGCCGCGCGCTCGAGTACTACCAAAGGAGCCTGACTGCGCAAACTCAGATGGGAAATCGCGCGGAAATGGCGATCAACCTCAAAGACATCGCGAAGGTCCACGCACTGTTGGGAAAACAGAACGAAGCGCGAACGTCGTTCGAGAAGAGCCTCGAGATCGCACAGCAGATCAATGATCCCTTGACGATGGTGCAGGTTCTGGCCGAGCTGGCCCAGTTGGCGAAGCGGCCGGAGGAGTACGAGTGGGGTCTCGATTTTGCTCGCCGAGCCATGAAGATCGTTACGGACATGGGCCTGGCCGAGGAGATCTGGGGCGTGCACCTGGTGCTGGGACGCTTCTATCGTCGGATGAACCGTCTGGACGAGGCGCGGGCGGAGATCGAAAGCGCCATCGCCATCGTTGAGCGGATCCGTCGGGGGATTCCCGGAGAGGAGATGGCGCAGGAAGCCTTCGAATCCATGGTGCTGCCGTACCACGAGATGGTCGGCATACTCGTGGCTCGGGGCGACTTTGCCACAGCGTTCGAGTATGCCGAGCGCGCGAAGGGCCGAGTTCTTCTCGACGTCATGCGCCAAGGGCGGTCGGATGTCAGTCGGGCAATGACTGATGCCGAGCGTGGTCGCGAGAAAGAGCTTGTCGCTCGGCTCGTCCAGTTGAACCGCGATCTACAACGCGAGCTGACGAGCGCCGGCTCGAAGACCGACCGTGTCCCGGAGCTTCGGACGAAACTCGGGTCGGCGCGGCTCGAGTATGAAGCCTTCCTCACCGGTCTGTACGTCGCGCATCCGCAACTGCGGATCGAGCGCGGCGAGATGACCCCGCTTCGAACGAGCGAGCTCGGCTCGCTTCTCGCTCAGGGAGCGGCCGATGCATTCCTCGAGTTCGTCGTGACCGAGGAGGCAACGTATCTCTTCGTTGTCAGCCGGAACGGCACTCCCGGCGGAATCGACCTGCGAGTTCACACCATCGCCATTAACTGGAAGGAGCTCGAGGATGAAGTCAGACGGTTTCGTGAAAGTCTGGCCGGACGCGAACTGACGTATGCGCCGGCCGCGCGGACGCTCTTCGACAAGTTGCTTCGGCCAATCGAGGCTCGGCTTCGCAACGCGAAACAGATCTGCATCGTCCCCGATGGACCGTTGTGGGAGTTGCCGTTTCAGGCGCTGCAGCCGGTCGCGGGGCGCTTTCTCCTCGACCGCCACGCCATCTTCTACGCTCCGTCAATCACGGTGTTGCGCGAAACGCTCGCAAAGAAGAAAGTGCGACCGGACGTGGGCCCCTCCGCGCAGCTCCTCGCCTTCGGAAACCCGGTAGTACCGTCTGACGTCGTTTCTCACATCCAGACGGTGTATCGCGATGCCTCTCTGGGGCCGCTTCCACAAACCGAGACCGAGGTCCGACAGATCGCTTCACTCTATGGTCCGCGGGAGAGCCGCGTCTATCTGGGGCAGGGTGCGCGGGAAGAGGTGGTGAAAAGCGAAGCTCATGCTTTCAAGATTCTCCATTTCGCTACCCACGGGATTCTCGACGATCAGAGTCCGCTGTATTCGCGTCTGCTTTTCTCCCAATCCACCTCCGCGAACGAGGACGGCGTGCTGGAAGCGCGCGAGATCATGAGGCTCGATCTCGATGCGGACCTGGCGGTGCTGTCCGCTTGCGAAACCGGGCGAGGACGCGTCGGCGATGGTGAGGGCTTGATCGGAATCTCGTGGGCATTTTTCGTCGCGGGATGTCCGACCAGTGTGGTGAGCCAATGGAAAGTCAGCTCCGCCAGCACCACCGAGCTGATGATCGAGTTCCACCGCGGGCTACGATCAGCAAAGCAGGAAGGTCGAACGAGAGCACAAGCATTGCGCCGCGCTGCACTGAAACTTCGCTCAAAGCCTGCATATCGTCATCCGTTCTATTGGGCCGCGTTCGTCCTCGTCGGTGACGGTCAGTAGATCTCACAGCCAAGCGCGCCCTCGGCATCAGAATCTGAGCCGCTTTTTCCCGTCGTACCCAGCAGGCGAAACTCCGCCGATGGAGAAGGAGACTGGAAATGGCCAGAATGTTCTGTTGGCTGGTTGCGGCATGGTTGCTTCTTGCGCCGAGTCTTGCGACGTACGCTCAAAACAACAATACCGCGATTGTTACGGCGCAAGACGACTGGGGATTGTCGACATTCTTCGACGGTAGTCGGTGGTCTACCTCTGCTTGCCGTCTGGAGACGCAGATCCAGGGGCTACCAGCGTGGGGGGTTCCAAGTTTCATTCGCGTCGGTGACTTCGATGGCAACGGCATGCTCGACATTGCATCGCCCCGAGCCAACACCATCATGATCAAATCGATCATTCACGACGGGATTGACCCGAATTATGCACACTGCCTGAAAAGCCTTCCCCCTTTCTTCGTCACCGAGCAATGGGGCAGCAGTGAATATACGTGGGTGGGCGACTTCAATGGCGATGGCAAAGACGACCTGGCATCGGCCCAGGGCAGCTCCGTTTACATGAAGTTATCCAACCCGGGCCCCTTCAGCTTCAATGGATTCACCAGCCACACGTGGACGGTCGCTCCATCCTGGGGTGTCAGTGGCTTCACGTTCGTCGGCGATTTCAATGGCGACCGCCGAGATGACATCGCGTCCGCCCAGGGCGGTTCCGTCTATATGAAAATCTCCGATGGAAACCAGTTCATCAGCAATACCTGGGGGGTGACGAGTCAGTGGGGGATTGCTGCGTTCACCAGGGTCGGCGACTTTAATGGGGACGGCCTGGCCGACATCGCCTCCGCCAGTGGCGGACAGGTTTACATGAAGCTCTCAACGGGCGCGGGCTTCATCAGTACGACATGGAGTGTCGCCAATACGTGGGGTGGTGGTGATTACACCTGGGTCGCAGACTTCAACCGCGACGGCCGCGCCGACATCGCTTCCGCGCAAGGTGGCGTCGTACACATGAAACTCTCACAGGGTAGCTCGTTCCTATCTCAGGATTGGCCGGTCGCCAATCTGTGGGGCCACTCGAGCTACACCTGGATCATCGACTATAACCTTGATGGCTATAAAGACATTATCTCGGCGGAGGGCCCTCAGCTATTCATCAAGAGAAACGATCAGGGCAGGGGCTTTATCAGCGAGACCGCGGATTACTTCGGCTGGTGGTCAACGGCGGAGTTCACCTGGGCGTTAGACCGCTCGCGATTCAGCTGGTGGCCATAGCGTACGTCTCGATGAGCGTCGATCGTTGAACGCGGGCTGCTGCGAAGTCGACACCGCCGGCAGCGACGTGAACAAGCCCTTCTTCTCGTCGCGCAGCGTGGGCCGTAAAAGTAATGACTGATCCGCTCGGCTTGCGGCGCGTAGATCACACGGGTCACGCGCTCGAGCCGCTCTGCGTCGAGCGGTGCTCTGGCCTGTTGGAAGGAGAATGAGCGCCGCGGTCGTGTTTGCGGCGACCGAGGCGGTGCTGATTCGCCAGCCGGCGCGATAGGCGAGGAGGAAGCCCAGGTCGATCGCGACGATCGCCAGACCGATGGCGACGTAGAACAATTTCATGGAGAGCATGGCATGGATCGGCTCGAAAACCCCAAGAGGACAGTCACCGCGCGTTCTACGACTTGATGTTCAACCGGTGCAAACCCTCTGAAGCGCTCGAGCGCTATGCCGGTAACGTCTACATGCAACACAATCCCGCGGTCGCCGACGGAAAGCAGGCCTTCATCGATTACTTCGAGCGCATGGCGTGCGACTATCCCGGCAAGCGCGTCGAGTTCAAACGCGTCATCGCCGGAGGCGACTACGTCGTCCTGCACTGTTACCAGCAGTGGCCGGGCGATCGCGATTGGGCCGGCATCGACATCTTCCGCCTCGACGTCGAAGGAAAGATCGTCGAACATTGGGACGTGCTGCAGCCGATTCCCGAGAAGGCGGCGAACGCGAACACGATATTCTGATGAACGCGCGACTGCCGGTCATCTTCTTCGGTCACGGAAATCCGATGAACGCGATCGAGGAGAATGCGTACACGAAAGCGTGGTCGCAAATCGGGAAGACGATTCCGCGCCCGAAGGCGATCGTAGCTGTGTCGGCACACTGGTATCTGCCGGCTACGATGGTCACCGCGGTCGAGCATCCGCGCACGATTCACGATTTCGGCGGGTTCCCGCGGCCGTTATACGAGGTGCGATACAACGCGCCGGGCGACCCGGCGCTGGCGCGGCGACTTCACGAGATGCTCAATGCCGATCTCGATGATCGCTGGGGATTCGATCACGGCACGTGGTCGGTGCTCTGTCACGTCTATCCGAACGCAGACGTCCCGGTCGTGCAGCTCAGCATCGACGAGACGCAGCCGGCGTCATTTCACTTCGACCTCGGCAAGCGCCTGGCGACGCTGCGCGACGAAGGGATCCTCATCATCGGCAGCGGCAATCTCGTGCATAACCTTCACGCGTATGCGTGGGGACGTCATCCGGTCGAGCCGTTCGATTGGGCGCTGCGTTTCGAAGCGCAGGCGCGCGCTCTGATCGAGTCGGGCGACTACGCGCCGCTCGTCGATTACGAATCGATGGGTCGCGACGCGATGCTCTCCGCCCCCACCCCCGACCACTACCTGCCGCTGATGTACGTCCTCGGCGCCGCGCATCCAGGCGAGCGGGTCAGTTTTCCGGTCGAGGGGATCGATGGTGGGTCGGTCTCGATGCTGACGGTGCAGATCGGCTGAATTATTTGGTAAGCTCTCGGCCGGCAAACCAGACCCCCATACTTCAGTTTCCCATCAGGCGCGTTCGTGCGTGGAGCGGTGTGTCGGTCGCTCGCCGATGGACTTCCGAGGACCGATGCATGTTCGCTTCGCAGTTCTGTTGACTTTGGCGCTTGCTGCGCTTCCCGCGGCCGGGCAGATCGCAATTCCGATCTCCGGGTCATCGACGCAGAACTTCGACGGCATCGGGACGAGCGCGACCGCTACCCTGTCAGCGAGCTGGAAAGCGGACAAGCAATCGGCAGCGCGGACGCTCGGCACGTTTTCCGCGGCGGTCACGGCGACCGAGCGCCAGGGTGGGGCGAACCTCAGCTCGGCCGCTTCAAATGGGATTTACAACTTCGGCTCCGGAACCACGACGACCGGCCCCGATCGCGCAATCGGATTCCTCTCCTCAAGCGGCGGCACGCAGAGCGGCAATCTCTACGCGCAACTGCAGAACAACAGCGGCACGGCCCTGACCGGGCTCACGATCACCTACGACGTCGAGAAATACCGCAACGGATCGAACGCCGCCGGTTTTCGCTTCCAGATGTTCTATTC
>DASYUK010000446.1:0-3302 GCA_036001325.1 Thermoanaerobaculia bacterium
AGGGGCGCGTTTTTCGGGATGGCATGCCCCTCACCCGGCGCTTCGCGCCACCCTCTCCCGGTGGGAGAGGGCTCATCGCGTACACTCGGCGCTGTGCGCAGACTGAGCGCGTCGCTGGCACTCGTCCTCCTCGTCGCCTGCTCGTCGGTGCAACTGCAGGAAGTGCAGGACGTCGACACGCTCTACTTCGGCACGTCACGTCCGGGCGGCGTTATCTCGGACGCCGAGTGGAAGACGTTCGTCGATGAAGTGATCGCGCCGGCGTATCCCGGTTTCACGGAGTGGCAAGCGATCGGTCACTGGCGCGGCGCGGAAGAGCCGACGCACATCGTGCAAATCGCACATCTCTCGCGGCGCGGCAACGACGAGCGAATCATCCACATCATCAACGAGTACAAACGCCGCTTCCAGCAGGAGTCAGTGTTCTGGATTCGCACTCCTGCGCTCGTCGCGCCGCACTAGCGCCTCGCGCAGGAAGTAGAACAGAATGCCTGCGCCGATCACGAACAGCCCGCCGACGCGCAGCCCTTTCTCAGGCGAGATCGCGACGTATGCCCACAATCCGAGAGCGATGATCGCCGGCAGCGGATAGAGCCACATCTTGAACGGACGTCTGCGATCGGGTTGCGTCCGGCGCAGCACGACCGCTCCGATGATCTGTGCCATGAATGGGATCATCGCGCGGATCGAGAGGATGCCCTGCACGACGCTCCGCAGCGGCAGCCAGCAGAAGATCGCTGCCACACTCCCCAGAAATAACACCGACACGATCGGATACGCCTCGGTCGCATGGAGTTTCGCGAAGACGGAAAAGAAATTTCGATCGCGCGCCGCCGCGTAAAGGATGCGCGAGTAGCCGAGCATCACCGAGAAAATCGACGCGAACGCGGTCCAGAGGATCAGCACTGTCACACCGTGCGCGGCGCGCGGCCCGATCAACGTGGCGACATAATCGCCGACAACCGACTTCGACTTCATCGCCACCTCCAGCGGAAGCACGGAGATGATGGACGCCTGCATCAATATGTAGATCACTGCGATCGCCAGGATCGAGATCACGATCACGCGCGGGATCGTTTTCTCCGGCTCCTTCACCTCATCGCCGAGGTACGCGATGTTGTAGTAGCCGAGGTAGTCGTAGACGGCGAAGATCATGGCCATGCCGAGACCTTCGTAGCCAGAGTGCCCGTCGAATCGCGGCGCATTCCAGAACGTGAACGCGCTTGCTTTCAGATGCGGAATGCCGATCGCGATCACGAGCGTGACTGTCGCCATCACGCCGACCCACAGAAAAATCGCAAACGTGCCGATCGCCTTGATCCGCCGGAGCAGCAGAACCATGATCACGAGGCAGACACACATCGCCGTGATCTGCTCGTAGCGCGCCGTGGCGGGGATGAGACGCTCGAGATATTGCGCGAAGCCGATGCAGCCGGATGCCATTGACAGCGGCGATGAGATGAGGATCTGAAACAGAAAGATGAATGAGATCAGCCGGCCGGCGCGCCCGTACGACTCGCGCAGGAATACGTACGAGCCGCCGGCATGCGGCATCTCCGCCGCAAGCTCGGCGGTGACGAGACCGTCGGAGATCGCCAGAAGGCCCGCGAGCAGCCACGCCAGCATGCAGCGTGCGCCGCCCATCGCCGAGAGGATCAGCGGAATCGTGATAAACGGACCGATCCCGACGATGTCGATCATGTTCAGCGCGACACCGCGCCACATGCCGATCTCACGGCGGAGCTGCGTCATGAGGGGAGGTTACCTGATATAGGATTTCGCGCCCGGAGGACCCGATTCATGCGCCGCTTTTCCACGCTCTGTTTGATTCTTCTCATCGCCGGCTGCGCCACCAAGCCCGCACCGCAGCAGCCGCCGACCGCAACAGTCACGATACCGACCGCACCGATTTCGAACAAACCGTTGTTCGGTGAGCACGGCTATGATCTGACGGCCATCGATCGCACCGTGAACGCCTGCGACAACTTCTATCAATTCGCCGCCGGCAACTGGCGCAAACAGAATCCGCTCCCGGCTGCATACTCGCGCTTCGGTCGTTTCGAGCAGGTCGCGGAACGCAATCGCGAGACGCTGCATGCGATTCTCGAAGAGGCGGCGAAGAATCCAAGCCCGCGCGGCAGTGCCGCGCAGAAGATCGGCGACTTCTATGCCGCTTGCATGAACGAACCGGCGATCGAAGCAGCCGGCTATTCCCAGATCGCGCCCGAGCTGGCGCGGATCGATGCGATCAACGATCGCACGGCGTTGCAGAACGAAATCTTCCGCCTCCAGACCACCGGTGTCGCGCCGGTGTTCGGCTTCAGCGGCCAGAACGATCAGAAGAACAGCAAGATGATCATCGCCGTCGTCAGCCAGGGCGGCCTGGGCATGCCCGACCGCGATTACTACCTGCGCAGCGACGAACGTTTTGCGAACACGCGCAAACAATACGCCGAGCACGTTTCGAAGATGCTCCAACTCATCGGCGAGGATGCCGCGAAAGCGTCGACCGACGCGGACCGGATCATAGGACTGGAGACGCAGCTCGCGCAGGCGCAGATGACGCGCGTGGAGCTGCGCGACCCTGAAAAGCGCTACAACATCACGCCGGTCACGCAGCTTGCCACCATCGCGCCGAACGTCGATTGGCCGGCGCTCTTCCAGTCGGCCGGCCTGACCAATCTTCAGTCGATCAATGTCGCTCAGCCGCAGTTCTTCAAGGAAGTGTCGCGGCTGATCGACGAAGTTCCGTTGGACACCTGGAAGGCGTACCTCAAGTGGCATGTCCTCGACGCAGCAGCGCCGACACTGTCATCCGCATTCGAGAAGGAGGATTTCAATTTCAGCAATCGGATCCTCTCGGGACAGCAACAGCAGCAGGAGCGCTGGAAGCGCTGCGTCCGCGCCACCGACTTCAGCCTCGGCGACCTTCTCGGCCAGGAATATGTCCGCCGAACGTTTACGCCCGAAGCGAAGCGGAAGATGAATCAGCTCATCGACAATCTCGTCGCTGCGCTTCGCGAAGACATTCCGACACTCACGTGGATGGGGCCACAGACGAAGCAGGCGGCTCTGGAGAAACTGAACGCGTTCTCGCGGCGCATCGGCTATCCCGACAAGTGGATTGTCTACACGAATCTGAACATCACGCGCGACTCGTTCGCACAAAATGCGATGGCCGCGCGCCAGTTCTCTCGCGCCCGCAACATCAATCGAATCGGAAAGCCGGATGATCCGAACGAGTGGGGCCGCTTCACGGCGCCGACGGTCAATGCGAGCTACAACCCGAGTCGCAACGACAT
>DASYUK010000447.1:0-5075 GCA_036001325.1 Thermoanaerobaculia bacterium
GGCCGCTCCGGAAAAAAAGTGACGAGCAGAAAGCAGGCGATCGCGATCGGCTTGTCCGAGGCTCGTCAAGCAGGAGCGAAGGTCCCGAGAAAGCGGTCGTCGAAGAAGCGCTGACTCAGATGCGCAAGACGATCTTGCCGAGGACGTGACCTTTTTCGAGACGCCGGTGCGCTTGCGCCGCTTTCTTCAGCGGAAAGACTTCGGCGATCGGAATCTGTAAACCTTCGGCGATCGCGCGGCCGAGGCGCTCGAACTGCGGCGGCGCGGCCACTCCGTCGTACGACTTCATCTTCAAACCGCGACGCTTCTTCGGCTCCGGCTCGATGCCGTTCGGATACGCGAAGCGGCCGCCTTTTCGAAGCGCGTCGAGACAGCGCGTGAGCTCCTTGCCGCCGACGAACGCGAGCACCGCATCGACTCCGTCGGGCGCAAAGCGGTGAGCAGCTTTGAGGATGTCGCTGCGCTTTCCATCCACCGCTTCGTCCGCGCCGAGGCGGCGGACGAGAGCGATGCCGTCTTTGCCGGAGGCGGTGGCGAGAACGCGCGCACCACGCTGCTTCGCGAACTGAAGTGCGAGCATTCCGACGTTCCCGCTCGCGCCATGAATGATGACGCTCTCCCCTTTTTCGATGCCGAGCGTGTCGTCGTCTACTCCTTGTAGCGCCGTCAGGCCGATCGTCGGAATCGCCCCCGCCGCGATCAGATCGAGCCCTTTGGGAACGCGCGCCACTTTTCCCGCGGCTACGACCACATACTCCGCGTAGAAACCGCCTTTCGGATTTTCATAGCTGTACGAGTAGACGCGATCGCCCACCGCGAGATGGCGCACGCGCGATCCGACCGCGACGACAACTCCAGCGCCATCAGTGCCGAGAACGAGAGGAAACTTTTTTCGTTCTGCCGACGATCCATCGCGATGAGAGAGATCCCAGATGCCGACACCCGCGGTGTCGACAGCGATCAAGACTTCCTGCGCGTTGTATTTCGGGACCGGCAGCGTGTGGATTTTCAAAACTTCAGGTCTGCCGAAATGATCGATGGCGGCCGCGCGCATCGTCGTGGGAATGGAACGCATCGGTAGATTGTATGATCGACCCCTCAGATCCTATGTCCCTCACGCGATTCCATCCCATCATTCAGCGCTGGTTCAGAGAGACTCTCGGCGAGCCGACCGCCGCGCAGCGGCAGGGTTGGGAGGCGATTCGCGACGGGCGGCACACGCTCATCGCCGCGCCGACCGGATCGGGCAAGACGCTCGCCGCGTTCCTCACCGCGCTCGACGATCTCTTTCAGGAAGGGTCACGCACACCGCTTCCGGATGAAGTGCGCGTCGTCTACGTCTCGCCGCTCAAGGCGCTGAGCGCCGACATCCACAAGAATCTCGCAGAGCCGCGGAAGGGAATTCGCAAGATCGCGGAGGAGATGGGACTCGAGGCGCCGCGCATCACCGCGGCCGTGCGCACCGGTGACACGACCCAGGCCGAGCGCGCGGCGATGCTGCGCACTCCGCCACATATTCTCGTGACGACGCCGGAGTCGCTTTACCTGCTTCTCACGGCGGAGCGTAGTCGCGAGATGCTGCGCACCGTTCGCACGGTCATCGTCGATGAGATCCACGCGGTGATCGGCACACGCCGCGGAGCGCATCTGGCGATCACTCTCGAGCGCCTGCAGCATGTCACGCAATCGCCGCTGCTTCGTCTCGGATTATCGGCGACGCAGAAGCCGATCGAAGAGGTGGCGAAGTATCTCGTCGCAACAAATGATTGCGCGATCATCGACGAAGGCCACCGTCGCGAGATGGATCTCACGCTCGAGATTCCCCGCTCGAGCGTCGAGCCGGTGATCTCGCATGAGGTATGGAGCGAGTATTACGACCGCCTCACCGAATTGATCGCCGCGCATCGCACGACCCTCGTCTTCGTGAATACCCGAAACATGGCTGAGCGCATCGCCCGCCACCTCAGCGAGCGCCTCGGCGAAAACGCGGTGACCGCGCATCACGGCAGCCTGTCGAAAGAGAAGCGCTTCGATGCCGAGTCGCGCCTGAAGGGCGGGCACCTCAAAGCGCTCGTCGCGACAGCATCGATGGAGCTGGGCATCGACATCGGGCACGTTGATCTCGTCTGCCAGATCGGATCGCCGCATCGCATCGCGACGCTGCTGCAGCGCGTCGGCCGGTCCGGTCATACCGTGTCGGGGACGCCGAAGGGGCGGCTCTTCCCGGTGACGCGAGATGATCTTGTCGAATGCGCGGCGCTTTTGCGCGCGCTTCGGCGAGGCGAGCTCGATCGGATCATCACGCAGGACGCGCCGCTCGATGTTCTCGCGCAGCAGATCGTCGCCGAGAGCTCCTGCGAGGACTACTCCGAAGACGATTTGTTCGCGCTGATGCGAAGAGCATGGCCGTATCGCGAGCTTTCGCGGCGCGACTTCGACGAAGTCGTGAAGATGGTTTCCGAGGGATTCGCGACGAAGCGCGGACGGCGAGGCGCGCTTGTCCATCGCGACGAAGTGAACTCGAAGGTGCGCGGCCGCCGCGGATCGCGCATGCTGGCCATCACCTCCGGCGGCGCGATTCCCGAGGTCGCCGATTATCGAGTGTTGCTGGAGCCGGACGATACGTTCATCGGCACGTTGAACGAGGACTTTGCCATCGAGAGCGCGGCCGGCGACATCTTCCAGCTCGGCAACTCATCGTGGCAGATCATGCAGGTCGGCAGCGGCGTCGTTCGCGTCGCCGACGCAAAGGGCGCGCCGCCGACGATTCCGTTCTGGGTCGGCGAAGCGCCGGCGCGCAGCGATGAGCTCTCGCGCGCGGTGAGCGATCTGCGAGCGGAAACGCGCTCGGTCGAACAACTCGTCGAAGAAACCGGAATCCCCGAAGCTGCCGCGCGCGAAATCATCGATTACCTCGACGACACGCGCCGCGTCCTCGGCGTGATCCCCACTCAGGACACTCTCGTCGCCGAGCGCTTTTTCGACGAATCGGGCGGTATGCAACTGGTCATTCACGCGCCGTTCGGAAGTCGCATCAACAGAGCGTGGGGTCTGGCGCTGCGCAAACGCTTCTGCCGCCAGTTCAACTTCGAGCTGCAGGCGGCGGCAAACGAAGACGCGCTACTGCTCTCCCTGGGACCGCAGCACTCGTTTCCACTCGCGGATGTCTTTCGCTATCTGCATCCGGCGACGGCGAAGGACGTGCTCGTGCAGGCGTTCCTCGACGCGCCGGTGTTTCAGACGCGATGGCGCTGGAACACGACGATCTCGCTCGCGATCCCGCGCAATCGCAACGGCAAGAAAGTTCCGCCGCAGTTGCAGAGAGCGATGGCCGACGATCTGATGGCCGCCGTTTTTCCCGACGCCGCGGCATGCTTCGAGAACATCGCCGGCGATCGCGAGATCCCCGATCATCCGCTGACCAATCAGACGGTGCGCGACTGCCTGCAGGAAGCGATGGACTTTGAGGGTCTATCGCGAGTGCTCACGCGCATCCACGCCGGCGAGATCGAGCTCGTCGCTCGCGACACGCCGGAGCCCTCGCCTCTTTCGCACGAGATCCTGAATGCAAGGCCATACGCGTTCCTCGATGACGCGCCGCTCGAGGAGCGAAGAGCGCAGGCCGTCTACACGAGCCGCATCACGGCGGAGAATGTTCTCGACGACGGAGCGATCGAGCGCGTGCGCGACGAGCAGCGCCCCGACCCGCGCGATGCCGATGAGCTGCACGATGCCCTGTTGACGGCCGGGGTTCTCATCGACGGAGAGGTCGACGAGGGATTGTTTGCAACGCTGGTCGCGGCGCGCCGCGCTGGTCGCATCAATGGCTTGTACGTGACCGCGGAGCGCCTGCCGGAACTGCTGGCGATCCATCGCGTCGAGACCGATCTCGTTCCACCACCTTCCCGGTTGCGCCAATGGTCGCGCGAGGAAGCGCTCGTCGAGTTGATCCGCGGAAGGATGACCATCGTCGGCCCGACGACGGCGCAAGAGCTTGCACAGACGCTCACGGTTCCGACGTCCGATGTGGATGCGGCGCTTCTGACGCTCGAATCGGAGGGCGTCGTTTTACGCGGCACGTTTACTCAAACTTCACTGGAGTGGTGCGATCGCCGGCTTCTCGCGCGCATTCATCGCTATACGCTCAATCGGCTGCGCGCTGAGATCGAGCCGGTCACCGCCGTCGACTTCACCCGCTTCCTCTTCGCGTGGCAGCACCTGTCGATGAAGCTGAGCGGCCTCGATGGACTGCGCGCGATCGCGCGACAACTCGAAGGCTATGAGATCGCCGCGAACGCGTGGGAGCGTTACGTCCTGCCGGCGCGAATGGATCGATACGAACCGTCGATGCTCGACACGCTTTGCCTGACGGGCGAAGTGATGTGGGCCAAGGGTGTCGTGATCTTTCTGCGAGAGCATGCTCCAGCGTGGCTCAGTGTGGCGCCGCCGATCCCGGCGGCGCTCAGCGAAGCGGCGCAACGCGTTCTCGACGCATTGCGCGCTCATGGCGCCTCATTCCTCGAAGATCGCGAGGCGCTCGACGAAGTCGTCGCCGCGGGCCTCGTGACATCTGACGGTTTCGCCGGCCGTCAATCTCCCGGTCGATGGTCGTTACTCCCCTCGCCGAGCGAAACCGACATCGAGATCCAGGCTCGCGCTCTTCTCCGCCGTTACGGCGTCGTCTTCCGCCGCCTGCTCACGCGCGAGAGCAACGCCGCTCCGTGGCGCGAGCTCGCGCGCGTGTATCGACGGCTCGAAGCGCGCGGCGAGATCCGCGGCGGGCGATTCGTGACCGGAATGTCGGGCGAGCAGTTCGCGCTGCCGGAAGCGGTCGAACGACTACGTGAGATCCGGCGCACTGCGCCTGACGGGAAAGTGCTCGTCATCAGCGCCGCCGATCCACTGAACCTCATCGGCATCCTCACCGCCGGCGATCGCGTCCGCGCGGTCGCGGGCAATCGCATCGCCTATCGCGATGGCCTCGCCGTGTCGGTCATGGAAGGCGATTTCCTCCGCCCGCTCACCGACATCGATCCGAGCAAGGCGATCGAAGTCGCAAGCGCGCTTGCCGGCAG
>DASYUK010000448.1:0-1515 GCA_036001325.1 Thermoanaerobaculia bacterium
ACCTCCGAAGAAATCATGGGCATCTTCCATCAGTTGAATGAGTCGGGAAAAACGATCGTGCTGATCACGCATGAGCAGGACATCGCGCAGCACGCCAGACGGATCGTGCACGTGCGCGACGGGCGTATTCAGCAGGACGAACGGATCAAACAAGTGGCCGTTGCTGCAGGAGCAAGTCATGGGTAACTCGATTCAACGACTGGGGAACATCACGATCGTCGGGCTGAAGGCGATCTTCCGAAACAAGCTGCGATCGTTCCTGACGATGCTCGGCATCGTGATCGGCGTCGCCTGCGTGATCGCCGTCGTCGCCATCGGCAACGGCGCGACGAAATCCGTCGAGAACACGATCAACTCGCTCGGAACGAACTACATCATGATCTTTCCCGGCGCGACGACGCAGAGCGGCGCGCGCATGTTCACCGGCAATTCGACGCTCACCGCTGACGACGCCGACGGTATCAAAGCAGAGTGTCCGGCCGTCGCGTACGTTTCGCCGACCGTGCGCAGCGCTGCGCAACTCGTCGCTGGTGAGCTCAACTGGGGAACATCGATTCAAGGTGTGAGCACCGACTACCCGTTGATCCGCTCGTGGAACGTATTGCAGGGAACATTCTTCACCGATCAGGACGTGAAGGCGGCGGCCAAAGTCTGCGTCCTGGGACAGACCGTGGTCGACAATCTCTTCCCCAACGGCGATGCGGTCGGTCAGATCGTGCGCATCAAGAATGTTCCGTTCAAGGTCGTGGGCGTTCTGGAGAAAAAGGGCGGGAACATGATGGGACAGGATCAGGACGACACGGTCATCGCGCCGTACACGACGGTGATGAAGCGACTGTCGGGCAAGACGAAAATCGACATGATCCAGGTCTCCGCTGTGTCAGCCGATCAAGTTGCAGAGGCGCAGCGCCAGATCGATGCGTATCTGAGGCAGCGGCATCGCATTCCGCCGAACGGTGACGCCGATTTCAGCATGCGCTCTCAGGAAGAGATCGCACAGACCCAAGCGCAGTCGATGGGCATCCTTCGCACGCTGCTCCTTTCGATCGCGGCGATTTCGCTGCTCGTCGGCGGCATTGGCATCATGAACATCATGCTGGTAAGCGTGACGGAGCGAACGCGCGAGATCGGCATCCGCATGGCCATCGGCGCGAAAGGACGGCACGTGCTGCTGCAGTTCCTCTTCGAGGCCGTGACGCTGGCCATCGTCGGAGGCCTGATCGGCGTCGTCCTCGGCATCGCGGCGTCGGAAGCCGTCGGCCGTTTTCTGAAATGGCCGATCGTCGTGACGCCGACGTCGATCGCACTCTCGTTCGGTGTGGCCGCGATCGTGGGAATCTTCTTCGGCTTCTACCCCGCGCGAAAAGCGGCGCGGCTCGATCCGATCGACGCACTGCGCTACGAATGAAACGCGAATGAAACGGGGTCCGAAGAATGAAACGGGGTCAGGTCTTCAATTTTCAGTTTTTTTCTACGAATCGTGGAAAACACTGAAAATTGAAGACCTGACCCCAA
>DASYUK010000449.1:0-11699 GCA_036001325.1 Thermoanaerobaculia bacterium
CCTCACCGTCGAGCAACCCAGCAATCTCCTCGGCGCCATGCCTCACGTCGAATTCGAGGAACACAGGCTGACCGTCTCTCCCGGCGACACGCTCTTTGTCTACACCGACGGTCTTACCGATCGTCGTAACGCCGAGGGAGAGTTCTACTCGATCGACCGCATCGCCTCCCTGCTCGAGCAATCGAACGGCGCCGATCTGACGACCGTCTACGATTCGATTTATCGCGACGTGAGCGGATTCATCGCGACGGAAGACTTTCGCGACGACATCGCGTTTGTCGTGTCGCGTTTCCATTAGCCCGATGAAAAAACTCGCTTTCCCTATTCTCCTCTTCGCTTCCACCGCCTTCGCGCAGCAGCGTGAGCTCTTCCCGTCCGATTACAAGCCGAGTCCGTGCGCGCCGGAGAATGCGTGCGAGTCGTTCACCGACGTCGACTACTCTTCGGCTGCGTTCAAGTTCCTGCTGCGAACGCTCGAGGTGGCATGGGACGATCAGCACCACGACGAACTGACAGCGATGGTGCAGCCGTATTGCACGAAGCGCGCGACCTGCATGGCCACTCCCGGCAACATCTGGTGGTTCTGCAACGACGTCTTCGCTCAGGAAATCCGCGGGGCGTGCGACAAGAAATATCCGCAGAAAACGCTGCCACACGACAACGAGCAATGCCGCACCTGGGTCGACGTCTATTCGACAGGCGTCGATCAGCATGGAAAAGGCGATTGGGTCACCGCGCAGCAATGCGCGAAGATGAAGACGACACCGTCGGCGACGGTTCGCAAGATGGAGTGGTGGTCGGTACCGCCGGCGATTCCCGTCGATTACAAGGGCGTGATTCAAGTCTTCGCCATCGACTCCGAGACGCACGTCCCCGTGCAGGCGGACATCAGCTTCGAAGAACAGACCATCTACACGCCGGACTCGCCGACCGGAAAGCCGATTACCTACTACCAGTTCAAGTGGCCGCGCAAACTGGTACGCGTCCCGAACGCCGAAGGTCACAGCGATATCGTTCCGACGATGATGACAATCGCCGCGCCGGGTTATGAGCCGGTACAAATGCGTGTTCCGACCGTCGTCCCGAAGATCGTCGTGTCGATGTCGCCTTCCGCCGACAAGTTGCGTCGCGGCAGGAACACCGTCACCGTGACTGCAAAGGATTCAATCACGGGTAAACCGGTCGAGGCTCAGGTCTATCTTGGCGACGAGACCGCGGGCTTCACGAATCAGACGATCGAGATCACGATGCCGAAAAAACGGCCGGAGATCTGGGTGCGGTCGCCGTTTGATGCGTACGGCGATGTAGTCGTGATGTCGGGAGCGAAATGACCTGTGTAGCGGCGCGCTTCAGCGCGCCGTCGGCGTGCTGAAGCACGCCGCTACACCACCTTTTGCAACAGCTCCACCGCCTGCGGCTTCTTTTCGTAGCGCACGTCTGACGCGGCGATCTTCTCGAGATACGCGCGGGCCTGTTCGCGCTCGTTGCGCTTCAGATGCGATCTCGCGATCCAGAAGAACGTGTCGATGATGTACTCGTTCTCGCTGAACTTGTGCGTCTGAATGGCGCGCTCGAACGACGCGATGGCCTCCTCGAATCGTCCCTGCATGTATTGAATGCGTCCCAGATGCGAGAGTGCGTCGAAGAAGTCGTACGACTGCTGCTCGACGCTGTTCACTACGCGGCGGTAATACTCCTCCGCTTTCTCGTACTGCTTCCGATCGAAGTAGATCGCGCCGCAGAACAAGAGAGCATTCCGGAAGAAGTAGGAGTTGAAGAACGGCTGGTTCGGATCAAAGAGTCGCAGCGCCTCTTCGAAGAGATGCAGCGCCTCATCGTGATCCTGAAGCGCGTACGAGTTCAGCGCCTTGAACGCGAGCGCCTGCGCGGTGACATTGTTGTTCGCCGAATAGCGCAGCGATTGGTCGTGCAGCTCCTTCGCTCTCGCGTAATCGCGCTCCTCGTGCGAAAGGTGGCCGAGGAGAACGTACGACTTGTACTTGATGTCGTTCGCTTCGTCCGACTCCTCGGATGCGCAGGCGTCGCCGAACCCTTCGCGCGCACGACCGAGGTCGCCGGCGTACAGCGCCGCCACGGCGCGGTAGTACGTCGCCTCCAGCGAAGTGAGGACGGTGCGCCGCTCGCGGCAGATCTGATCGATGAATTTCGTGACGAGCTGCGCGAGGATGCGGTTGTCCGAGCTCGGCTCCACGATGAAGTTCTGAAGATAGACGAGCCGATTCTCGAGGATGCGCATCATCTCCAGCATGATGATGATGCGCTCCGAGTCTTCGCTCGTCTCCTTGAACAACGACGCGAGGTGCCGCTGCAGCGCCGCGTAGGCGTCGTCGTACCTGCTGGTCGAGGCGTCGGAGAGCTCGCCTCGTTCGTTCTGCAGTTTCGTCTCGAGTGTCACGCGCTGATCGAGAAGGTCCTTGATGCGCGCGCTCAGGTCTTGTGCCATCCGCCGCCGTCCCGTGATCGTCGTAGTTACTTATGTTACCGCTCTCTGCGTGCAATCGGGGTTCCAGCGACTTCCAGAAGCCGGAACTCGATCTGATGCCGGTCCTCGTCGATCGATTTCACTTCCACGCGGACGTGGTCGCCGAGGCGGAGCTCGCGGTTGGTGGCGTCGCCGCGGAGGCGGTGCTCGCGATCGGCGAAGTTCCAGAAATCGCCGCCGATCGTCGCCACCGGCACGAGTCCCTGCACGAAAATCTCATCGAGCTCGACGAAGATGCCGAACGGCGCGACGCCGGCGATGATGCCGCTGTACTCGTTGCCGACTTTGTCGCGCATGAAGATCACCTTCTTCCACTCCAGCACTTCGCGCTCCGCATCCTCGGCGCGCTTTTCACGCTCACTCGATTGCGACGCGTACAGCGAATGCGCCGCTTCGATTTTCGCCAGACGTTCGCCGTACATCGGTCCCTGTTCGATCAGCTCGGCGAGCCGGCGATGCACGATGAGATCGGGATAACGGCGGATCGGCGAAGTGAAGTGACAGTAGTGCTGCAACGCCAGCGCGAAGTGTCCCGTGCTTTCTTCGCTGTAGAACGCGCGCTTCATCGAACGGAGGATGATGTTGGTCAGGAAACGCTCCTCCGGCGTTCCGACGACAGCTTTCAGGACGCGCTGCAGCTCACCGGGGCGCATGTCCTCGACATCGCCGCGCAACGTCAGCTTGAATTCTTTCAGGATCAGTTTGAGATCTTCGAGCTTCTGCGGATCGGGTTGCTGATGGACTCGATAGAGCCCGGGCTGATTCGCAAGAACAAGCTCGGTAGCGACAACTTCGTTCGCGGCGAGCATGAACTCTTCGATCAGACGATGGGCGATGTTTCGCTCGGAGGCGCGGATCGCCTCGATGTCGCCGCTCTCGCCGAGGACGACGTCGGCTTCAGGGAGATCGAAGTCGATCGAGCCGCGCGCGTCGCGGCGCGCGCGAAGAATCTCGTAGAGCTCGAGCATGCGCTCGAAATCGGGAATGAGGTACGCGTAGCGTTCTCTCAGTGGAGCGCCGCCGCCCTCGGCGGCGCCGGAGAACGAAGACGCCGCCGGGGGCGGCGGCGCTCCACCCAGAATCGCGTTGACATTTGTGTACGTCATCCGCTCCTTCGTTCTGATCACCGACTTGTAGATCTTGTGATCGACGAAGCGGCCGCGCTTGTCGATCTCGATGTCGCACGAGAACGTCAGGCGCTCGACGCGCGGATTGAGTGAGCAGATTCCGTTCGAGAGACGTTCCGGCAGCATCGGCACGGCGCGACCCGGAAAATAGACCGACGTCCCGCGCTCGAACGCTTCGCGATCGAGCTCGCTCCCCTCGCTCACGTAATGCGCGACGTCGGCGATGTGCACGCCGAGGAGATAGTTGCCGTTCGGAAGTTTGCGTACCTCGACAGCGTCGTCGAAATCCTTCGCCGTCTCGCCGTCGATCGTCACGATGTTGCGCTCGCGAAGATCGACGCGCTTGGCGATCTCCACGGGTGCAACCGCCGTCGGAATATCATCCGCTTCGCGCAGGACTTCCGGCGGGAAGTTATGCGGAATGTGGAACTTACGAATGACGACCTCGATATCCACGCCCGGCTCGCCGATGAATCCGAGGAGCTCGACGATGCGGCCGTGAGCGAGGTGCGAGCTGCGATCGGGATAGCGATCGATCTCGACGTTGACCATCTCGCCGTCGCGCGCGCCCTTCGTGTCTTCTTCGCTGTCGATCGCGATGTCGGTATCGATGCGAAAGTCGTACGGCACGACGAACGGCTGTCCGTCGCCGGCGTGGAAGCGTCCGACGACGGTGCGATGCGCGCGGCGAAGGACCTGCGTTACGTCGCCGACAATGAAATCGCGACCGCGCAGCTTTTTGTACTTCGGGTGCCGCTTGTCGACGCGCACGACGACGAGATCGCCGTTCATCGCCCCCTTCATCGCGCGCCGGTCCACGTAGATGTCGGGCTCATCACCGCCGAAGAGCGTTCCATATCCATCGGGATGAATCTTGATGCGGCCGGCGTGATAGGGCGTGAATTCGAGCAGCGAGTAGCGCTTTCCGCGCATCGGCATGATCACGCCGTCGCTTTCGAGATCTTCGACCGCGCGCGCGACTTCGTCGCGCGAGGCATCGCCGTTCAGCCGGTCGTGAATGTCAGCAATGGAGAGCAGTCTGCTTCCGCGCTGGCGCAGCAGGTCGATGATGGATTCGTGCAGTTCAGATTTCTGCGGAGGCATCGGGTGGTCGTGGGTCGTAGGTATCGGGGGCCTCAGCGCGAAAAGGCCCCCGATACCTACGACCTACGACCTACGACCTGCGCATCAACGCGCTTTCCGCGGCGCCATCATGCGCTTCGCCGAGATGCGGCGTCGCGACGGACGAATCGATTCGGCGAAGCCGTTGAGCATCGTCTGAGTACGAAGCTTGTTGTGAAGTGTGTTGCGGTGGACGCCGAGCTTCTTCGAGGCCTGAGTGACGTTGCCGCGACTGGCTGACATGGCCGCGACGATGTATTTCCCTTCGAACGCTTCGACTGCCTGCTCCAGGGTGATGCCGTTTCCGATCAACTCGCGAATGATTGCATTCAGACGGTCGTCGATACTCACCATTCGATCCAACCTCGGTAGTTTTTCCTGTCGCGTTTTGGAGAGGCGCCGATTCTACTACTGCTCATCGCGACGTCATCAAGAAAATTTTCGCGCGCGTTTTCGCTTGACAAATCTATTCAGTTGCAGTGAAGCGGCCGTGACGATCGTCACGATCGTGCCGAGCGCGAGAGATCGCGATCGATAGCGCCAGACGATCTCGTGATGGCCTTTCGCGACCTCGACAGCGCGAAAAACTCCGGCCGCGAGAAGTTTTTTGCGCTCCAATCCATCGACGAAGACGTGCCAGGCCGGCGAGTCCTGCTGCGTCAGCAGTACGACGCCATCCGTCGGCGCCTCGACCACCGCGTGAGCGTGCCACGAATCGACGACGACCCAAGCCGCCGACAGAACGAGAGGAGGAGCAGCAGCAAATTTCGGATCGACCGCCGGCCAGACGAAAAGCGCGGCGCGATCCGTGTGCTCGACCGTTTCCCGAAGCGCCTCATCCGGCGAAGAATACGAGACCACGCGGCTCCAGAAGGTCGCCATCGGCGGAGCGCCGGCGTTGAAATACACCGTGACCGGACCGAGAGACGCCACCGGGCGCAGCGGTAGAGGCCGATCCGAGAAAATGAAGCCCGCTCCGATCACATCGAAAAGCTCGCGGCTCCCTCTCGTGATCGCCGCATCGTGCAATCGCATGTAGCGCTCGGTCGCCAGCGGCGCGGCGGTCCCGGCATCGAATCGGCGCTGATAGAGATTCAGATATCCGGCCAGCCACGCCGACCGATTCGTGATCGGCTTGCTGGGCATGCGCAGGATCTTCGCCACGCGCCCGATCGAAAGCGCGTACGGCACGCGATTGGTCGTGAACGGAGCGCGATCGAGAAGCTGCCGCTCACGCGGTAGAAGATCGGCAACGATGATCAACACGAGGATCAGATCGACCCAGCGTCGCTGCGGGCGGATGCGGTCCCAGCCGATCGCCGCGAGAGCGGCGAGCGCCAGAGCGCCGAACGGCACGACGCGCGACGGATAGCGGAAGAGCGTCAGGGGAAGCTTCGCGAAGATGAGCGGACCAGAGGCAACGATGATGGAGAAAAAGAGGAGCGAGAGCCATGCAAGCCTTCTCCCCACGGGAGAAGGTGGCCGAAGGCCGGATGAGGGGCGTGCATCCGCGATGATCTCGCTCCTCATCCGCCGCTTCGCGGCACCTTCTCCCGTGGGGAGAAGGGAGATGATCGCGAGCAACACTGCCGGAATCCCGATGTAGATCACTGAGATGAAATGCTGCGAGAGAGTCGGATCAAACGCGCCTTGTGTGAACATCGGCGGAACCACGATGCGCAGCCAGTCCGCGACGCGCATCGACTCGTGGAAGATCTGTTCCGGAGACAGGCCGGCGGCGCGATCGCTGCCACGCAGCATTTCCAGAAACGGCAGGAGCTGGATCGCGGAGAGGCCGAAGGCGCCGGCGCCGGCGATGAGGATCGATGGCAGATCACGAACGACGATCACGTAAATCAACGCCGCGATCGAAGCGAAGAATGGCTCGCCCGCTAGAAATGTCAGCGCCAGAACGAGCGCGGCGACCTCCGGCTCCGCGCGACTGACTGCACACCAGATGACCAGCGGCACCCAGGCGAAGCTGGCCAGATTGTTCGAGATGTCGAGGAGCGACATCGTCGGTCCGCAGAACGTCACGATCGCCGCGCCGACGAGCGCCGCCGGCGGCGAAGTCAAGCGCGCGAACAGCAGATATGCGCCCCACCCCAGAATCAGGAGATGAAGCGCGAGATAAAGCATGTAGGCGGTCTCGAACGGCAAGACAGCGAACAGCCATGTCGGTGGATAGAAGACACCGGTCTGCGGATTCGATAACCACGGCTCGCCCGAGGCGCTGTACGGGTTCCAATACGGCAGCGACAGCACGCGCATGTGAGTCGCGGTGTAGTAGCGCATCGGCTGGAAGTAATCGCTGTGATCGCGGAACGTGAAGACCTGGCGCTGCACGAGCGGCGGCGCAAAAAGAATGGCGATGAGCAGTGCCAGCAGCGCCAGCGCAAACCGGTGGCGCGGCCATGCCTCACGAAACGTCATCGTGATTTCTGCGCGCAGAACTCGCTCACGATCCTGCGCGTCAAGCGCACCCCTTCGACGAAGAATCTCGCCCGGATGCGCTCGTCGTTCGCGTGGACCGTATCGGCGTCGTAGTAATTCACCTTGAACGGCGCGATGCCGTATGCCACCATCCCGTGCGCGCGGAAGTATCGGCTGTCGGAGGTCCCGGCACCGACGATCGCCGCCGCCAACGATCCCGGCTCCGCACCGGTCATCGTCTTCGCCAGCGTGCGGAAGAGCTCCGTATCAAACGGACTCTCCGGCACCGGCTCACCGGCGAGGAGCACCTCGACCTCGGCGTTGTGACCGACGGCCTCCTTCACGCGACCGATCATCGCCTCGGTCGTCGATCCGGGGAGGAGGCGAATGTCGACGTCGCACGTCGCGTTCGCCGGAATCGCATTGACCGCGATCCCGCCGCTGATGTGCGTGAGCGCGATCGTATCGCGCAATAGCGATTTGTAACCGGGCGTCAGCACGGCTTCGATGCGCTTGATATCGAGCGGTTCCGTGATCGTGCGGAGGACTTCACCACGCTGGTCCCTGCGCGATTTCCCCGCTTCGTGGAAGAAGCGCGCGACCTCAGGAGTGAGCCGATACGGCGTCTCGACTTTCAAGACGCCGTCGACGGCGCGCACGAGCTTCGCCACCGTTCCACCATCTTCCGGCGGCGAGGCGCCGTGGCTGGCCATTCCCTTCGCATGCACGCGCAGAAACAGCGGAACTTTCTGTTGCGTCTCGATGCCCCAGAAGGTCACCTTGTCGACGATCGTCTCGTTGTAGCCGCCTTCGTTGAGCACGAAGCCGACGTTGTCGAAGAGCTCGGGGTTTTTCTCGAGCAGCTCCTTGCAGCCGTGCAGGCCTCCGAGCTCTTCGTCAGCGACAGCGAGATAGACGATGTCACGCGTGAGCGGGACGTTGCGCCGTTTGAGCTCGATCATCGCCATCAGCTCGGCGATGCCGAGGGATTTGATGTCGAGGGCGCCGCGACCCCAGATATAGCCGTTCGACTGCATTCCGGAGAACGGCGGCTTCGTCCACTCCGCGGCGATCGGCGGAACGACATCGATGTGATGCAGCAGAAGCAGCGCCTTCTCTCGACTGCCGGAGTTGAGTCGCGCATACAGCGACTGCCGTTTCGGGTCCGATCCGACGAGCCGCGCCGTGATTCCCTCCTTCGCGAGCAGTTGCTGCAGAAATCTCGCACCCACGGATTCATTCCCCGGCGGATTCGATGTGTCGATGCGGAGGTAGGCGACGAACGCGTCGACGGCCTCTTGATCCATCGGGTCCGCCGGCACGCCCTCGGCCTTGCGGCATTGGAGAGAGAGCGCGATCGCGCACGTGAGGAGAGCGATCACGGTGGCGACGCGTTTGGACATGCAGCGCGTGAAAGTATAGGGGCTAACCCTTGATCACGCCCACCGGCACGAACCGCGCAACTTTCCGCGCAATCCCCGCCGTCGCGACAACATCGATCACCTCATCGATGTCCTTGTACGCTTCGGGCGCTTCTTCGACGAGGCCCTTTGCCGATCCTGCTTCGGTAACGATGCCCATCTTCTGGAGCCGCTCGCGCAGCTCGTTCGCGCTGATCTCGGCACGCGCCCTCGTGCGCGACATCACTCGTCCTGCTCCGTGGCACGTCGAGCCGAATGTCTGCTCCATCGCCTTTTGCTCGCCGACGAGAAGATACGATGCGGTCCCCATGCTGCCGGGGATCAGCACCGGCTGTCCCGGAAACGCGCGCGTTGCGCCTTTGCGATGGACGACCACCTCGCCGACATCGGGATACTTCTCCAGCTTGGCGACGTTGTGTGCGACGTCGTAGACGATCTCGACGCGATCATCCGGCATTTCATGTTTCCAGGCGCGGCGGATGCCGGCGGTGATGAGCTGGCGATTCGCGAACGCAAAGTTCGCCGCGGCGGCCATCGCGCCGAAGTAGCGCTGACCTTCGCTTGAACGGAACGGCGCGCAGGCGAGCTCCCGATCGGGGACGCTGATGCCATGCTTCGCCATCGCCTTCGTCATCTGGCGAAGGTAATCGGTCGCGACTTGATGGCCGAGTCCGCGAGAGCCGGTGTGGATCTGCACGACGATTCCGTCGCGCACGATCCCGTGGCGCTCCGCCTCTTCGACGTCGTAGATGGCGTCGACGCGATCGATCTCGATGAAGTGATTGCCTGAGCCGAGCGTGCCGAGCTGATCGTGACCGCGTTCGCGAGCGTCATCCGAGACGAGCTTCGCGTCCGCGCCGGGAAGGCTCCCGCGCGATTCGATGCGCTCGAGATCGCCGCGGTCGCCGTAACCCATCTCCACCGCGCGCGCTGCGCCGTCGCGCAGAACGCGTTCGAGATCGTCGCCCTTCAACTTCAGATTTCCGCCGCGGCCGACACCGGAAGGCACCTCTCGCGCGATCGAGTGCGTGAGCTTCTGCAGGATCGGCTGCAACTCGGTGAGCGTCGACTGCGAGCGCAGCAGGCGCACGCCACAGTTGATGTCATAGCCGATGCCGCCCGGCGAGATCACGCCGTGATCGGAATCGACCGCGGCCACGCCACCGATCGGAAAGCCGTAGCCCTCGTGCACATCGGGCATCGCGATGGCGTATTTGCGAATGCCGGGAAGTGTGGCCACGTTCACGAGCTGCTCGATCGAACGATCGCGCATGATCGCGTCGAGCATCTTTTCGGACGCGTAGACGCGCGCCGGAACGCGCATGTCCGCGCGATACGCGCGCGGGATCTCCCAGAGCACGTCGGAGATTCGTTGAAAGGTCCGTTTCTCCATCTCAGATGTCGAAAACAAGCATCGTCTGCCACTGACCATCAACGAGCCGCACATCCGCCTCGTGATACGTCACGGCCTTGACGTCTTGCTCAAATCGCGCCGGGCCTCGGCCGGTCACGACCGCAGCGACCGCGGTTTCGGTCAACGACTCGAACGACACGTCGTCGAAGACGGCACGATCGATGTGAGCGCGACTGAGCACGTCGCTGAGAAAGTCGACGAGCAGGGCCGTGCGGTCGATGGAGTCGATCGCGATGCGCCGGCGAACGACCTCATCTCCAGCCCGCGCTTGCATGATCGCGAACATGCCGCGCATGGCCTCGCGAAAGAGATCTTCGATGGAAGACGCGCGCACACGCAGACGGACGTCGGCAGTGTGCGGCACGATCTCGAACATCCCGGTCTACGCCGGCTGCGGAATCGTGAGCTGCACCGCCGGCTCGGCCTCCGGCTCCGCTTTGAACTCCTCAAAGCAGGCACGGCATCGCGCCTCGTACGACGAATCGCCGACCTCGACCTGCGCCTCGCCGCCGGAGACGCGCTGCGAGTAGTGCGCCACGCCGCGGCAGCGCACGCACACCGCATGCATCTTCGACACTTCTTCGGCCACCGCCAGCAGCGCCGGCATCGGTCCGAACGGCCGGCGCTTGAAATCCTGATCGAGCCCGGCGGCAATGACGCGGATCCCCGCATCGGCGAGCTGCATGCAGACGTCGACGATTCCGGCATCGAAGAACTGCACCTCGTCGATGCCGACGACCTGCACGCCGATCTCGATCCTCGACATCAATTCGGCGCTCGTGGCCACAGGCGTCGCCTTCAGCCGCCGATCGTCGCGCGAGACGACCTCGTCGGTGGCGAAGCGATCATCGATGATCGGCTTGAAGACCTGCACGCGCTGCCGCGCGATGACCGCGCGCCGCAACCGGCGAATCAGCTCTTCCGATTTTCCAGAGAACATCCCTCCGGCAATGATTTCAATCCATCCGCCGCGATGACCGTCCAATTCGGACCTCCGAGTGAAAGAATAACTCAGTCGTTAGTCGCTAGTCGTTAGTCGTTAGGACTAACGACCAAGGACTAAGGACCAAGGACTGGTATCCTCGCTCTCAGCAATTTGAAACAATCCCTGATTCCCCTTCTGCTTGGCCTCATCGCCGTAACGGCGAGCGCCCAAGAGGCGGCGCCACTCCGCATCGGCAAGATCATCATCGAGACGGTCGATGTCTATTCGAATTCTGAGGCGCGGCACGGGCTTTTTTATCGCGCGGCCGATCGGCTGCACATGGAGACGCGATCGACGGTCGTTCGCAAGTTTCTTCTCTTTCAAGAAGGCGATGTCTATCGCCCCGAGCGCCTGCAGGAGACGGAGCGCAATCTCCGCGCGCAGCACTATCTCAAATCGGCCACCGTCACCGCGCTGCCGCCACACGATGGCGTGGTCGATGTGATCGTCTCGACGCAGGACGCCTGGTCGATCGCGCCGGAGACGCAGGCCGGCAACAAAGGGGGCGCGAGCAACTACGGCGCGAGCATCAGCGAGTCGAATCTCTTCGGCTACGGCAAAGAAGCGGAAGTGAGCTGGACCAAAGACATCGACCGCACGCGCGTCGGACTGAAATATCAGGATCCGATGGTGTTCAACGGCTACTGGAACGCGTTTCTCGCTTACGGCCGCACATCCGACGGCAACGATCAGC
>DASYUK010000450.1:0-1736 GCA_036001325.1 Thermoanaerobaculia bacterium
AGAAGGCAGAAGGCAGAAGTGATTCGCGATTTCTTCCTTCTGCCTTCTGCCTTGAAACGATTGGCTGTGGCGGGTGGACTCGAACCACCGACCACCGGATTAACAATCCGGCGCTCTACCAACTGAGCTACACCACAACAATGGACCGAAGGGCGTTTATGGTACCAGCCGCGCGCGAATGGCGCGAGCGCGCTCGACCGCGCCCGGCGTGTCCGCGTGGATGCATACCGTGTCGAACTCGAGCGTGAGCGGCGTGCCATCTCGCGCGACGACCTCGTGTTTCGTCGCCAGGTGAAATGCCTGCTCCGCGGCGTCTTCGATCGACAGCAGCGCATCCGAGTCCTTGCGGCTGACCAGCGATCCGTCGGGCATGTATCGCCGATCCGCAAACGCCTCGCGAATCACATTTAGTCCCGCGTCGCGGGCGACGACCGCCATCTGCGATGTGTTGCTGGCCACGATCGAGAGCGATTCGTCGACGCTTTTTGCCGCGTCGATCAGTACCTCAGCGAGCGCATGATCGCGATGCGCGTCGTTGTAGAGCGCGCCGTGCGCCTTGATGCGCTGCAACGCGACGCCTTCCGCCGCGGCGATCGCCGCGAATTCCGAGAGCTGATGGATGAGCGCACGGCGAAGCTCGCGCGGATCGATCGCCATCGATCGCCGGCCGAAATCCTCGCGGTCGGGATACGAGGGATGCGCGCCGAGGATGATGCCGCGCTCGTTGGCGAGACGGGCGGCCTCGCGCATGCTCTTCTCGTCGCCGGCATGGCCGCCGCAGGCGACGTTCGCGGCGTCGATCAACGTCCAGAGCTCGCGCTCCACTGCACGCCACTTCTCATCCGAAGCCTCGCCGAGATCACAACTGAGCTCGATCACGCTCGGGGATCATAGCGAGAATTGCGACGGCGATCAGCGCGATGAGGGAGACGACGCCGAACCAGCGCAGCAGCGGGTTGTCATACCGCAGCTCGATCTCATGAACACCTCGGGGAACGCGCAGCGCCTGATACGCGATGTTCGCGGGGATCAGATCCGCACGAACGCCGTCGATCGTCGCACGCCAGTATTTGTGACGCGTGATGCTGCAGACGAGAAGCGCATCGCCCTCCGAGCGAACGCGCAGGTGCGCCGCGTTCGATCGCAGCGCGACGTTCAGAACTTCTCCGGACGCGGGAGTAAACGCCGTGTCGGTGAAAACGATGCGACGCGTGTACGCGCCGGTCGAGAGCCGACTCACGAAATCGCGCGATGGCGCGACTCCGTCGGCGAAGTAGAACCGAGGGTTCGTCGCGGCTGGAACGAAGATGATCGGCCGAATCGATGGCCCACTTCCGGCCTGGCCCGCCGGCAGATACATCGCGCGATAACCGGCATTTGACATCGCCATCAACGGCTCGAACCAGTGCGGCGTCAGCCCTCGCAGCTCGTGCATTTTCTGAAGCAGGTCGGCGGTGGGTAACAGAGCGGTCTGATCGATGTCGCGATTGAGCGCGCTTTGCAAGCCCCACGCTGATCCGACGTGAGGGTAGACGCCGTTCCGGATCACCCAATACATCTCCGGCCGATCGAAGTACGAGCGCGCGATGCCCGTCGCGCCGTACCAGTCTGCCTGATGAAACACACGCGCATCGGTCCGGGGAGTCGCCGGGGGACGACGCGAGAAGAATTCATGCTGTACGGTCTCCGCGACATGCGGCCGCTCCAGGCCGAGGTCGATGAGCAGGACTGCGATC
>DASYUK010000451.1:0-6885 GCA_036001325.1 Thermoanaerobaculia bacterium
GCAGATCCTCGCCGGCATTGAACGACTCGAGCTCGAGCACGACGCGGCCGCTGTCGCCGGGTGCAAGTGTCGGCGGCCCTTCGATGAATCGCACGCGGAGGAGCGGACCGCCCGAGAGAAACCGCGCGAACGGCCTGTACGAGCCGTCGCGCGGCGACACGGGACTGCTCCTCCCGCCCGCCTCGCGCGGGAGCATCGTCACGACGGCCTCGAGGAAATCGCTCATCACACTATTCTAGACAGCCGACGGATAATCCTCGGGACGGATCAGAATCTCGCGCGGCTTCGATCCCTGCGAAGGACCGACGATGCCGTTCGCTTCCATGATCTCGATCAGTCGCGCCGCGCGCGAGTAACCGAGCTTCAGGCGGCGCTGCAGGTACGAGGCAGACGCCTGACCGGTCGACAGAACGACACGTACCGCTTCGTCGTACTTCGGATCGTCTAGATACTCGATACCGTCGACTGCGCTCTTCTCCTCCGGAATCTTCGTAATCTCTTCGAGGAACTTCGGCTCTCCCTGATTCTTCTTCACAAAGTCGACGATCTCGACGATCTCCTTCTCCGAAACGTAGGCGCCATGAATGCGGCGGATGCGCGCCGTGCCCGGCGGGAGGAACAGCATGTCGCCGTTGCCGAGGAGCTTTTCGGCGCCCTGCGTGTCGAGGATGGTGCGCGAGTCGACTTTCGTCGCGACCTGATAGGAGATTCGCGATGGGAAGTTTGCCTTGATGACGCCGGTGATCACATCGACCGACGGCCGCTGCGTCGCCACGATCAGATGAATGCCGACGGCGCGCGCTTTCTGCGCCAGGCGCGTCACCGAATCCTCGACGTCCTTCGGCGCGATCATCATCAGATCGGCGAATTCGTCGATCACAATGACGATGTACTGCATCGGCTCGGGCGGAGGCGTTTCGTCTTCCGGAGCGACCTTGCGCGCGCGGCGATGCGCGTCCGGATCCTTCAGCAGCGCGTTGTACTGATCGATGTTTCGCACACCGCACTCCGCG
Organism: Thermoanaerobaculia bacterium; assembly: GCA_036001325.1. GTDB lineage: Bacteria > Acidobacteriota > Thermoanaerobaculia > Gp7-AA8 > Gp7-AA8 > DASVHS01. The sequence continues at coordinate 1,014 of DASYUK010000451.1, forward strand.
AGCGTGCGATAACGGTTCTCCATCTCCTGCACAGCCCAGATCAGCGCATTCGAGGCGAGCTTCGGATCGGTGACGATCGGATGCAGAAGATGAGGGATGTCCTCGTAGAACTTCAGCTCGACCATCTTCGGATCGATCATCAGCATGCGGAGCTGCTTCGGCAGCGCCTTGTAGAGCAGCGAGACGATCATCGAGTTGAGGCCGACCGACTTGCCCGCTCCGGTCGCACCGGCAACGAGCAGATGAGGCATGCGCCCGAGGTCGGTGACGATCGGCTCGCCATGGATGTCCTTTCCGAGCGCGAGCGTGAGCAGACTCGTCGACTGCGAGAAGGCGTCCGTGTCGACAATGTCGCGCATCGTGATCAGCTCGCGCTTGCGATTCGGCACCTCGATGCCGACGGTCGACGAACCGGAGATGCGTTCGATGCGGATCGACTCCGCCTTCAGCGCCAAAGCGAGATCGTCGCCGAGATTCACGACCTTCGCGTATTTCACACCGGCAGACGGTTTGAATTCGAACGTCGTAACGATCGGGCCGGGATGATACGCAGTGACCTCGCCTTCGACCGCGAACTCACGACAGCGAGCCTCGATGAGGTGTCCGATCTCGAGAAACTTCTTGTGCACGTCGTCGCTGACTTGATCCTGCTTCGGAGCGATGGCGAGCAGGTTGATGGGCGGAAGGAGATCGTTGCTCGGGCGCGTGGAGCGACGCGCGACCTCGCGCGTCCCTGAGCGAAGCGAAGGGGCGGCCGGGGTCGGCCGCCGCTCCACCGGCCGCCGCTGCACCGGAGGTTTGTCGAGAAACAGCGGGTCTTCGAATTCCGGTTCCGGCGTCGCATACAACTCGAACGGATCGTGCCGATCGGCGTTCGCCAGCTCCTCCGCGGCCTTGCGAAGATCGGCCTTTGTTACCTTGCGAATCTGAAAACGTCCGCGTCCTTTCACTTCGCGGACGACCCCGGTAACGGTCGATGGAGGTTCGCTATCTTCGGTGACAAGGCGGAGAGCGGGCGCCTGCTTGTCGAGGTGTTTGCGGATCACGCTCTCTTTCATCTTGTCTTTGCGCCTCCGCTCCGACATGCGCGCCCAGTGCATCGACACCATCCGTCCGAACGAGACGAGCGATCGATGCAGGGAAAGGAAGACCGCCGCAAGACTGATGCGCGTCGCCAACAGCAGGCCGACGAGAATCGCCGTGACGATGGCGATGGCCGCGCCGCTGCGGTTGAGATTGGACGAAGCGACGCGGTTGATCTCCGACCCGAGATAACCGCCTGATGGGATCAGCGCGCCGCGCAACCAAACTTTGCCCGCGGTGAGATCGAACAGCGGCGGCAGCGCGAGCGAGAGAATGATGAAGCCGACGACTTTCGTGTGCGCGTACTCGAGCTCTTTCCCCCAGAAGCGGTTCCAGCCGATCAGAATCAGCGCGGTCGGAAACAGAAGGCTGGCGAATCCGAAAAACCCGACGAAGATCCAGGCGACAGTCGAGCCGTAGTAGCCGATCGCGTTGGCGATGATGGTATTGGTCGACGTGAAGAACGCTGAGGAGTCGTTGGGATGATAGGTGACCAGAGCGGCGCCGAGGCTGATACCCGCGGCGAGGACGACGATGCCGATCAACTCGCCGCCGCGTCTGCTCTTCACAAATTGAAGCAGTTCCATCCCCCAGCCCGACACTCCCGCTTGCGGCGAAGTGTAGCAGAGATCAATACCTTGGGGGCGGCGGCGTCGTGACCTCGACGTCGAAGGAGCCGATCATGCCGTCGTGCCCGACTCCGCAGAGCGAGTTTGTACAGAAGTAGGTGTACGTGCCCTTCGAAACCGTGAACGCGCGGTCGTCGATCGCTCCGGGGCTGGGAGCCGTCGGGGGAATGGCGACGCTTCCATCGGGGGAAACGAGCTCGAAGCTGTGCTCGCCTTCGACGATGCGGATGTGAAAGACCGCGTGATCGCCGCCTTTCAACGTCGTCGATGGATCGGGCGAGACGGTGATCTGAAAACTTCGCAGCGTCACATCGAAGCTCTTGGTCGTTGGCGGATATGGCGTGGCCGGCGGGACGCCGGCATCATCGACAGCCGGTATGAACGTCTGGTCGGTCGTGCCATTGTCGATGCACGACGCATAAGCCAGGATGGGCTGGTCGGATGAGAAGCTGAGCCAGGCGTCGCTGAAATCGCCGGTCGTCGCGCCGGCCACAGATGTGACGAGCGATGGCCCGAGGACCGCGAACGGTCCATACGCCGTCGTCGTCGTCGCGGCAATCGCATTGTTCTTGTCGTACAGCGTCCAGGTCACGTTCGCCGTCGCGTTGTTGGGATTGACGATGCCGATGTTCGTGCGGAACGTTCCGGTCTGATTGTTGACGCCGTTCTGCTTCAACTGCAGCAGCGCGCCTTTTGTTTTTGTCAGCGTTGGCGGTGTTCCGGGGCCGAACTGTCCGAGCGTTCCCGCACCGGTGAGCGCGTAGATGCGCGACGTGGCCTCGAATGGATCGGCGGAGCTGAAGAGGATCGCGCCGAGGGTGGAGGTGCTGAAGAGCTGAGTCGTGACATCGTCGAGGATCTTCATCTGCCGCTTCGGCACCGTCACGTTGGCTGTCAGGGGATTGCCGCCAGCCGTCGAGTAGAACGTCGCCGAGATCTGGATGTCCTTGTCGAACGAGGGATTGAACAGGCGCGCATCCGTGTGGAAGTTGCTGACGGTGCCCGAGATCAGGATCCAGCGATCAACGGCAAAGGCAGAGCTTGTAGAAAATAGCAGCGCAAGGAGAAAGAGGCGCGTTCGCATGCGCAGATCATTGGTCCGCGCCGCTCCCGAAACTGTGATCTGGATCACATTGTGAGTGGAGGACAGGCGCCTCGCCTGTCCGGACAGGCGGGGCGCCTGTCCTCCACTAGAACAGCGCCGGTTCCTGATACGTCCCGAAGACGTCGCGCAGCGCGTCCGAGATCTCGCCGACCGTCGCATACGTCTTCACGCAGTCGATGATCAGGGGCATGGTATTCGCGCTCGGATCGTTAGCGGCGTTGCGGAGACTCTGCAACGCCGCATCGACGGCTCGCTGATCGCGTGACGCCTTCGCCTTGCGCAGACTCTCGAGCTGCTCGCCGGTCACCGATTCGTCGATGTAGAGCGCGTCGTACTTTTCCCCGGTTCCGGTCTGGTATGAGTTCACACCGACGACGAGTTTTTCTCCGGAGTCGACCGAGCGCTGATACTGATACGACGCGTCCCAGATCTCTCGCTGCGGGAAGCCGGCCTCGATCGCTTCGACCATTCCGCCGAACTGATCGATCTTCTCGATGTAATCGAAGCAGCCCTTCTCCATCCGATCGGTGAGCTCTTCGATGAAGAACGATCCACCGAGCGGATCGACCGTGTTGATGACGCCCGACTCGTGGGCGATGATCTGCTGCGTGCGCAAGGCGATGCGCGCGGCCCGTTCAGTCGGCAGCGCCAGCGTCTCGTCGAGCGAATTCGTGTGCAACGATTGCGTACCGCCGAGGACCGCGGCGAGCGCCTGGATGGTGACGCGCACGATGTTGTTGTACGGCTGTTGCGCGGTCAGCGAGCAGCCGGCGGTCTGCGTGTGGAAGCGCAGCATCCACGAGCGCGGATCCTTCGCGCCATAGCGGTCGCGCATCACTTTCGCCCACACTCGTCGCGCGGCGCGAAACTTCGCCACTTCTTCGAACAGGTCGTTGTGTGAGTTGAAGAAAAACGACAGGCGGGGCGCGAACTCGTCGATGTCCAGACCGGCGCGGACGCCGTATTCGACGTATTCCATGCCATCGCGCAGCGTGAATGCGAGCTCCTGCAACGCCGTCGATCCCGCCTCGCGGATGTGATAGCCGCTGATCGAGATCGTGTTGTATTTCGGCACTTCTGTCGCGCAGAAGCTGAAGATATCGGTGATCAGCCGCATCGAAGGACGCGGCGGGAAGATGTACTCCTTCTGAGCGATGTATTCCTTGAGGATGTCATTCTGGAGCGTGCCGCTGATCTTCTTCCAGTCGGCGCCATGCTTCTCCGCGACCGCGAGGTACATCGCCAGCAGGATCGGCGCGGTGGAATTGATGGTCATCGACACGGTGACGTCCTCGAGATTGATGCCTTCGAAGATCGTCTCCATGTCTGCGAGGGTGTCGACCGCGACGCCGCACTTGCCGACTTCACCCGTGCTGAACGGATGATCGGAGTCGTAACCGTAGAGCGTTGGCAGATGGAACGCCGTCGACAGACCGTTCTGACCGTGCGAGAGCAGATAAAGAAACCGCTCATTGGTCTGCTTCGCCGTCCCGAAGCCGGCGAACTGACGCATCGTCCAGAGCCGGCCGCGATATCCAGTCGGATGAATGCCGCGCGTGAAGGGGAACTCGCCAGGGAAAGCGAGATCGCGATTGAAATCGAGGCTCGCGATGTCTGCCGGCGTGGAGAGCGGATTCACCTCCATGCCGCTCACGGTCGTGAAGTCCTTCTTCCACGGCGCCTTCTTCGACACCGCGGGATCGCGCACTTCCCGCCGCCACTTCGACTCGTCCGTGCCGATCGCGCTGAGCGCTTCGGCCGAGAAGAGGAGGAGTTGCTCGGCCTGCTCTTCCCGCTGCGGGATGACCGCGGCGCGTTTCGCTTCAGCTTCCTGACGGCTCATCGTGTCTACCCTCTTAGTCTGCAACGGACGAGCCGGATCATTACTTCCGAAACACTGACAGTACGCGTCCCAGCACGCCGCCCGTCCGATCGCGCTCGAGCAACTGCTCGACTTCACCGGCATCGAAGAAGATTCCTCCGCACGATGGGCACTGATCGACGGTCACGCCGTGTAGCTCGATCGACGAGAGGTCCATGCCGCATTTCGGGCATTTCATGTAGTGGAGCTGTTTGAGCCGCTCTTTCTCGGCCGCGGCCATCTTTGCCGACTGCTCTTTGGCCCACTGCTTCCGGCGCTCCAACTCCTGACGAGCGAAATACTCATCCTCGGCGCGGCTCGGCTTATCGAACTCGGACATCTTGCCTCCAGTCAATCCTTCTTCGCTACCAGCAGTAATCCCGGTCCGAATGGGATCCACGAGAATAGCCGATCGAGCGAGAAGATGGCGCGCACGACCGCCACCAGCCACCGCGATCGTCCTGCTCGTGCAATCGACTGCAACCCGCGATCGGTCTCGACATCGCGCCGCGAGCGGCGTCTGTTCATCGGCAGCAGAAAGATCGTGTCGTACAAGAGCACGATCGGAAATCCCCAGAACGATGCCTTGGCGACGGCGAAGCCGGCGCGACGGAACATGTCCACGAGCACGGAGCGAGAGTAGCGGCGACGATGCTCGTAGTAATCATCGGATGAGCTCCACAACATCTGCAGAGCGGGAACGGTCGCAACGACGATGCCGCCACTGCGCACCACCCGGCCAATCTCGTTCGTCGCGCCACGATCGTCATCGAGATGCTCGAGCGTCTCGCCTGTGGTCACCGCGTCGAACACACTTGTGCGGAATGGCATGCGGGTGAGATCGCCGACCAGCGCCGGTAATCGGACGGTTCGGCGCACATGCAGCGCTGCATCGAACGAAGAGTCGATCCCCACGACGCGATAGCCATGATGAGCGAGCCGCTCTGCGAGCTGACCGAGGCCGACCGCGCCGTCGAGGATGCGTGCGCCGCGAGGTAGCGCACCGACTTCGCGAACGATCATGCCGAGGCGATGTTCGTGACGCGGCCCGAACATTTCGGGCTGCGTTCCCCAGGTGTGAGTGTGTGGATCCATCGCGTGCAGCGCCGGCAGGATTGCCGGCGCCACACCAGTCTATTGTGGATTCACAGTCGCTGTGGCGCTGTCGCGCGAGCCGCACGCGTTCGACACGCG
>DASYUK010000452.1:0-5003 GCA_036001325.1 Thermoanaerobaculia bacterium
ACTGCACGATCGCCTCCTGAGATTTCTTCTGTGAAAAAAGACTCTCGCCGATCCAGTACGCGGCGTTGTCGGCCAGGTCCGAATTCGGGTTCTGTTTGATGAAATCCGTGAAGCCGGCAATCGCCAGATCGAAGTTGGCGCGCTGATAGTCGCGATAGGCCGACTGGTACAGCTCCATCGGATTCGCGGTCGGCGCCGGTGCGGTCGTCGGAGCGGGAACAGTGACTTCGCTCATGGGTGGTGTCGCGGCTGTCGTCGTCATCGCCACGGCAGGAGGAGCGGCCGCAGCGGCGACGCGCGCCCGCAGCTCCTCGATGTCGTGCTGCGCCTGCGTGAGCTGCTGCGCCAGGCGATCGACCCGATAGTTCGTCTGCTCGATCGTGCCCTGCGTGTTCTGCACGCGCTCATCGATCTGATCGACTTTCGCCACGAGCGTCGCGTTCGACTTCAGCAGTTGATCGGTCTGCTGCGCGATGCGCTGATTGACGTTCTGCATCTCTTCCTTGCCGGCCGCCGTGCGTTTGACCGCCGCGAGCTCGTTCTGCAGCTCGGAGATCTGCTGCTGCAATTTCTGCAGATCGCCCGACGTGGCGCAGCCGCCGAGGAGCAGGGCGGCCAGGAGGATGGCAGTGCGCTTCATTGATTCGTTCCCACCAGCACGAGATGCGCGCGGCGATTCTTCGCCCACGCCGCCTCGCTGTGACCTTCATCGAACGGGCGCTCCTCGCCATAGCTGACGGTGCGGATGCGGCCGGCGTCGACCCCGAGCGTCACGAGATAGTCGCGCACGATCGATGCCCTGCGGTCGCCGAGGGCCAGGTTGTACTGCTCGGTGCCTCGCTCGTCGCAGTGCCCTTCGATGAGAAGCGTGTACTTCGCGTTCTGCCGCAGCCAGTTCGCTGACGCGGTGAGCGCGGCCTGCGCGTCGCTGGTGAGCGTCGCCTCGTCGTAGCCGAAGAATGCGTCGCGGATCAGACCACGACTCTGCACGGTGCGATTGAGCTGCTCGACGTCGGCCGGCAACGCTTCGACCGTCGGTCGGGGCGGCTCCTTCTCCTGCACGAAATCGGTAGGCTGGGTGTCGACGCGCGTCTCGCGCGTCGCCGTCACCGGAACCTCAGGGACGGTGCTTGCCGTGGTCGTCGCCGTCGTCGCGGTTTTCTTCTTTGTCGAACGACAAGCCGGCGCCAGAGCGGCGATGATGATCAACAGGCCGACTGCGAATCCTTTCCAAATCTTCGTCATTGCTCTCTGCTCCTGTTCGCGATCATAACAATCATTCCGCCTTCTTCGACCAGTCGGGTTCCTTGTTTTCACCGTCGCGGGTGAGCGGCATCAGGTCGGTGCCGTCGACGCGCATCCGGTAGATCTGCCACTTTCCGCTCCGGTTCGACTGAAAGGCGATCCATTGACCGTCGGGCGACCACGTCGGCTGCTCGTTCGATCCGTCGCCGGCGACGATGTGCGTCTCGCGCGTGATCGTGTTGGCGATGCGGATCTGGAAGCGCCCGTTGACGCGCGACGTGTAGGCAACGCGATCGCCGTCGGGCGACCACGTGGCGTCGTCGTTCCAGTCGCCGTCGTACGAGATGCGCTGAACGTTCGTCCCTTCCGCATCCATGATGTAGATCTGCGGCGTGCCGCTGCGCCCTGACGTGAACGAGATCTGCCGGCCGCTCGGGCTCCACTCGGGAGTCGACTCGATCGACGCGTTGGTCGTCAAACGGCGAAGGTTGGTACCGTCATCCTTGATCAGATAGATGTCGGGATTTCCGTTGGTCGAGCCGACGAAGGCGATGTCGTTGCTCATCGGCGAGAACGTCGCCGACGCGTTCAGTCCGAGTCCGGTCCTGAGGCGGATGCGCCCACCGCCGCGGCGATTGATGATGTACATCTCGCTCGCGCCGGCTTTGAATGACGTGTAGACCATGCGGTCGTTGTCGGGCGACCAGCTCGGCAGGATCGTCAGCGTGTTGTGACGCGTGATCTGCCGCTGATTCGCGCCGTCCCAATCCATCATCCAGATTTCCCAATGCCCGCTCCGATCGGAGGCGAAGGCGATCTGTGTGCGGAACATGCCGGGCTTGCCGTTGACAGTGCGCATCAGATCGTTCGCGAGCATGTGCGCGGTGGTGGTCAGCGCACCTGCCGGGGAACGGTACCGATGCAGCGGTTGCAGTTGACCGGCGCTGTCGAGAAGTGACGCGTCGACGATGTAGTCGGTCCCCTCCATGAATACGTTCAGGCGCAAACCGTAATGCGCGTTTGCATTTTTCAATCCGTCGGCGGTCATCGGCACATACGGCGGAAGGGGTGCGATGGCAAAGATGCCGGAGTAGGCGATATCGCGCGTCAGAGGGGAGAAGAACGGCTCGCGGATCGCTTCGCCTTCGACCATCGTGGCGCTGCTCGAAGCCGTCGATGGAATCGTGAGATCGGGAAACGGTACGGCGATGCGCACGACCGTCGTCGCTTTGTTGGGATCGATCGTGACGCCGATGTTGGTCTGCGCGTGCGCGGCGGTGATGAGTAACGAGAGAAGCGCGCCACAGATCCTTCTCCCGATGGGAGAAGGTGGCCGAAGGCCGGATGAGGGGCGCGCCTGCCGAGTAAGTTCGCCCCTCACCCGGCGCTTCGCGCCACCCTCTCCCGGAGGGAGAGGGCACTGGGGATTTCTCTTCATCTGAATGTTAGATGGACTCCGAGATACGTTCCGGCGTAGCCGAATGGAAGCGGCGGCAGCGGCGACGACTCGAGCACCGCGCGCAGCGCGGCGCGATCGAATGTGCCGTCGCCGCTAGGCGTCTCGATTCTCGTATCGCGGATCGTGCCGTCGCGATCGATCGCGAAATAGACGACGACCACGCCTCCGCCCACCTGCGGACGGAACCAGCGCGATCCGATGAGTGTCTTCATCCGTTCGATGTAGATCGTGTAGGGGAAATCGCCGCCTTCGAGGGCGGCGGTTACGCCGGGGGACGTTGGTCGTTGGTCGTTGGTCGTTGGTCGTGGGGGCGGTATTGGATTCTCTGAACCCTTCTTCTTTGATTTGCCGAAGGGTGAGAGCGGCACTGTGCCTTTCTCCGGCGCTTTCTTTGTTTCGATCGGCTTTACTGGTTCGGGTTTTGGCTCTTCGATGCGCGGCACGACCGCTTTTGGCGGCGCAACGACGACGGGCTCCGGCATCGGGGCAAATTTGATGTTGAGCACCGAAGCGATCTTCGGTGCGGGAGCGCGCAGCGCGGCGTAGACTGCGGCGCCGGCTATTCCGCCATGAAGCAATAAAGAGAGGATGACGCCGGCGGCGGTGCCGTTGTCCAGCGCGGTGCGCTGGGCCAGGACCTCAGCGACGCGGTCTTCCATCGGCCTCTCTCGATCGCGTCACCATTCCGAGCTGCTCGACTCCGGCGCGGTTCATCACGTCGAGGACTGCAACGACACGGCCATAGGCAACACCGCGATCAGCCTCGAGCAGCGCGCGCTTGACGCGCCGCGCGCGCAACATGGGGCCGAGGGTCATCTCGAGGTCGCGCGATCCGACGGAAACGCCGTCGATGTACACCGCGCCATTCGCCGCCACGACGATCTTCGCCGGGTTGTTCGATGCCAGCTCGAAGCTCCGCCCCTCGGCGTGCGGCAACTGAACCTCGAGGCCTTGCGTCAAAAGCGGCGCGGTGACCATGAAGATGATGAGCAGCACGAGCATCACGTCGACCAGCGGCGTGACGTTGATCTCGGACATATCGCCAAGGTCGTCGGTATCTGAAATCCGCATCATGGGTTAGACGTCTTACATGAAGTTGCGTTCGGTCAGGTTCAAGAATTCAAGCGTGAAGTCTTCCATCTCCCCCCGAGAGCGGCGGAGCTGCTGCACGAAGTAGTTGTATGCCACGAGCGCGGGAATCGCCGCCGCCAATCCGGCGGCGGTGTTGATCAGCGCCTCGCTGATGCCGGGGGCGACCGTTGTGATCGATGTCGATCCTGTCGTGCCGATGTTCGCAAACGATCCCATGATGCCCCACACCGTTCCGAAAAGACCGATGAACGGCGTGGCCGCCGCGGTCGTCGCAAGAAACGGAACGAAGCGACTCAGCCGCGAGACTTCAATCCGCGAGGCGCGGATCAGCGAGCGCTCGACGGCATCGAGCGATTTAATCGTCTGCGCGCCGCCCGCGTGCGCGATCTGCGCGTCGATCTCCGCGTAGCCCGCTCGGAAGAGACCGACGAGCGCGGAGTGGGCGAGCGGCGTCAGCGCCGACTGGACGTCGACGAGCCGCTTCGCCTTTCGGAAGACGCTGACGAAGCGGCGCGACGCCTTGCGCGAGCGACGGAATCGCTGCCAGACGATGACCATCGTCGCCCACGACATGATGGAGAAGATGAGAAGAATGGCCAGGACGGCTTTCCCCACCGCGCCCGTATGAGCAAATGCCGTCCAAAGCTGCACGAATCGTAAAGTAGCACACGGTTACGCGACGGCGCGCTGCCGGAACTGAAGGACGCTGGAACGCACGGGAGATGCAGTCTCCGCGGCCGCTGACAGAAGACCATGCGTCTCCAGATAGAAGCGAAGATCGGGCGCCGCCAGCGAGTAGAGAACCCGATCGCCGCCACGGCCGGAGGCGCTGAGAAATCCGCTCTCGTCATCGCGGATCATGAGCACATCGCCGGCGAACTCGTACGGAAGCTGCGCGAGAAGCGACAGGTATTCCGAAGCCGAGGCGCAACGATCGAGGACGATCCGCTCGATGTCCATGTCGAGCTCCACCAGCGTTCGCGCGACTGCGGCGCGAAGGATCGCGAATGAATCGAGGACGATGATGCGACTGCGAGACTCTGGCGAGTTCTTCCAATTCCGCGCGGACAGTTGCTTGTGCCGGCTGATGAGCGTGATACGTCGGCTATCTTGATTCATGCTTTCTCCTTGGCCTTGCTCTAGTCCAAGGCGAGTACCACGAGCGGAAATATGGTAACTTGCTCAATTGACGCGAGATATGGTCCCA
>DASYUK010000453.1:0-4891 GCA_036001325.1 Thermoanaerobaculia bacterium
CAGTCGATCGGCTCGGGCGGCGGCATCAAGCAGCTCATCTCGCAGACCGTGTCCTTCGGCGCGACCGACGGTCCGATGACGGAAGAGCAACTCAAAGCTGCGCCGGGGCCGATCCTGCACTTCCCGACGGTCCTCGGCGGCGTCGTGCCGATCTATCACCTCGAAGGAGTCACGCAGCCGATCCGCTTCACCGGACAAACGCTCGCCGACATCTACCTCGGCAAAATCAAGAAGTGGAACGATGCGGCGCTCGCGAAGATCAATCCCGGCGTGAAACTGCCGTCGACTGAGATCGCCGTGGTTCACCGCTCCGACGGTTCGGGAACGACCTACATCTTCGTCGACTTTCTCTCCAAAGTTTCGCCCGAGTTCAAGCAGAAAGTCGGCGTCTCCACCTCGGTAAACTGGCCGACGGGCATCGGCGCAAAAGGAAACGAGGGCGTATCGGGTTTCGTGAAGCAGACACCGGGCGCGGTCGGATACGTCGAGTTGATCTACGCCTCCAGGAACAACATCGCCTATGGTTCCGTGCAGAACAAAGCTGGCGAGTTCGTCACCGCATCGCTCGACGCGGTGACCGCTGCCGCGGGATCGGCCGCGGCATCGATGCCTGACGACTTTCGCGTCTCCATCACGAATCCCGACGGGAAAGGCGCATACCCGATCGCGTCGTTCACGTGGATCCTCCTGTATCAGAATCCGACAGACCAAGAGAGCGCGCGCACGATCGTCGACTTCATGAAGTGGGCGCTGACCGATGGCCAACGATTCGCCGCTCCGCTAGGCTATGCGCCGCTGCCGCAGCCGGTCGTCGAGAAGGAGTTGCCCGCGCTGCAGAAGATCCAGCTCTGATCGATGGCCCAGACCGAAGATCGTTTCTATCGCTACGGCACCGCACTCTTCGCGCTGCTCATCCTGACGCTCGTCGTCGGGATCGGTTTCGAGCTCTCCCGGCAATCGATGTTGTCGATCCAGAAGTTCGGACTCGGCTTCTGGAAAGGAACGACGTGGAATCCGGTCTCCGGCGAGTTCGGAGCGCTGCCCTTCATCTGGGGCACGCTCTATTCGTCGCTGCTGGCGCTGCTGATCTCCACGCCGATCGCGCTCGGCATCGCCATCTTCATCAACGAGATCTCGCCCGGCCCGTTGCGCCTTCCGCTGACTTATCTGACCGAACTGCTCGCGGCGATTCCATCGATCGTCTATGGACTCTGGGGGATCTTCGTTCTGATCCCGATCATCCGCAAGCTCGAGCTGATGCTGCCGGAGTGGATGAAGAACACGGCGCTCTTCAAAGGACCACCGCTCGGCGTCGGCATGGGGGCGGCGGCGCTGATCCTGGCGGTGATGGTCATCCCGTTCTCATCGGCGGTGGCGCGCGAGATCCTCAAAGGCGTGCCGATGAATCAAAGAGAAGCCGCCTACGCCCTCGGCGCGACGCGATGGGAAGCGATCCGCGTCGCCCTCGGCTACGGCAAGACGGGCATCATCGGCGCGGTCATGCTCGGCCTCGGCCGCGCGCTCGGCGAGACGATGGCGGTGACGATGGTCATCGGCAACAACCCGCAGATCACGGCGTCGCTGCTCGCGCCGCAATACACGATGGCCGCAGTCATCGCCAATGAGTTCACCGAGGCGGCCGATGAGTTGTACTTGCACGCGCTCATCGAGATCGGTCTCGTTTTGTTTCTCATCACGATCATCATCAATGGTTTGTCGCGATTGTTAATCTGGAGCATGGCGCGACGCACGGCCGAAGCGCCGGTGAGGGTCGTCGCAACGGAGACCGCCGTCGTATGAGCCTGCGCCAGTTGAAGTCGAACATCGTCGTCGGGCTCTGCGGCCTGGCAGTCGTCCTGGCGCTCGTGCCGCTGGCGATGATTCTGTTCTACGTGATCAGTCACGGCTTCACGGCGCTCAATTGGGCGTTCTTCACGCAGATGCCGAAGCCGGTGGGGGAGGTGGGTGGGGGGATGGCGAACGCGATCATCGGCACGCTCATCCTCATCTCCATCGCCGGCGTGCTCGCGGTTCCGATCGGCGTGCTCTCGGGGATTCATCTCGCCGAGTACGGCGGAACGCGATTTGCGTCGGCGGTTCGCTTCACTGCCGACGTGCTCAACGGAGTTCCCTCGATCGTCGTGGGCATCTTCGCCTACGGTCTCGTCGTGTTGCCGGTGCATCGCTTCAGCGCGATCGCCGGCGGTGTCGCGCTCGCGATCATGATGATTCCGATCGTCACGCGCACGACCGAGGAGCTGCTGCGTCTCGTTCCCGGCGGTCTGAAAGAGGGCGCCCTGGCCCTCGGCGCCACGCGCACGCGCGCGATGTTCACGGTGATTCTTCCGGCCGCGCTTCCGGGCATCCTTACCGGTGTGCTCGTCGCACTGGCGCGTGTCGCCGGCGAAACCGCGCCGCTTCTGTTCACGGCGTTCAACAACCGCTACTGGTCGACGTCGCTCGTTCAGCCGATCGGATCGCTGACCGTGCAGGTCTTCACCTACGCGATCTCGCCGTACGAAGACTGGCATCGCCAGGCGTGGGCGGGCGCGTTCGTCCTCGTGTCGATGGTCCTGATCCTCTCGATCATCGCCCGTTTTGTCACGCGGCGTCTCGAACGGATGAGTCGCGGGTCATAATCGTCACATGACGACAGCGCCTGACCCGCGCCCCTATCGCATCGCGGCGATCGATGTCGGCACGAACTCCATCCACATGATCATCGCCGAGGCGGAGCGGAACGGTTATCGCGTGATCGATAAAGAGAAGGAGATGGTGCAGCTCGGCCGCGGCAGCCTGGAAGGTCGTCCGCTGACGGACGACGCGATCGAGCGTGGTGTCTCCACTTTGCGCACGATGGCCGAGATCGCGCGTCGTCGAGAAGTGAACGACATCGTCGCCGTCGCGACGAGCGCGATTCGAGAAGCGCCGAATCGCCGGCGTTTCCTCTCCGAAGTGCGGAAGCACGCCGGCATCAAGCTTCGCGTCATCTCCGGAGAGGAAGAAGCCGATTACATCTACCGCGCGGTTCGCTCGGCGGTCGATTTTCACGGCGGAACCGCGCTTTCCATCGACGTCGGCGGTGGCAGCGTGGAGATGATCGTCGGGACATCGTCGGAGGTTTTCTTCACGCGCAGTGAGCCGGCCGGCGCGCTGCGAATCGCGCAAGCGTACGGACTGGAGTCGTCAGTCAGCGATGAGGCGCTCAAGAAATGCCGGCGCGCGGCGCGGAAGATGTTGAAGAAGACACTGGCTCGCATCGCGGCGCTCGGATTCGACTTCACGATCGGAACGTCGGGAACGATCGCGACGCTCGCGGCCATGGCCGCCGAGTCGCAGAGCGTGACATCAGGTCTGCGGTGGCTCAGCGTGGCGCGCCTGCGCGAGCTGATTACGCTTCTGGCTCCGCTCACGGCGGCCGAACGTGCCCGAAAATTCGGCATGGACGAGAAGCGTGCCGAGACAATCGTCGCCGGCGCGGTCGTCCTCGAGCAGATCATGCGCGGCCTCGAGATCGAGCGGCTTCGAGCCTGCGACGTGGCATTGCGCGAGGGCATCGTGGAGACGATGCTCGACCGGCTGCGCCAGCAGTCGGCGCAGACCGGGGGCGTTCGCACGACCTCGGTGCGCGAGCTGGCCGAGCGGACGCACGTCGACATGGACCACGCCGCACACGTGGCGCGTCTCGCGCTGCGCATGTTCGATCAGCTCGAAGATCTGCACATGCTCAAGACCGGCGAGCGCGAGCTCCTCGAGTCGGCCGCACTGCTGCACGAAGCGGGCATGCACGTTTCATTTCAGGGTCACCACAAACATTCGTATTACCTGATCAGTCACGCCGGACTGCGCGGATTCACGGGAGACCAGGTCGCAGTCATCGCCAACGTCGCGCGCTACTATCGCAAGGCACTGCCCGCGGTTGATCATGACAACTTCGCGCAGCTCTCGCCCGCGCAGCGGGAGACGGTGTGCAAGCTGGCGGCGATTCTACGCGTGGCCGATGCGCTCGACCGGCGGCGCCACGGAGCCGTCCGCGACGTCGCTGTCGACGCCGGCGAGAATGTGGTCTCATTCCGGCTGCGCCTTCGCGCCGATGGGCGCGTCGAGATCGACGCCGCGCAGAAGAGAGCGAAATATTTCGCGAAGGTCTTCGGCCGCGCGGTTGAGCTCCGGTGGAGGCGAGGGAACGATGGCGACGAGGAACGTCGACGACGAAGAAGAAGGGCCGCGCGACCGCTTCGTAGTGCTGCTCCGGCACGGGATCGCCGAAGAGAAGAGCGAAGGAAAAGCTGACGAAGAGCGCAGCCTGACGTCCGAGGGTCACGCGCGCATGAAGCAGATCGCGAAGGGTCTGGAGAGGGCATTTCCCAAAGCACTGGCGATCTATTCGAGTCCGCTGCTGCGCGCGACGCAGACCGCGCTGTGGGTCTCGAAGGGCTATCGATCGCGCGTAAAAGTGAACACAGTCGAGGTGTTGCGGCCGGGAACGAGCACGAAGGACTTCGCAGACTTCGTGGCGAAGATTCAGGAGCGTCGCGTCATCATCGTCGGCCATGAGCCGATTCTGAGCGCGGGTCTGACCCGCCTCATCGGCTTGAGCGGCGAGGTCTTCGAGTTGAAGAAAGGCGGCTGCTACGGGTTGCGCCTGCGCAGCGACGGGACGGCCGCCCTGGAATGGCTCCTCTCGCCGCGAATTCTGCGCAAGCTCGGCGAAGGCGAGTAGCGCCGTCGATTCCACTGTCTGGCGAGGCGCCTCGCGAACGCCGCAGGCCGGCGCGAATAGATTTTCTCGCCGACCGACTTCGCCTTGCGTGCGAGCCGCCGCTGCCGCGCCACGAGAGCTCGGTCGATCTTCTTCGCCTCGCCTGCCGTGAACGTGTCCGCGCCCGCG
>DASYUK010000454.1:0-1578 GCA_036001325.1 Thermoanaerobaculia bacterium
ACGAATCCGCCAACGTGCGTCCCGCGAAGTCGCGGCAATTCCTCGAACGCCGCCATCGCCTCGAGCATCACCTTCCCGCGAGTCTCCTCGACATCCAACCCGAACTTCGGGCCGAGCACTTCTCGCACATTCTCCGCGCCGGCAATCGGATCGTCGTAGTGCAGTCTCTTCGAGATGTCGTTCGCCATCTCGATCGGATACCCGAACGCGCGCATCGAATCGCGCAGCGCGTTCGGCGCGCGGTACGTCTGCACGATGCACGCAATCGCCGAATGCTTCCGCTCGTAATGATCGTACATGTAGTCGAGCACTTCCTCACGACGATCGTGCTCGATGTCGAGATCGATGTCCGGCGCCTCGGTAATTCCGTCGACGCGCATCTCCGAGAGAAAGCGCTCGAACAACAATCCATTCGCGACGGGGTCCACCGCCGTCACACCCAGACAATACGCCACCGCGGAATTCGCCGCGCTCCCTCGGCCCTGACACAGAATATTCCGCGAGCGCGCGAAGCGAACCGCATCCCACATCACGAGAAAGAAGCCGGAGAATCCAAGCCGCTTGATGATTCCGAGCTCGTGCTCGATCTGATTCATCTGCGCGTCGGAGATCGCACCCCATCTCTCGCGCGCACCCTCGTACGCCTTCTCGCGCAGCCAGGTGTCGTCACTCCATCCGCGCGGAACGGGAAAGTGCGGCAGCGGCGGACGCATCCACGAGAGATTGAAATCACACTCCGACGCGATGCGATCGGATTCGACGAGCCCTTGCTCTCTTCCCTTCCATCGCTCGCGCATCTCACAGGGCGAGAGAAGCCGCCATTCCCCATTCGGGTGCAGCACCCCGCGCGACGCTGCTTCGTCGATCGTGAGATCGTAACGCAGCGCAGTGAGAATGTCGTGAACGAGACGGCTGTTGGTATCGATGTACCGCGGATCATTCACCGCAACCCACGGCACGCGATTCCTTTCAGCGAGATCGATCAGCGCCGCAGCAAGCGCGGCTTCACATCCGCCGGTGTGATGGAGCTGAACTTCAATAGCGAGACGCTCGCCGAACACCTCTCGCCATTCGCCGAGGGTGCGAGCGGCCGCGGAGTACTCGCAAGCAGCAATCTTCGCCGCGATCGGACCTGAAGCCGGTCCAGTCAACGCCTGCACTCCCACACTTCGCTCGGCCACATCCTTCCAGGAAACACGGGGACGCCCGCGCAGCTTTGCGTTCTGTCCCTTCTCCCACTTTTGCAAATCGGAATGGAGCCGAGCGCGAGTGATGAGTGCCGCAATGTTTCGGTACCCTTCGGCCGAGCGGGCGATTAATCCGACGGGATGTCCGTCGACGTTGAGCTCGGCGCCGACGACCGGATCGATCCCGGCGCGTTTTGCTTCCAGGCAGAATCGAACGATGCCGCCGATGTCTGCGTTGTCGGTTATGCCGATGCTATGGTATCCGAGGTCGGCCGCCTTTCTTGCCAAGGCTTCGGGGGTAACGGCTCCGTCGCCGAAGGAGAAACCGGTGTGGGCGCGGAGCTCGACGGGCATACCCGTATATGTAGTACCGAAGAAATCCCGAAGCAAG
>DASYUK010000455.1:0-3090 GCA_036001325.1 Thermoanaerobaculia bacterium
ATGATGATACAGTTGCGCTATCATGCCGGACCCAGTTCCGACAGGTCCTCAATGGCTGCTGCTGATTCATCAGCTCCCGCCCACGCCAAGTTATCTGCGGGTGAAGATCGCGCGGCGAATGCAGCGGATCGGTGCAGTGGCGATCAAGAACACCGTTTATGTGCTTCCCGCAACCGAGAGTGCGCTGGAGGATTTTCAGTGGACGATCGGTGAGATCCGCGCGGGAGGTGGCGAGGCAAACCTCTTCGAAGCGCGCGTCATCGAAGGATTGACCGACGGTGAGGTTGAGCAACTTTTCAACGCGGCACGCGATGAGGACTACGAGGAGATCGAAGGCGAGGCGCGGCAGCTCGACAAGTCAGGTGTTGCGGCGCAACAGCTCGAGGCAGACGTCGCACGCCTGCGCAAACGAGCCACCGAAGTGCAGTCGATCGATTTCTTCGGCGCACCGAAGGGGCATGTTGTTGCAGCGCTACTCGAGGAGTTGACCCGGCGCCTCACGGATGCAGAGGTGCTGACGACCGAACGAGCACCTGAAGAGGCATATCGCGCACGCATATGGGTCACGCGCGCCGGCGTCCATGTCGACCGCATGGCGAGCGCATGGCTGATTCGACGCTTCATTGATCCGGAGGCGACGTTCAAGTTCGCGACGGCGAAGCAATACGCGCCGAAAGACGGCGAAGTGCGCTTTGACATGTTCGATGCCGAGTTCACGCACGACGGCGATCGATGCACGTTCGAGGTACTGGTTGATCGGATGCGCCTTCATGATCCGGCGCTTCGCGCCATCGCCGAGGTGGTGCATGACATCGATCTGAAGGAGACGAAGTTTGATCGTCCCGAGACGGCCGGCATCGCCGTGCTCGTAGCGAGCATCGCCATGGCACACCGAGACGACGAAGGACGCATCGAGCGGGCATCGCAGGCGTTCGATGACTTGCACGTCTACTACCAGAAGAAAACGAAGTGATGACTCGAGGCCGCGCGCAGACGGCGTGGACACGCGCCGCGACATTCCTCGCACTCGAACCGAACGTCGTCGCTGTCTCAACGGCGATGTTTCTTCTGGCACTCGGCGAGAATTTGTGGCAAAAGTTTCTGCCGAAGTATCTCCAGGCGCTCGGCGCGCCGATCCGCGCCGTTGGCTTGTTCGGAAGCATCGAGGACTTTCTCGACGGCGTCTATCAATATCCCGGCGGCTGGCTCGGCGATCGCCTCGGCCGTCGTGTCTCGCTCATCGGATTCGTGATCATTGCCACGGTCGGCTATGCGATTTACGGTTTCGCTCCGAGCTGGCCGTGGATCATCGCCGGCCTCTTTTTCGTCTCTGCCTGGTCGAGCATGGGCAGCCCGACGCTGTTTGCTGTCATCGGCGACGCACTGCCGAAGGAACGGCGAGCGATGGGATTCACTGTCCAATCGATTCTGAAGCGCGTGCCGATCGCGGTGGCTCCGATCATCGGCGGCTTGGTGATTGCGCGGGAGGGACTGGTTCCTGGCATACGACTTCTGCTGATGGTGACGCTCGCTCTAGGCGTTATGACGCTTGTTGTGCTCCTTCGCGTGCGCATCGATCGCATCGAAGGAGCAGCGACGAACATCCGCGGTGTGTGGCGGTCATTTCCGTCGTCGCTGCGCTGGCTGTTGCTTTCCGATGTGTTCATCCGGACGTGCGAAGGGCTGGTGGATGTCTTCCTGGTGATCTTCGCGACGACGATCGTCGGTATTTCTACGCCGCGTTACGGAGTGCTGGTCGCGGTGCAGATGATCACCGCCATTGCGGTCTACATTCCCGCGGGCAGGATCGCCGACCGCATCGGCCGCAAGCCGTTCGTCATTGCGACGTTCGTCGCCTTCTCCCTGTTTCCGCTGGCCGTCGTTCTGGCGCGGAGCTTCGCGGGGCTGGTGGCGGCGTTTATCGTCGGTGGGCTTCGCGAGCTCGGTGAGCCTTCGCGCAAGGCCCTCATCGTCGACTTCGCACAGGCGGCCATCCGCGCCCGCACCATCGGTCTCTACTACTTCATCCGCAGTCTTGCCATCGCGCCGGCGGCGTTCGTCGGCGGATTGTTGTGGGAGCGCCGGCCGTCGCTGCCGTTCCTCGCGGCGCTCACCATTGGCCTCATCGGAACGGCGATTTTCACCCTCACGGTTCGTGAAGAAGACGCGGGTTGATTCCCGCAGAAGGAGAACCTGATGCGCACGTCGAAGTCTCTTTTGTCACTTTTCGTTCTGTTCATTCTCATCGCCGCGGCCCCGAAGAAAGACTGGAAGGCTGTCGAAGACGCGCTCGGGCGCGCTGGCACACTGCAACCGGACGGCGCATACAAAGTGAGTTTCCCTCGCGGCGACCTCTCGGTGACCGCAGAAGGCGTAGTGATCAAACCAGCCCTGGCGCTCGGATCGTGGGCGGCATTTCATCAAAGCGGCGGCCGCGCGATGGCCATGGGTGATCTCGTCCTGCTCGAATCTGAGGTGAATCTGGTGATCTCCGAGCTGCAGAAAGGAGGGATCGAACAGACGGCCCTTCACAATCACCTCATGGGCGAGTCGCCGCGGGTGATGTACATGCACTTCAGCGGCCACGGCGACGCCGCCGCGCTCGCGCGAGCGCTGCACGACGCGCTGGCCACGACGAAGACGCCGATGGGACCGCCCGCTCCTCCTGCCGCCGCGGAGGTTGATCTCCCAACGGCCGCTCTCGAAAGAATCATCGGCCATGCCGGTAAAGCAAACGGTGGTGTGTATCAGTTCAACGTTCCGCGCGCAGAAAAGATCACAGAACACGGAATGACGATTCCAGCATCGATGGGCCTGGCCACCGCCATCAACTTCCAGCCAACCGGCGACGGTCGTGCGGCGATTTCGGGCGATTTCGTGATGACCGCTTCGGAAGTGAATCCCGTCATCCGGGCGCTTCGCGGAGGCGCGATCACCGTGACGGCGCTCCACAGCCACATGCTCGAAGAGCGGCCGCGGCTCTTTTTCATGCACTTCTGGGCAAACGACGACGCGAAGCAGCTCGCGACCACACTGCGCTCGGCGCTCGATCAGATGCACGTGAAGAAGTGATCATGAAGTGGGTCACGC
>DASYUK010000456.1:0-2265 GCA_036001325.1 Thermoanaerobaculia bacterium
CAGGCCGCAGACGAGCAGCATCGCCACCGCTCCGCCGCTGTATTTGTAGTGAAGCGCCGCCCATCCGATCGCCACGACGATCACGCTGCCGTCGACCTTCAGCGGCGTCCGTTTCAGCAGCGCCTGTGCGTACCCGCGAAATACCAGCTCCTCGGCAATCGGGCCGAGGATCCCAACACCGAGCACGCGCAGGACGCTGACGGCGATCGTTTGATTGCGCCAGGGCGTGAAGTCCCACGGCCCGCGCCAGTCGATCAGAATGTCTGTCGTCAACATCCAAATCATGTAGAGGACGAGCCACATCACGCTGCCGAGAAGAGGAGAACGCACCAGGCCGATGTCGTCGCGCATCGAGAGATTGCGGCGGCCAGCGACGAATGGAAGCGCGGCGATGACGGCCGCGGGCACGATTGCTTTGAGGAGTGACGAGGTGAGCGGACTGATCACGGTACCGGACAGATCCCGTGCAGCATCTGCCACAAGAACGATCCGACGATCGCCGCGAAGATCAGCGCGTAGAACGGGACGAAGCGCCGTCGCAAGGTCATGAACCAGCGAACGGTGCCGGCGCCGCTGCGATTCCGGGGTGAGCCGGCCACTGATCTTCATCGCTCGGCAGATGCAACTCGCGGCCGTCGAACACGAGAAGCATCGCCTCCTCGCCGTCGCCACTTCGATCGGGCACCGTGATATGGATCCGGTACTCGTTGTCGTAACGGAGGATGTTTGCATCGAAGGCGCGATGATGCGTCGCGCAGAGCGCGATTCCTTCGCGGACATCGATCGCCGGCTTCGGTTCGCGGTCGGCAGTCACGTGTGCCGCATCGAGCAGCGGCCGGATGTGCAGCCGGCAGACTGCGCATCGATCGCCGTACGCGTCGAGCACGGCGTTGCGAAAGCGCGCTTCGTACAGCCGGCGCTGAACCGTCGACACGGCGTAGCTTCTCGTCAGCTCGCGGATCTCGCTCGGGCTCTCCGGTGTGCGCATGACCGGCAGGGGAAGCTGTCGCCGCAGCGGCGCCGGCGAGACGATCTCCCCCGGTTTCTGCTCCGACAGATCGACGACAAAGCACCGCGACTCATCGTTCCAGCCGACGACGTACACCGGTGCGAAGACGATGTACTCGATCGTCGGCCGCTTCTTCACCTGCAGAAAATAGATGAGCGGCAACTCCGCCTCGGCGCATCGCTTGAGCGCATCGTTCTCATGCTCGCGGGAGACGTAGTCGTAAAGAACCCGGCTCCCCTCGATCGTGTCCTGTGCATGCTTGTTGTCGATCGTGGTCGTGATCGATAGAGGCTCGGTGAGCTCGGCAGGTTTGAAGATACCGGTCTGTCCTTTGAGATGAGTCGAGAAGCGGCGCAGTTCCGACGTTGGAACCGCGACCCAGCGCTCGCGAAGAGCGCGGACGAAATGAATCGCGTCGAGACGGATCCTCGTCTCATCGAGCACGCATCGATGCTACCAGCGTAGCTTCACGCCCGCCGAAAACAGCAGCGGATTGAACGTCAACTTCTCCGTCGTTCCGGCGGCGTTCGCATCGGGCTCATAGGGGATGTACTTGGCGTCAACGCCGACGGCGAACGTCCGGCTGATTCCGATGTTGACTCCGGCGTTTGCGTTCCATGTGATCTTGCGCTCGATCTCGATCGCGCCGATCCCGGCGGCATCGAGGTCGGCATTCGATAGCTCATCGCGCCTCATGAATGTCACCCCCGCGCCGGCGTAAGGCGAAAGCATCGCTCTACGCGCAAAGTGCCACTGCACATCGGCGCTGATGGGCTTCATTTCCATGCGTCCGGCATCGATGGCGCGCACGCCGCCGATCTCGATCCCGGCATCCGCGCGAAGCCAATGCGCCGTCAGCTCGGTGGAGAGCGCACGGGTCCAGAAGTGGTTGTAGCTGATGCCGTATCCCGTGGCGTCATTGAAAGCGAATCCCGGCGTGTCTTTCAGTCGCGCTGATGAGTACCAGAGGCCGAGGTCATTCGACTGAGCGGCGAGCGGAAGGGCGGCAAGCGACAGCAGCAGCGCGAGAAGATCACGAATCCGCATGGCTGATGTATAACGTCCAACACACGTCCGCGCAAGGAGAGGTCCATGAAGCGTGCTGTCGTCGCCGCTGCGCTTTTTCTCGCCGCCTTCGCCGCTTTTTCGCAGGATCTTCCGAACGGCAAGCTGACAAAACTGCCGGGCATGCAGCTTCCCGGAATGGTCACGCGCGAGGACAACGGGATTCCGCACGTGTTTGCGTTGTCGATGCA
>DASYUK010000457.1:0-2566 GCA_036001325.1 Thermoanaerobaculia bacterium
CGCGCCCGACGAAAACACGAGGGGCAGCACGCCCATGATGAACGCGATCGACGTCATCAGCACCGGGCGCAGTCGCACGCGACACGCTTCGAGAATCGCCTGCACGCGCGTGTCGCCCTGCTCTTCGCGATGCTTCGCGAACTCGACGATGAGGATCGCGTTCTTACACGCGAGTCCCGATAGAACGAGAAAGCTGATCTGGGTGAATACGTTGTTGTCGCCGCCCGTCACCCAGACGCCGGCGATCGCCGACAAGATCGTCATCGGAACGTTGAGGATGACGGACAGCGGCAACGACCAGCTCTCGTACTGCGCGGCGAGAACGACATACACGAGCAACACGCACAGCGGAAAGATGAGCACCATCGTATTGCCCGAGAGAATTTCCTGATAGGCGAGCTCGGTCCACTCGAACGACATTCCGCTCGGCAGCTTGTTGCGCAGAACTTCTGCGATCGCGCCTTGCGCCTGTCCCGAGCTGTACCCGGGCGACGGAGCGCCGTTGATCTCCGCCGCGGGATAGCCGTTGTAGTGCATGACCTGTTCGGGACCGTATCCGCTCTTGACCGACACGAGCGATCCGAGCGGCACCATGTCGCCATGCGCATTCTTCGTATACAGACGGCGGATCTGTTCGGGTTGCGTGCGGAACTGTGACTCCGCCTGAACGTTCACCTGATACGTTCGGCCGAATCGATTGAAGTCGTTCACATAGAGGGAGCCGAGGTAGACCTGGAGCGTGTCGAAGACGTCGGTGAGGTCGACGCCGTAAGTCTTGGCGCGCTCGCGATCGACATTGGCGTCGATCTGCGGCACGCTCACCTGGTCGCTCGAGAAAAGTCCGGCGAGCTCCGGCCGCTTGCGGCCTTCATTCATCGCATTCTGAACCTGCGCGTAAAGTTCTTCGAAACCCGCTCCGCTGCGATCTTCGACGAAGAGCTTGAAGCCGCCCACTGAGCCGAGACCTTGCACGGGTGGGGGAGGGAAGATCGCGACGAACGCCTCCTGAATGCCGGCGTACTTCGCGTTGAGCGCCTGCACGATCGCGCCCGCGCTCAAATTCTTTCCTTTGCGCTCGTCCTCCGGTTTCAGCGTCACGAAGACGATGCCGGCGTTCGATGCGTTGACGAATCCGTTGATCGATAGTCCGGGAAATGCGACGGAGCTTTCGACGCCGGGTTGCTCGTGGGCGATCGTCGACATCTTGCGGATGACCGCTTCGGTGCGATCGAGCGTCGCCGCGTCAGGCAGTTGCGCGAACGCCACGAGATACGACTTGTCCTGCGCGGGAACGAATCCGCGCGGCACCTTCGCCAGACCGAAATACGCGAGGCCGACGAGGCCGAGGTAGACGATCAGCGCGACGATCGAGACGCGCAGGAGGCGGGCGACGCCGGTCGAGTACGCGTGCGACGCGCGCGCGAAGCCGGTATTGAATAGACGGAAGAACCATCCGAAGAGCCGATCGGCGACTCGCTGCAGGCGATCGCGCTGCGCGCCGCGCGGCAGGAGCAGTCGCGAGGCGAGCGCGGGAGAGAGCGTCAGCGAGTTGAATGCGGAGATGACGGTCGAGATCGCGATCGTGAGCGCGAATTGCCGGTAGAACTGTCCGGTCAGGCCGCTGATGAACGCGGTCGGGATGAAGACCGCGCAGAGAACGAGGGCGATGGCGATGATCGGACCGGACACCTCACTCATCGCCGCGCGCGTTGCTTCGAGCGGCGGTTGTCCGAGCTCGATGTGACGCTCCACGTTCTCCACGACGACGATCGCGTCGTCGACGACGATGCCGATCGCGAGCACGAGACCGAACAGCGAGAGCGTATTCAGCGAGAAGCCGAGCATCAACATCACCGCGAACGTGCCCACGAGTGAGACCGGCACTGCGACGAGCGGGATGATCGACGCGCGCCACGTCTGCAGGAAGATCATCACGACGATGACGACGAGAAGAATCGCGATGAACAATGTCTCGACGACGCCGCGGATCGAATGGCGGACGAAGATCGTCGGGTCGTAGACGATCTTGTAGTCGACGCCGGCGGGGAACGATTTCTTCAGGCGCTCCATCGTCGCGCGGACGTCGTTCGACGCCTGGATCGCATTCGTGCCCGGGCGCTGAAAGATGCCGATCGCGACGGCGTTCTGATTGTCGAGCAGGCTGCGCAGCGAATAGCGATCCGCACCCATCTCCACGCGTCCGACGTCGCGGATGCGCGTGATCTGACCGTCAGGTGTCGCGCGCACGACGATGTTCGCGAACTCCTCTTCGCTGCTGAGACGTCCTTGGGCGTTGATGGAGAGCTGGAACGTCGTGTCGCTCGGCGAAGGGGGCGCGCCGAGGACGCCGGCGGCGACTTGGAGGTTCTGTTCGCGGATGGCGCGAACGACGTCTGTCGCCGTGAGTTGTCGCGCGGCGAGGCGATCGGGATCGAGCCAGATGCGCATGCTGTACTCGCCCGCGCCGAAGACCAGCGCGCTGCCGACTCCGGGGATGCGCGCCAGCTCGTCCTTCACGCGCAAGTGCGCGAAGTTCGAGAGGTAGAGCATGTTGTAACGGTTGTCG
>DASYUK010000458.1:0-7781 GCA_036001325.1 Thermoanaerobaculia bacterium
CCTGTGATGCTTCGCTCGTTTGCCGCGATTTTCGGCGGTGTGCCGACGGCCACGACTTCTCCGCCCTGATCGCCGCCTTCCGGTCCGAGATCGATGACCCAATCGGCGGCTTCGATGAATTGCATGTTGTGCTCGATGACCACGACCGAGTTGCCGCGGTCGATGAGATCGCGGAACGTCTTGATCAACTGCTGCACGTCGCTGTGATGGAGGCCGGTGGTCGGCTCGTCGAACAGAAACAGTCGCCGTGCTTCGCTTTTCGCGTTCTCGCAGAGGAACGAGGCGAGTTTCAGCCGCTGTGCCTCGCCGCCGGAAAGCGAATCGGTCGATTGGCCGAGGCGCAGGTATCCGAGTCCGACAGAGCGCAATGCATCGAGCTTGCGCAACAGCGGACGTTTGTCGATGAAGAACTTCATCGCTTCATCGACGGTCATGTTCAGAATCGCATCGACGTTCTTCCCCTTGTACGTCACCTTCAGGACCTGATCACTGAACCGCTTGCCTCCGCATTTGTCGCAGAGGACTTCCACATCGGCCAGGAACTGCATGTCGATCATCACCGTGCCGGCGCCTTCGCATGCGTCGCAACGCCCGCCGGCGGTGTTGAACGAGAACATGCCGGCCGTGACGCCGTTGAGCTTCGCCCCGGTCGTCTCGGAGAGGAGCTTGCGAATCTCGTCCCACGCTTTGACGTAGGTCGCGGGATTCGAGCGCGTCGAACGGCCGATCGGCGACTGATCGACAAACTGCATGTCGTAGATCAGATCGCTGCCTTCGATCGAGTCGACTTTGCCGACGTCGAGGCCGCTGACGCCGCGGAACTCGCGCTGGTAGCGGTTGTAGAGACAATTGCGAATCAGCGTCGACTTGCCGGAGCCGGAAACGCCCGTGATTGCGACGAGTTGGCCGAGGGGGATGGTCACGTCGACGTTCTTGAGGTTGTGCTCGCGGGCGCCGCGGATGGTGATCGCGCCCATGTCATCCCGAGCGTCAGCGAGGGACCTGGGGGAATGGGCGGCACTCAAAACGCGCGGCTTTCCCTCATACATCACCTGTCCGCCATATTCTCCCGCTCCCGGTCCCAGTTCCACTGTGTGATCCGCGCCGCCGATGATCGTCGGATCGTGCTCGACGACGATGACGGTATTGCCGGCATTGCGCAAGCGTCGCAGTACCGCCAGAAGTCGCTCGCTATCGCGTGCGTGCAAACCAACCGTCGGCTCATCGATGACGTACATCGTCTCGGTCAGTGAGCTTCCGAGTGCCGCGGCGAGATTGATGCGCTGCGATTCACCACCCGACAGCGTTCGCGTCTGCCGATCGAGCGTGAGATACGAGAGTCCGACTTCGTCGAGATAGACGAGACGGTTCACGATCTCGCGGCGGAGATGTCCGGCGATCGCCTCTTCCTGCTTCGACATCGGCAGGTACTCCCAGAATCGACGCGCGCTCTTCACGTCCATCGCGAAGAGATCGGCGACGGTGCGATCGCGAAACTTCACGTTCGCCGCGGCAGTCTTCAGTCGCGATCCATGACAGTGGGGACACGGTTCGTAGCTCCGGTACTTCGCCAGCTTGACGCGAACATGAATCTTGTACTTCTTCGTCTCCAGCCAGTCGAAGAATCCCTTGATCCCGTACCACTTGCTGCGGCCGTTGTAGAGCAGTTCCCATTCGGCGGTCGTGAGCTGATCGATGGGGACATCGAGGCGAAGGTTGTATTTCTGCGCTGCTTTCTCGAGATCGTCGTAGCAATCCTCGTAGCCCGGCGAGTTCCACGGCGCGATCGGCAGCTCATCGAGACGCAGTCCGCGGTTCGGAATCACCTTCTCCATGTCGATGCCGATGATCCGGCCGTAGCCCTGACAATGCGTGCAGGCACCGAGGGGCGAGTTGAACGAGAAGAGATGCGGCGTCGGCTCGACGAACTCCGTCCCGCATTTGTTGCAGGCGAAGCGAGCGGTGAATCGATGGCTGATCCAGCCATCCGTCGATTCCTCGAGGACATTGACCGTCCCTTTCGAGAGCTCGAACGCCTGCTCGATCGCTTCAGTGACCTGGTTTGAGCGCTCACGGTCGACGCGCATGCGCG
The DNA here is from genome assembly GCA_036001325.1 of Thermoanaerobaculia bacterium. GTDB lineage: Bacteria > Acidobacteriota > Thermoanaerobaculia > Gp7-AA8 > Gp7-AA8 > DASVHS01. Next base: position 2,093 of record DASYUK010000458.1, read on the forward strand.
TAATCACCAGCTCGAGCGACGTGAAGCCGGAGGTATCGACCTCTTTGAGATCGGCGATCGCGCCGTCGATCCACGCGCGGAAGAAGCCGCCCTTCATGAGCTGCTTGAGCACTTCGACGCGATTCATGGCGTCGAAGAAGATGGGCGCGAGCACGACGACCTTTTTGCTGTTCAACGTGTCGGCGATCGTGGCCGTGATCGATTCCGGAGTGTCCTTGCGCACGAGCGCCCCGCAGTCGGGGCACCAGGTCTCGCCGCAGTAAGTCATGAAGAGACGGATGTGATCGGCAAGCTCGGTCGCGGTTGCCACCGTCGAGCGGGCGTTCTTCACCGAGTTCTTCTGTTCGATGGCGATCGCCGGCAGGATGCCCTCGATCTCGTCGACATCGGGACGGTCGATCCGCTCGAGGAACTGCCGGACATAGGTCGACATCGACTCGACGAAGCGCCGCTGCCCTTCGGCGTAGAGCGTATTGAAGGCGAGGGACGACTTTCCCGAGCCGGACGGACCGGTCAGAACCGTGAGCTGGCGCTGCGGGATCTCGACGGAAATGTTCTTGAGGTTGTGCGTGCGGGCGCCGCGAATGGCGATCGTGCGCGAAGGCATTCGAGACTACAACGCAAGCGTGCTTAACTGTGTTCCGCGCGCTGTGGTGCGCTATGGGGTCAGGTCTTCAATTTTCAGTGTTTTCTTCAGGCGGTAGAAAAAAAGTTAAAATCGAAGACCTGACCCCCGGTGAGGCTCTCTAGATTCTGATGTTGTGTCGCTGGTAGAAGTTGTAATCGCCGAGACGTGTCCGCAACTTTTCGATGACATCTGCGGGGAGTGCGGCCTCGCCGGCAGCCACGTTTGATTCGACCTGCCGCGCATTGCGAGCGCCGGGAATGACCGTCGACACCGCGTCATTCGCGAGAACGAAGCGCAGTGCGCCTTCCGCGATGCTGCGCGCAGTGCCACCGATAATCGCTTTCACCTCGTCGACGCGCTGCGTCACCTCTGTCAATCGGCGCGGCGTCAGGAAGTTCTGCCGCACGTCGTCCGCGGAGAAGACCGTTCCTTCGCGATACTTCCCGGTCAGCAATCCGGAGGCGAGCGGAACGCGCGCGATCACACCGAAGCCGTGCTGCTTCGCCAGCGGAAGCAGCTCGGAGGCAGGCGCCTGGTTGAGCACGTTATACAGAACCTGAATCGAATGTCCCCATTCGCGCTTCACGACTTCGAGGCCTTCTTCGACGGTCGAGATCGAGACGCCCCAGAAGCGGATCTTGCCGTTGTCCTGCAGAATGTCCATCGCTTCCTGAATCTCTCCGCGTCGCAGATCGTCGATCGTCGGGTTGTGCATCTGGTAGACGTCGATGTAATCGGAGCGTAGTCGCTTGAGCGATCCGTCGACGGCGTGAAAGATGTGCTGGCGGGAAAAATCCTTGCGCAGCTCGCCGGTGGACGTGCGCACGACGCCGACCTTCGTCGCGATGACAACATCCTCTCGTCTTCGCGAAAGAACGATGCCGAGGAGAGACTCGCTGCGCCCGAAACCGTAGCTGTCGGCGGTGTCGAAGAATGTGACGCCGAGGTCGCGCGCGCGCCGGATGGCCGCTAGTGAATCGTCGTCGCTGCTCTTCCCCCAGCCCAGAGGCATGCCGGAGGCTTCAGCCGTACCGCCGATGGCCCATGCGCCGAAGCCGATCTCGCTGACTCGGATGCCGGTGCGGCCCAGGATGCGGTACTGCATTCCTGTCCACAATTGTAGCGGGTGCGCTACAGCTTCACTTGCCTGACCTCGACCATCTCGCGATAAGAGCGAAGAAAGTTCAGCGTATCCATGTCGAGCGGCGAATCGATGGTGATGATGGCCATCGCTTTGCCGCCGCTTCCCGTTCGCGCGAGGTTGTACTCGGCGATGTTGATCTCGCGATCGCCCAGGAGCGTTCCCACCTTGCCCACGACGCCGGGCACGTCCTTGTTGATGATGTAGATCAGGTGTCCTTCCGGTTTGAATTCAACACGGAAATTGTTTACAGAAACAATACGCTGATTCTTCTCACTGAAAAGAGTACCTGAAACACATATCTCTTCGGACCCCGATCCGGCGCGGAAGGTGATCAGATTCGTATAGTCGTGCGGCACAGGATGGGTCGTGGAGCTGAGCGCGATGCCACGGTTCTGCGCGACCGACTCGGCGTTGACGAAGTTCACGGACTCGGCGAGATGCGGCGTGAGCAGCCCTTTGAGCGCAGCCACCGATAAGATCTTTGTCAGGCGTTCCTCGATCCCCCACAACTCGATCGCCGCTCGGTTGATCGGACCGTTCGCGATCTGCGCGGAGAAGTGGCCGAGCTTCTCGGCGAGAGCGATCATCGGCGCGGCGTCGCTATCGGCGAGCCCTTCGAACGGCAGGTTCACCGCCGACACGAAGATCGATCCGCGCAGCGCTTCGACGACCATCTCCGCCGTCTGCACGGCGACGCGATCCTGCGCCTCTATCGTGTTCGCGCCGATGTGCGGCGACAAGATGATGTTCTTCGCGCTCACCAGGGGGTGATCTTTTCCGGGGGGCTCGTCTTCGTAGACGTCGATCGCCGCACCGGCAACTTTTCCGCTGTTGAGCGCAGCGGCGAGCGCTTTCTCTTCGTAAATGCCGCCGCGCGCGATGTTCAGGACGATCACGCCATCCTTCATCCTCGCGATCTCGTCGCGTCCGAGCATGCCTCGAGTCTCATCGGACAGCGGCGTGTGAACCGTGATGATATCCGCCTCGTGAAGAAGTCCATCGAGCGTCACCTGTTCGGCTCCGACGCGCTCGAATGCAGTCGATGCGATGTACGGGTCGTAAGCGATGACACGCATCCCGAACGCTCTCGCGCGCGTCGTGACGCGTGATCCGATTCTTCCCAGGCCGACGATGCCGAGGACCTTTCCATTGAGCTCGATGCCCATGAACTTCGAGCGCACCCACTCGCCTCGCTTCACCGACGCGTGCGCATCGGGGATGTTGCGGCAGAGCGCGAGCAGCATGGCCATCGTGTGTTCGGTCGCCGAAATGATGTTCGCCGTCGGCGCATTGATGACCAGGATCCCGCGCCTGGTGCAGGCTTCGACGTCGACGTTGTCGAGACCGACACCGGCGCGGCCGATGATCCGCAGCCGATTGCCCGCATTCACCAGCTCCTCGGTCACCGCCGTGCCGCTGCGCGTAATGAGTGCATCCGATTCGGCGACGGCGCGAAGCAGATCGGCGCCTTTCAACCCGGGACGGTAATCGAGGACGACATCCTTCGCCGCGCGAAGAATCTCAAGACCTGATTCCGCGAGCGCGTCGGTGACGAGCGTGCGATGGGTCATCCGCTCGCCACCTTGTCGAGTGCGTCGAGCATCACTTCGACGGACTTGAGCGGAATGTCTCCCATGTGGCCGATGCGGAAGGTCCGTTCTTTCCACTGACCGTAGCCGCTGCCGATGGTGAAGCCGCGCTCCTTCATCGCGTAGCGGATCGTTTCCGCGTCGGAAGTCGACGGTTCGAGCGCTGTCACCGTCGGCGACGCGTGCGCGGGATCGGACGCCAGACGCGCGTATTGCGCGGTCCGCTCGATCGTCAAGTCGCGCATGCGGCGATGACGCTCGAAGCGCACAGGAAGCGTTTCCTCGCGGATGATGTGATTCAGTTGCTTCGCCAGTGCGTAGAAGTGCGGGATCGACGGTGTCGCAGGCACGCCGTCGCTATCCGCCTGTTTCTTGTACTCGAGGAAGTCGAAGTATGTGCCGCGGTAGGGATGCTTCTTTGCGCGCTCGATCGCCGCGCCGGAAACGGCGACGACCGTGATTCCAGGTGGCAGGGCGATTCCCTTTTGTACGCTGGCGAGACAGACGTCGAGCTTCCAATCGTCGAATTCGACGGGTATCGCGGCGAGTGATGAGACGGCATCGACGAGCACCAGAGTGTCAGGCGATTCTTCGCGGACCACCGACGCCAGAATGGCGATGTCATTCGTTACGCCGGTCGATGTCTCGTTGTGCGTGAGGGTGACCGCATCGTAGCGTGCCCGACGCGACGAGAGATGATCGGCGAGCGCGTCGGGATCGACCGCGTTCCCCCAGCCGGCATCGAGTCGATCGGCCTCGAGGCCGAGGGACTCAGCAATGTTGAACCATCGCTCGGAGAATGCGCCGCAGGTCGTCACGAGTACTCGTCGCGCTACGCAATTCTCGAGTGCCGCCTGCATCACACCCGTCCCCGACGACGTGACCACGAATGTATCCTGCTTCGTCGAGAAGAGCGTCTTGAGATCGGCGTTGATTCCGCGGAAGAGCTCTTTGAACTCGGCGCTGCGGTGGCCGATCATCGGCCGCGCCATCTCCTGCAGAATCGCGGGCCTCACCCACGTCGGGCCGGGGACGAAGAATTTACTCTGGTCACTCATGCGAGCAGATGCGACACGACGGCGGGGAAGTCCATCGCGTAGACATCCGCATTCTCCTGCACTCTCGGCCGGACGTGAACTCCTCCAAATCCGATGAAGAGATCGACCGCCGGTTTCGTTTCCAGATCGCTGACTCCGTCGCCGATGAAAGCGGCGCGTCCTTTCGATCGCGCACGCACATCGCGCACCACCACCTCTTTGCCTCCACTCTTGGCCAGCGGCGACCGTCGATCGAAGTCGACGTAGTTCCCATCCTTATCGAATCGCAGTGGTACGGCGTGAACGGCGCGATCGGCAACGGAGAGCCGTCCGGCCAGCGGCGCAATCGCCTGTGTGATCCCGGCGGTGACGAGGTGAATCTGCACTCCGGCGGAGCGAAGTGTCTCGATCGCCTCGGTGGCGCCGTCGACGATCGACGCGAGATATTGTTTCGCCAGCTTCTCGACGGCAGCACGTGTGGGCCGGATGATCTCCAACCGTTTCGCATATACCTGATCGAGCGGTATCTCGCCGTTCATCGCCGCTTCGGTCAGCTTTGCGATTTCAGGATTCCCGCCAGCGAGAGCGTCGATGCCTTCGATGGTGACCAGAGTCGAGTCGACGTCGAAGAACACCAGGCGGAACTTCGCTTCGCTCACGGACGCGCACCGTTGCGCACGACATCCACGAGATCGGAGAAGCGACGCAGAACGTAATCCGGCCGAGCGCTGACGAGATCGTCATACGACGATGAACCGGTCGCGATCACGGCGACATCAATGCCGCTGTTTCTCGCCGCCGTGACATCGATGGGCATGTCGCCGACGAAGAGCGCGCGATCGGTCGAGCAGCCCGCCTCTTCGAGCGTGCGCATGACGTGACGCGCGTCCGGCTTTCGGGCGCCGGCGATGTCGGGACCGACGATCGCGCGGAAATGCGGCGAGAGATTGAGAAAGTCGAGAATCTTCTTCGAGAACGACGTCGGCTTGTTCGTGCAGACGGCCATCGTCACGCCCGCGCCGGTGAGCGCATCGAGCGTCGCTTCCACATCGTCGAGGACCTTCGATCCCGCGCAGCAGATCTCGTCGTATCGCGTCACGAACGCTTTTTCGGCGCTCTGCGGCACCGACTCGCGCTCGAACGCGCGTTGCAGAAGCCGCTCGAGGCCATCGCCGACGAATTGCTTGATCCGTTCAGCCGGAAGGTCAGGCAACCCATGCTCGCGCCGCGCGTAGTTCACCGCCTCGGCGAGCGCAGCATACGAGTCGACCAGTGTGCCGTCGAGATCGAA
>DASYUK010000459.1:0-11760 GCA_036001325.1 Thermoanaerobaculia bacterium
GAGCGCCCATCCATCCCATCGGCTTTCGAGCTGACGATGCCGAATGATTTGCAGGCCAGATCGAGATTGAATCGCATCTGCCGCGCATTGACGGTGCCGTTGAAGTTCAGCACTTCGCGCAGATCGCAGTTCGGATGGAAGCGATAGCGATTGCCGATGAGATCGCGTTTCGGCTGAATGCCATGAATCGCCGAGCGGATCATCAGGAACGGACCGTCGAATTGACGTCCGTTGAACGAGATGAAGCGGTCGGCTTTGTCGAGATAGTCCCAGAACTTCTCGAGGATCTGCTTCTCCGTTCCGGAGATGAGAGTTCGATTTGCATCCTTGCGCGTGATCAGCTCGGCCTGGCCGGGAACTTCGTACATCGCGCACGACTTTCCCGTCTCGGCATTCACAACGCCGATCGCCACGATGCTGCCGGTGAACGGCGACAGCGCGCCGCGGCGCTTCTCTTCTTCGGCTTCCGCTTCGCTCTTGCCTTTGATCAGGTATTCGCGAACGTAAGCGTCGTGGTCTTCCCACGGAGTCCCGACGGTCTCGATATCGATGACGAGTTTTTTCATGGTGGAATGTGGTTATTGTAAATCAAGCGGCGGTCTTGAGCTTATCGACAAGCTCCTTTACCGCCGCTGCCGACTTGTCGAGTGCGACCTTTTCCTCGCTCGTCAGCTTGATCTCGATCACCTGCTCGAGACCGTTGCGCCCGAGCTTCACCGGCACTCCCACGAAAAGTCCGTTGTAGCCGTATTCGCCTTTCAGATACGCGGCACACGGAAGGATCTTTCGTTTGTCTTTCAAAATGGCCTCGACCATCTCGACCGCCGCGGCGCCAGGCGCGTACCACGCTGAAGTCTTCAGCAGGTTGACGATCTCCGCGCCGCCGTTGCGCGTGCGATCGACGATGGCATCGATCTTATCCCTGGACATCAACTCGGTGATCGGAATTCCAGCGACTGTAGAGTAGCGAGGCAGTGGCACCATCGTGTCGCCGTGGCCGCCGAGGACGAAGGCGTGCGTATTCTCGATGGAGACATTGAGCTCCATGGCGATGAACGCGCGCATTCGCGCGGAATCGAGCACTCCGGCCATCCCGATCACGCGCTCCCGCGGAAACTTTGAAACGCGGCGCGCGACCTCGCACATGGCGTCGAGTGGATTCGATACGACGATGATGATGCACTTCGGCGAGCGGCTGGCGATCTCCTTCGTCACCTGACCGACGATCTCCTCGTTCTTCCAGAGCAGATCGTCGCGGCTCATCCCCGGCTTACGCGGGAGTCCGGCCGTGATGACGACGAGATCCGAGCTCTCCGTTCCGTCGTAGCTGTTCGTGCCGCGAAGTATGGAATCGTATTTCTCGACGGGCGCGGTCTCCATCATGTCGAGCGCTTTTCCCTGGGGAACGCCTTCGATGATGTCGACGAGCACGACGTCGGCGAGCTCTTTGAGCGCGATCCCCTGCGCAACCGTCGCTCCAACATTTCCGCTCCCGACGACGGTGACTTTCATTTTCATACAATCACCTCGCCTCAAAAGGCGCGGCGGATTCTATCCCATGCTTTCCGACTTCACGGCCGTAGCAAACGCCATCGCGCAGACCACGAAGAAGAGCGTGAAAGAGCGACTACTCGCCGACTATCTTGCCTCGCTGGACGACGCTTCGCTCGAGCGCGCAGTCGTGTTTTTTTCCGGCTCTCCATTTCCGCGTCGCGACGAGCGCGTCACCGGCATCGGCGGCGCGGCGATCAGCGACGCGGTCGCGGAAGTGACCGGTCGCAGTACCGAAGAGATCTGGGCATCGTGGTCGAAGTACGGCGACGCCGGCGATACTGTCGCCGAGCATTTCCCTGACGATCCGTCACGAACGATCACGCTTTCGGAAGTCGGCGAGCACTACGACCGCATCGCCGCAGCGGCGACCCCGTCGGAGAAGAAGAGAGTTCTCGCGGAGCTGCTGCGCAAGGTTGACGCGCAGGGCGCTCGCTTCATCGTCAAGATCCTCGGCGGAGAGTTGCGTATCGGATTGCAGGAAGGCCTCGTCGAATCAGCGGTCGCCAAGGCATTCGGACGCAAGCTCGAGCCGGTCCGTCGCGCGAACATGTTCACGGGCGACATCGGCGCGACCGCGCTGCTGGCGAAGAGCGACGCGCTGGAGAGCGCGAAGATGTCGCTCTTTCATCCCTTCGCGTTCATGCTGGCGCAGCCGGAGGAAGATCCCGAGGAGATCGTCGCCGCTCTCGGAGTGGGGGCGTTCGCCGACGACAAATACGACGGCATTCGCGCCCAGATCCACACCGAGGGCGATCAAATCCGTATCTACTCGCGCACACTCGACAACGTTACGCACCGATTTCCTGAGATCGAAGCCGCCGCGAAACGACTTGGTCACAGCGTGATCCTCGATGGCGAGATCGTCGCCTTCAGCGATCGTATCCTGCCGTTCGCGCTCATCCAGACACGCCTCGGGCGAAAGAAGATCAGCGAGAAGTTGCTCGCTGAAGCGCCGGTAGCATTCTTTGCGTTCGATCTGGTGTTCTTCGATGGCGAGCCGCTGTTTGAAATCCCATTGCATGAACGACTCGCTCGAATGCGCGCGATCGTGCTGAACGCCGCCGAAATCGGCGGCGCCACACCGATCCGGCTCAGCGATCAATCGATCGTGCGCGACGCGGCACATGTCGATCAGATCTTCGACATCGCCCGCGCTCGCGCAAACGAAGGTCTGGTCGTCAAGGATCCGAACTCGTTCTACACGCCTGGCCGGCGCGGCAAATCGTGGCTGAAGTACAAGAAGGCACTGGCGACGCTCGACTGCGTCGTCACATACGCCGAATACGGCCACGGCAAACGTCGCGGCGTGCTCTCTGACGTCACGTTCGCGGTCAGTCGCGATGGCGAGTTGGTGAACATCGGTAAGGCTTATTCCGGGCTGACCGACGCCGAGATCGCTCAGCTTACCGAGCATTTCCAGAAGACGACCATCGAGCGCTACGGCTCCGTTCTCAAGGTCGAGCCGCAGATCATCCTGGAGATCGCCTTCGATCGCATTCAGGAGTCGAAGCGCCACAAATCCGGATACGCCATGCGCTTTCCACGCATTGCGCGCATTCGCGACGACAAGACCATCGATCAGATCTCAACCATTGACGAAGTCCGTCGTATCTATGAAGGACAATTGAAGCGGGAAGAAGGATCGAAAAGTGAGGAGTGAATATGCCTTTGTATCGTTCACGGCGTGACAGCATCATCGCTGGTGTCTGCGGCGGAATTGCAGAAGCAATCGGGTGGAGCGCGACGAGGGTTCGGGTCCTCTACGTTCTCTTCTCGATATTATCGGCGGCGTTCCCGGGCGCGTTCGTTTACGTGATTCTGTGGATCGTCATTCCGCGCGCTCCTGAGACATGAGAATGCGGCCGCAACTTCTCCAGAACACGTTCATCTCGGCGCCGCCGAAAGAGCTGCTGCTCGAGGAAGGTTTCCAGTTCACGCATGGCGAAACGATCGCGCCATTCACGATCGTTTACGAAACGTTCGGCGAGCTGAACGCGGAGAAGTCGAATGCGATCCTCGTCTGTCACGCGCTGTCGGCGAGCGCCCATGCCGCCGGCAGATATACGGATGATGAAGACGAACGGCCCGGATGGTGGGATGGACTCGTCGGTTACGGCAAAGGAATCGATCTCGAGAAATACTTCGTCGTCTGCGTGAATCTGCCCGGCTCGCCGTTCGGAACGACGGCGCCGCAGTCGATGAACCCCGCGACGGGCAAGCCTTACGGTTCGCGCTATCCGTGGCCAACAATCGAAGACATGGTCCATTCGCAGAAACGCGTGCTCGATCACCTCGGCATCACGCATCTGCGGTCGATCGCCGGCGGATCGCTCGGCGCCATGCAGGTGCTGATGTGGTGCGCGCTCTATCCGACGTTCATGGACTCGATCATCAGCATGGCCGCGGGCGCGGCCGTGCCGGTGACGGGCATCGCGTGGCACATCATCGGCCGCAAGATCATCGAGTCCGATCAGCGGTTTCGCGGCGGCGACTACTACGACGATCCCGAGCCGCTGCGCGGACTGCAAGTGGCGCGCATGGTCGGTCACATGACTTATCTATCGGGCGAAGCGTTGCAGCGAAAATTCGGACGGCGACGGCGAGGCAGCACGCGCCAGTTCGAGATCGATTCGTATTTCGAATATCAGGGGAAGAAGTTCGCTGCCTCGTATGACGCAAACTCGTACATCCGCGTGCAGGCGGCCATGGACGAGATGGATCTCGACGAACAATACGGCTCGGCCGAGGCGGCATTCGCGAGATGGCGCGGCCGCACGCTGCTCGTGTCGTTCGACACGGATTGGCTGTTTCCCGTTTGGTCAGTCGATCATGTCGAACGCGCGATGCGCGCCGCCGGGAGCGATGTTCATCACGAGCGCGTTTCGTCGACCAACGGACACGACACGTTTCTGATCGACTACGATCTGATCACCGAGCCTGTGCGACGCTTTCTCTCGGTGTAGCGGCGGGCTTCAGCCCGCCGTCGGCGCACTGAAGTGCGCCGCTACACCCTTGGTCGGCTGGCGGTAATCGCAGTTCGGGTTGTTACAGAACTCGATGTGCCCCTCGCGCTTGGTCGTCTTCTCGAGCAGATATGGCGAACCGCACTTGGGGCATGGCCGCGGCACCGGACGATTGTTCAGCGCGAAGTCGCACTTCGGATACCGCGAGCACGAATAGAAGATGCCGCGACGCGAACGGCGTTCGAGCAACTCGCCTTCACCACAGCTCGGGCACTTCACGCCGGTGGGTTTGGGCGGGATCGATTTTCCGCCGCCGATTTTCCGGATGTTCCGGCAATCGGGATAGCCGGAGCAGGAGTAGAACGGACCGTAACGTCCCGTCTTGAGGACCATCTCCTTGCCGCAGTTCTCGCACGGCGGCTGCGTCTCGGTGGGGATGTTCGCTTTCAGCAAACGCGGATCCTTCGTGTTCTTGCACTCGGGATAGCCGCTGCAGGCGAAGAATTGCCCGAAGCGCGATCGCTTGAGCGTCATTCCGCGGCCGCACTTCTCGCAGATGATCGTATCGTCGCCCGCATCGGCGGCATCGCCCTTCGCGATTTCCTTCGTCGTCTTGCACTCGGGGTAATTCGAGCAGGCCAGGAACTCTCCGAAGCGGCCGAACTTGATGACCATCGACGCGCCACAGGTCTTGCAGATCTCATCGGTGGCGATGCCCTCGCCTTTGACCTGCATCATGTCGGTCTTGGCACGCTCGAGATCGGCGTTGAACTTACCGGCGAACTCTTTCATCGCGTCGGTCCACTCGAGCTTTCCTTCCTCGATCTCGTCGAGCTCCTCTTCGAGGCGGGCCGTGTACTTCTCATCGATGATGTCGCCGAACGATTGCTTGAGCAGCATCGTCACGATGACGCCGAGGTGCGTGGGGTGGAACTTTCCTTCGTGCTTGTAGGTGTAGTCGCGGGTCTGGATCGTGGTCATGATCTGACCGTACGTCGAGGGGCGGCCGATCCCGTTCTCTTCGAGCGCCTTCACCAGCGTCGCTTCGGTGTAGCGCGGCGGTGGCTGCGTGAAGTTCTGCTTCGTCTCGAGGTCCAGGAGTTTCAGCTTTTCACCCTCGTTCATCGGCGGCAGCGCTTTGTCATCCGCCTTCTCCTCGTCTTCGTCGTCGGGCGCGGTGTCCTGGAAGACCGCGAGGAAGCCGGGGAACTTCAGCACTTCGCCCGATGCGCGGAGCGTGAGATTGCCGCGCTCGATTTCGACATCAGTGACGTCGAAGACGGCCGGCTTCATCTGCGAGGCCACGAAGCGGTCGTAGATGAGCTTGTAGATGTTGTATTCCTCTTTCGTGAGGAAGTTCTTCACCTTCTCGGGGTCGAAATCGGTCGACGTCGGGCGGATGGCCTCGTGGGCTTCCTGCGCCTGCGCCGCTTTCTTGACACGATAATAGTTTGGCTTATCGGGAACAATCTCAGCACCATATTTCGTGCTGACATATTCGCGAACTTCTTTCAGCGCATCGTCGGAGATGCGCACCGAGTCGGTACGCATGTAGGTGATGAGGCCGACGAGCCCCTGGTCACCGAGCTCTTTGCCCTCGTAGAGCTTCTGCGCGATCTGCATCGTCCGTTTCACGGGGTACTTGTAACGGTTGTACGCGGCGCGCTGCAGCGTCGAGGTGATGAATGGCGGTCCAGCGGAGCGCGATTTCTCTTTCCGCGCGACGCTGGTGACGACGAACTCGCCGCTCCTCAGCTCCGCCTCGATCTTCCGCGCCAGCTCCTCGTTCGGAACCTCGGCCTTCTTGCCGTCGACTTTGCTCAGCTTCGCGACAAATGGCGGCGGAGTCTTCGCCTCCAGCTTCGCCGCGAACGTCCAGTACTCCACGGGATTGAACGCTTTGATCTCTTCTTCGCGGTCGACGATCATCTTCATCGCCACCGATTGCACGCGGCCCGCGGAGAGACCGCGGCGCACCTTGTCCCAAAGCAGGGGCGAGAGCTTGTAACCCACGAGCCGATCGAGAACGCGGCGCGCCTGCTGGGCGTTGACCTTGTTCATGTCGATGTCGCCCGGCTTCTCCATCGCCTTCTTCACAGCGTTCTTCGTGATCTCGTGGAAGAGGACGCGGCGGACTTTCTTCTTGGAATCGGGGTCGATGAGGTTGAGGACGTGCCAGCCGATGGCTTCCCCTTCGCGATCAGGGTCGGAGGCGATGTAGATGGTGTCGGCCTTCTTCGCCGCCGCTCTCAGCTCGCTGACGACCTTCTGTTTCCCTTCGAGCACTTCATAGGTCGGCTCGAAGGTCTCCTCGTCGACACCCAGCTCGCTCTTGGGCAGATCGCGCACATGTCCAACGGAAGCTTTGACGACGTAGTCCTTCCCGATGAACTTGTTGATCGTTTTCGCCTTGGCGGGCGATTCGACGATGACCAGATTCTTTGCCATGCAGTGGCGGCGCAACCGGCGCCGCTATTTGGCTTATTCCGAAGCCCCGGTCCTTAGTCGCTGGTCCTTAGTCGTTAGCGTGAGACGGAAACTACTAAGGACTAAGGACTAACGACCAACGACCAGCACCTACTCTTCGTCTTCGTCTTCCCCGCCGGCAGCCTTGTACTTTTTCGTCTTGTTGTAAAGCGTCTTGTACGAGATGCCGAGGATTTCGGCGGTCTTGCGGCGGTCGCCGTCGGTCATGTGCAGCGTCTCTTCGATGATGAGCCGCTCGACCTCTTCCATCGGCTGACCGAGCGGAATCGTGACCGCATTCTTCGACCGCCTCTTGCGCGCGCCGAGGAGTTTGTCGGGGAGACATTCGACAGTGAGCGTGTTGGTGCGGGCCATGATGAACGCGCGATTGACGACGTTGCGCAGCTCGCGGACGTTGCCCGGCCATTCGTAAGCCTGCAGCGCCTCGACGAAGTCGCCTTCGATGTTCTCGACCTTCTTCTCTTCCGTCTCGTTCAGTTTCTGCAGGAAGAAGTGCGCAAACAGCGGGATGTCCTCGAGCCGCTCGCGCAGAGGCGGTACTTCGATCGGGAAGACGTTCAATCGATAGTAGAGGTCCTCGCGCAGCTTTCCGTCGCCGATCGCCTTCTGCGGATCGCGATTCGATGCGGCGATGATGCGCGCATCGATCGTGATCTCTTCGTTTCCGCCGACACGGCGGAACTTCGACTCTTCGAGCACGCGCAGGAGCTTCACCTGCAGCTCGATCGGCATCTCCGTGATCTCGTCGAGAAACACCGTGCCGCCCTTGGCCAGCTCGAAGTAGCCCTCGCGGCGCTTGATCGCGTTCGTGAAGGCTCCCTTCTCGTGACCGAAGATCTCCGACTCGATCAGCGTCGGAGAGATCGCGCCGCAGTTGAAGGCGATGAACGGTTTCATCTTCCGCCGGGATAACGAGTGGATCGTATTGGCGACGACTTCTTTGCCCGATCCCGACTCGCCGACGATGAATACGTTGGCGTCGGTGTTGGCGACCATCTCGATCTCTTCGAAGAGTTTCTGCATCCGCGGCGACTTGCCGACGAGATGGCCGAGGGCGCCCATCTTCTGAAGCTGACGACGAAGCTCGAGGATTTCCTGCTTCATCATCTGTTTGTCTTCGACGGTCTTGAGGATCACCTGCAGACGCGGCAGATCGACCGGCTTTGTCACGTAGTCCTCGGCGCCGATTTTGAGTGCTTTCACGGCCGAATCGACGGTGGCGTGGCCGGTGAGGATCACGATGGAGACGTCAGGATAGCTTTCCTTGATGCGATGCAGCAGATCGAGGCCCGATCCGTCCGGCAACTTCAAGTCGACGATGGCGACGTCGGGGACGAGCTTGGAGACTGCGTTCCAACCGGCCTTGACCGTGTCTGCAACTTCCGGCTCGTACCCCCACTCTTCCACCACGTCTGCCATACCGGCACTCGTGGCCCGATCATCGTCGACGATGAGGACTCTTTTCATGATTCACCTAGTGGGACCGATAACCGTAGTACGACCTTATCACTTTCCTGCTCAGCCTTCAGCTCACCGCCATAGGTCTCCACAATGAGACGCGCGGTCGCAAGCGACAGATCGGGATTGCCGAGCGGGTCCGTGTAGTAAAACTTGAAAATCTTCGACGGCTCAAAATCTTCGGACGGGGGAGGTCCCGAGATGGTCACAGTGAACCGCTTTGCGTCACGCCTGACGACCGCTCGGAGGCTTCCGGTGGGAAAGAGTTTCGCCGTCCCCTCGAAGAACAGACGAAAGGCCTGTCGGATTCTCGCCTCATGAGCGATGACGAGCGCGGCCGCGGTTCCGTCGACGCTCGCTCCGGCTGTTTGAGCCGCTTCGGCACAGATAGGACCGACGTCAACCGCCGCCGGCGGCTCTTCTCCTTTCGGGGGCGTGGAGAGGAGAAAAAACGTGTCGAAGATCCGAGCCATGCGGCGGAGCTCGACTTCGATCGAGCTCGCATACTCGATCAACTTCGGATCGTCGGAGCCATCGGTGAGCTTGCGCATCCGCATGCGCAGGAGCTCGAGGTTGAGCACCGCGACATTCAGCGGAGTCTTCAGATCATGCGCCGTGTCGGCGCTGCGCAAGAAATTCGCGTGCGCGAAGCGCTCCAGCCACGGATCCATCGAATCGATTCTAACGATGGATGTTGATCATCGCGATCGATTCTTCCAGCCGCCCTTCCACGATCGCGAACTCGGGGTCGTGCGACGCGAGATAGGCCATCTCCTTCTCGGCCTCGCGGCGCTGCTCTTCCGCCTTCGCCGGATCGATCTCCTCCGGCAAGAATCCTCGCTCCGCCAGCACGATCACGCGATCAGGCAATACCTCGGCGAATCCCCAGGAGATGACCAGGCGCTCCATCGTCGTCCCCTGCCGGAAGCGCATCTGCCCGACCTTGAGCATCGCCAGAAGCGGAGTGTGTCCCGGCAGCACCCCGATCTCTCCATCCGTAGCCGGCAGCACGACCTCATCCGCCTCGGCATCGAGGATCTTTCGCTCACGCGTGACGACGGTGAGGTTGATCTTCGTCGGGAGCGGCGGAATCTGATCGGCCATGTCGTTACGCCGCGGCGCTCTTCATCTGCTCGGAGCGCTCGAGCACGTCTTCGATCGTCCCCTGCAGCAGGAAGGCCTGCTCCGGAATTTCGTCGTGCTTCCCTTCGACGATCTCCCTGAAGCCGCGAATGGTGTCCGCGACCTTCACGTATTTTCCTTTGATGCCGGTGAACTGCTCAGCGACGTGGAACGGCTGCGAGAGGAAGCGCTGAATTTTTCGCGCGCGCGAGACGATGACCTTGTCTTCTTCCGACAGTTCATCGATGCCGAGAATGGCGATGATGTCCTGCAGGTCTTTGTACTTCTGCAGCACGGCCTGCACACCGCGCGCGGTGTTGTAATGCTCGTCGCCGAGGATGCGCGGATCGAGAATGCGCGAGGTCGACGCGAGCGGATCGACGGCTGGATAGATGCCCAGCTCCGCGATCTGACGCGAGAGAACCGTCGTCGCGTCGAGGTGCGCAAATGCCGTCGCCGGCGCGGGGTCGGTGAGGTCGTCCGCGGGAACGTAAATCGCCTGCACTGACGTAATCGATCCGTTCTTTGTCGAGGTGATGCGCTCCTGAAGCTCGCCCATCTCCGTCGCGAGATTCGGCTGATATCCGACCGCTGACGGCATGCGACCGAGGAGCGCTGAGACTTCAGAACCCGCCTGAGTGAAGCGGAAGATGTTGTCGATGAACAGCAGCACGTCCTGCTTCTCGACGTCGCGGAAGTACTCGGCGACGGTGAGGCCGGTCAGGCCGACGCGAAGGCGCGCGCCGGGCGGCTCGGTCATCTGACCGTAGATCAGCGCCGCTTTCGATTTCGTCGGATCGCCGGGGACGATAACGCCGCTCTCGGCGAATTCGAGCCACAGATCGTTGCCTTCGCGCGTTCGCTCGCCCACGCCGGCAAACACCGAGAATCCGCCGTGCTCCTTCGCGACGTTGTTGATCAGCTCCTGAATCAGAACGGTCTTGCCGACGCCGGCGCCGCCGAAGAGTCCTGTCTTGCCACCCTTCGTATATGGCTCGAGGAGATCGACGACCTTGATGCCGGTCTCGAACATCTCGATGTTGGTCGACTGTTCGTCGAACCTTGGCGGGTCGCGATGAATGGCCCAGCGCTCTTTCGAGTTCACTGGTCCCTTGTTATCCACCGGCTCGCCGAGAACGTTGAGGATGCGGCCGAGCGTCTCGCGTCCGACGGGGACAGAAATCGGCCCGCCCAGGTCGATCGCCTTCATGCCGCGGACCATGCCGTCGGTCGGTTTCATGGCGATGCAGCGAACCTGGCTCTCGCCGATGTGGTTCGCTGCCTCGACGACGACGTCGATCTTCACTTTGCCGAGTTGACCGTCATCGACGATGCGGATGGCGCTGTAGATCGGAGGGAGATGACCTTCCTCGAATTCGATATCGACCGCGGGGCCGATGATCTGGATGACTTTGCCGGTTCTCTGTTGCTCGGTTTTTTCTGCCATGTTGTCTCCCTATTACTTCTGTGCTGCCGCTCCCGAGACGATCTCGATGATCTCCTTCGTGATCGCCGCCTGCCGGATGCGGTTGTAGGTCAGCGTCAGGTGATCGATCATGTCCGACGCGTTCTTCGTGGCCGCCTCCATCGCCGTCATGCGCGCGCCCTGCTCGGCGGCGGCGGACTCCAAGAGGATGCGGTAGAGCTGAAACTCGATGTGTCTCGGAAGAAGCTCGTTCAGGATCTCCTCGGGACTAGGCTCGAAGAGATACTCGACCGAGTCGGTCTGCTCCCGCTCCTCTTCACGCTGGATCGGCAGCAGACGCTCGACGTGAACCACCTGCGAGATGATCGATCGGAACTCGTTGTACACGACGTAAACCGCGTCGATCTCGCCACTCACATATTCGTTGGCGAGCGAGGTCGAGATCTCATGCGCTGTTTCGAGCGAAAGCGCCTGAAGCACGTGGGTCGCGTGCTTGCGAACCGTCAACGTACGGCGCTTGAAGAAATCGTTCCCTTTCCGTCCGAGCGGCAGGATCTGTACGTTCTGCCACTGACGCTCGCGGATGAGGTTCATGGCCGCCTTGATCGCATTCGCGTTGAACGCTCCGGCCAGTCCCTTGTCCGCGGTGACCACTACCACCACGACGTTGCGCTCCTCATCGCGTGGAGCGAGAAGCGGGTGTTTCGAGGCGTCGACCCGGGCAGCAATCGACTCCAGGACCTCCTGCAA
>DASYUK010000460.1:0-25649 GCA_036001325.1 Thermoanaerobaculia bacterium
GCGAGCTTCGCCCGCGAGAGGAAGAGCGCGTCGAGCCGTATCTGGAATAGTGGAGAGCGGGCGTCTCGCGCGATTGCCGAGCCGGTCGCCGGGGGCGACGCCCGACGACTGCGGCCGGGACGGCCGCTCTCCACTAGCTCTCGACCAAGGTGCGCAACTGCCTCGTCGCCACTGTGAGCATGGCCAGATCGACCGACGGCGCGCCGCGCATCTCGTTCATCGTCTGATCGACGCGCTCGACCACACGGCCTCGCGATGCGAGCCACACATCGACCGAGTCGGTGCTTCCGCGCGCGCCGTTCGATTCGGCGATGACGCGCGACGCCAGCACGCTCTGGTAGTTGAATAGATCGTCGACGACCGCCGCCACGGCCGCTTTCTGCCACGGCGTTTCTGCGGCGATCGACGCGCCGGCCGTGCGCAATCGGTCGAGCCCGAATCGCGCGCCGACCCAGAAGTAGACGCGTGCCACGTCATCGATTCCGCCGCCGGTGCGGGCGATGCGAACGATGTCCATCGCCGAGCTCATGACGTCGAGACCGGCGATGCGGTTCGCGAGCCTCTCCGGGATGCCTGTCTCGATCAAACTCGTCGCGCGCGCGCGGACGTTCGCAAGAAGACTGGCCGGCAGAACGTCGCCGAGGCGTTGCTCGAGCGTGGCGATGCGCGGACGGAATTCCGCGACATATGCCGCGATGTCGAGCTTCTCGTAACCGCTGCGCAGCAGCCATCGCGTAGCGCGCTCGAGGAGCCGCCCCACCCCGATCATCATCTCGATCTGGACCGCCGCAGCGAGCTTGTTATCGAGCGCCTCGATGTCGGACCAGATCGACCGCAGCTCGAACGAGTCGCGGATGATCGTGAACGCTCTCGCCACGTCGCTGGCCGGTTTGCCTGTTTCTTCCGTGGCCTGGCCGACAAACGTCGGCCGGACGCGGTTGAGCATGTTGTTCGTGACATAGGTGGCGATGATCTCGCGGCGCAGACGGTGACGACTGATCGCCGCCGGGAAGCGCTTCCGTAATTCATGCGGGAAGTAAAGAAGGAGATCCTGAACAAGCAGCGGATCGTCAGGAAGATCCGACGCCAAGAGATCCTGATACAGCACGATCTTGCTGTAAGCGAGCAGCACCGCGATCTCCGGCCGCGTCAATCCGAGGTGCGCGGCGTGCCGCTCGGCGATCGTCTCGTCGTCGGGGAGGTACTCGATGGCGCGATCGAGCTTGCCCGCGCGCTCGAGCGCGCGCATGAAACGCGCCTGCTCATCGAGCGTCGACTCGCCGAGCTTCTCCGTGATCGAGATCGCCTGCGTCTGCTCGTAGTTGTCGCGGAGGACGAGCGCGCCGACTTCGTCGGTCATCTGTGCGAGCACCTTGTTGCGTTCTTCGATATCGGCCAACTCTTCGTGCTCGATCGCGTCGTACAGAAGGATCTTGATGTTCACCTCGTGGTCGGAAGTGTCGACACCGGCGGAGTTGTCGATGGCATCGGTGTTGATCTTCCCGCCGCGGAGAGCGAACTCGATGCGCCCTTTCTGCGTCAATCCGAGATTCGCGCCTTCGCCGACGACGCGCACGCGAAGCTCGTTCGCATTCACCCGCAGCGGATCGTTGGTGCGATCGCGCGCGGCGGCATGATCCTCATGGCTCGCTTTGACGTACGTCCCGATGCCGCCGAGCCAGAGCAGATCGGCTTTCGCATACAGAATGGCCTTGATCACATCCGCGGGCGCCACGTTTCTTTTCGGCAGCTCGAACAATCGCCTGGCTTCTTCCGAGACCGTGATCATCTTCGCGCTGCGTTCGTACACTCCACCGCCCGGCGACAGCAGATCCGTTTTGTACCCGTTCCAATTCAAACGCTGATCGAACATGCGCTGCCGCTCGGCGATGCTCTTCGCCGGATCGGGATCGGGATCGATGAAGATGTGCGAGTGATTGAACGCCGCGATCAACTTGATGTGCGGCGATAGCAGCATGGCGTTGCCGAAGACATCGCCCGACATGTCGCCGACGCCGACGCAGGTGAAGTCCTGCGACTGCGTGTCGAGGCCGAGCTCGCGGAAATGGCGCTTCACCGCCTCCCACCCCCCCTTCGCCGTGATGCCCATCTTCTTGTGGTCGTACCCGGCGGAGCCACCGGAGGCGAACGCGTCGCCGAGCCAGAAGCCGTACTCGGCGGAGACGGCGTTGGCGATGTCGGAGAACGTCGCTGTCCCCTTGTCGGCCGCGACGACGAGGTAGGGATCATCAGAATCGCGGCGCACGACGTCGCGCGGCTTGATCACTTCGTCGCCGCGCAGGTTGTCGGTGATATCGAGCATGCCGCGCAGCAGCGTCTTATACGACTCGATCCCTTCCTTCTGGAACGTCTCGCGATCGGGCGACGGATTCTTCACGACGAATCCACCCTTCGATCCCATCGGCACGATCACGACGTTCTTCACGTTCTGCGCTTTCATGAGGCCGAGGATCTCGGTGCGGAAGTCTTCGCGGCGATCGGACCAGCGGATGCCGCCGCGAGCGACTTTGCCCGCGCGCAGATGGATGCCTTCCATGAACGGCGCGTAGACGAAGATCTCGAACATCGGACGCGGCAGCGGCAGCTCTTTGATCGCCTGCGAGTCGAGCTTGCAGGAGATGTATGGCTTGCGCGCGCCGGTGGTGTCCCGCTGGAAATAGCTCGTGCGCAGCGTGGCGTCGATCAGCGTCACGTACATACGCAGGATGCGATCCTCGTCGGGATTGACGACCAGCTCCAGCGCGTCTTCGATCTGCGTGCGCAGCGACATCGCGGCCATGTGCCGGCCGGTCATCTGCGGCGAGCTGGCCGCCGCGCCGCGCATCGTCGCCGGCCCGAGTTGCGGATCGAAGTGCGTGGTGAACAGTTGCATGAGCAGACGAACGATCGCGGGATTGTTCGCCATCGTCTGCTGGATGTAGGCCTCGCTGAGATTGATGCCGATCTGCCGCAGGTACTTGCTATACGCGCGGATGACGGCGATCTCGTGCCACTCCAGCTCCGCCGCCAGCACCAGCTTGTTGAACGCGTCGTCTTCGGCATCGCGTCTCCAGACGCGGATGAAGGCCTCTTCGAATTTCGCTTTGACCGCGCGCAGGTCGTCCTGCATCCCTTCCGCAGAGAGACTGAAGTCGCGGATTCGAACGGGCTGTGGTGCGCCGAGCGGCTGCACTTCGTACGGGACCTCCGACTGCACCTTCACGCCCATGTTCTCGAGGCGGGGCATGATGTCGGAGAGCGGAACCGACGCGCCGGAGTGAATGATCTTCACATGGAACTGCCGCTGATCGCCGCGATGCCGGTAGAGATCGACGAAGAGTTTTCCGGTGCTCAGCACATCCTCGATGTGCTGGACGTCGTATAGCGCCGCGGCGGCGCTGAAACGCTCCGCATACGCCATGGGGAACGCTTTCTTGTAGCGCTTGTGCAGCTCGATCCCCGCTTCTTCCCCTTTCGACTGAATCAACGCGTCGAGCAGCCGATCGCTCCACGTGCGCGCCGCTTCGGCGAGATACGCTTCGACGCGTCGGATGTCGGGCTGCGGAATTCGGCCTGGGGTCGTAAGCACCATGAAGAGCCCGCGCGCGAGAGCCGCGCTGGTGACGTGGTCGTCGATCTGCGTGTCGCGTCCCTCGAAGGCCTCCTCGAGAATCGCGCGTGCCCGCTCCTTGAAGTCGGGCGTGTAACGATCGCGAGGTACGAAGACGAAGCACGACACGAAGCGCTCGAAGACATCTTTGCGCGTGAAGAGCGCCACGCGCTGCCGCTCCTGAAGAAGAAGGATGCCGCGCGTGATATCGAAAAGGTCGGCGTCGGTAGCCTGGAAAAACTCGTCGCGCGGAAACGTCTCGAGGATGTCGAGGAGCGCTTTGCCGTCGTGGCTGTGCGGATCGAGCCCGGCGCGCTCGATGATCCGCTTTCGTTTGAGGCGAAGCACCGGGATGTCGCGCACGCTGCGGCTGTACGCGGCTGATGTGAACAGTCCGAGGAACCGGTCTTCGCCGATGAGGACGTCGCTGTCGTTGCCGTAGCGCTTGATGCCGATCCGATCCATCGGCACGGAGCGATGAATCTGGCTGCGGCTGTTCGCCTTGGTGATGATCAGCAGATTGTTGCGCCGTGCGTACTCGCTGAACTCTTTGCTGAGCGGCTCCTGACCCCTCTGTTCCGACTCCCTTCGGATCTCGCGGAGGATCCCCAGCCCGCTACCGGGAACCGGCGGGAGATAGTCCTTGCCGTCGCGGGTCTCGAAGCCATAGCGGCGATAGCCGAGAAAAACGAAGTTGCCGCCATCGAGCCATTTCAGGAACTGCTTCGTTTCCTCCACTTCCTCCGGCGGCATTGGCTGATTGATGGTATCGAGCTCGGCGATGTCGTCGGCGAGGCGAACGCGCATCGCTCGCCAGTCGGTGACCGCGAGCCGTACGTGACCGAGGACGTTGAGGATTCCGCTGCGGATGCTCTCGAGCTCCGCAGGCTCGGTCTCCTGATCGATCTCCACGTGCATGTACGACTCGGACACGACCACGGAACCGCGCTCCACGCGCACAATCGGATGGAGCAGGAGGTGGATCTTGCGCTCGCGGCGATTGATCTCCTCGCTGACGGAGTCGACGAGAAAGGGCATGTCGTCATTGACGATCTCGACGACGGTGTGCTCGAGCGCCCATCCGTTCTTCTCGATCGTCGGGTTGAAGAGGCGGACCTTCGGTTCGCCGGGCTTGCGGTCCGCGCCGAACTCCCAGAGCGACAGCGCGCTGCCGAGAAGCGTTTCAGGCGACGTGTAGATGACGTCGTCAGGAGCGACGAGCGCGAAGTAGCGGCGGATGAAGTGCTCGGCGCTGTCTCCCAGACCGGCCGATACGCGGCCGCGCGCTTCGGCAGCGAGACGGTCAACGAGGTCGGTTTTGCGTTGTTCGGCGGTGGTAGACATCGGGTTCCCCGCGAGCCGTTTATCATACAAGCGGCGCGCCGATATCTGCCTCCGCAGCGCGCTAGCCAGGACCCCA
Source organism: Thermoanaerobaculia bacterium (assembly GCA_036001325.1). Classification (GTDB taxonomy): domain Bacteria; phylum Acidobacteriota; class Thermoanaerobaculia; order Gp7-AA8; family Gp7-AA8; genus DASVHS01. The sequence continues at coordinate 5,031 of DASYUK010000460.1, forward strand.
CGAAATGAAACGCACCTTCAGGCCACGCTTGTCCACGGTCTGATCGGTCGACAATTCGAGCACATTCGGTTCCATCGCCGGCGTGACGTGATAGTCGCGCGAGATGTACTCCTCCGTCGCGCGGAACCTGTCGAGCGCGTGGCCGTTGAGCGTGACGGCGATGTTCGGCTGTTTCGAGAGAAGTTCGGCAGGAACCACGAAATGGAGTCGCAGAACGGTGTTGCCTTGCGCGGGCGGGAGGGTGGTCACGCTGCGCGACGCCATCCAGCGCCACTCATCCATCCCCTGCTGCTCAGGCGGTGACCAACCCTCGCCAAACTGTCCGATGTTGGTCAGCGGCCGTACGACGACTTCAAAGTAATGACGGCGCGCGATGTTCCAGAGCCGCCCACGCTCACGCGAGAACAGCGTCCCTCCCGGCTGTGGCTCGGAAACTTCGGCGAGGAGGACCGGATGATCAGTGATCGTCAATGGAACGCCGCGATCATCCATCACACGCGTGATCGGGACGTTGGGCGCGAGATATTCGATGAACGGCGTCATCGAATAGCCGACGAAGAGGTGGGGGACAGCCGCCCCCGTCTGTCCGGAGGACAGGCGAGGCGCCTGTCCTCCACCCATCGCCGCTTCCACGGCGCGAACGGACGGCGCGATGTCGCGGCGCACCGGCACCAGCGCCGGCGCGGTCCAGATGAAAAATGCCGCCACGAGTGCGGCGCCGAGGCCCGTCTCGATCAGGCGATTGTTCCGCGCGACGCGCGCGATCCCGTCGGCAGCGAAGATCGCGAACATCGGCGCATATCCGATCGAGAACCGGTTGATGCTGAAACGATCGAGCATCAGCCACGCCGAGATGGCGAATGGACCGAAGATCAGAAAGTTGTAGAGCATCGCGCGATCGCGCGCGGCAATCGCGCCGATGACGGAGACGGCCACGAAGATCGACATCACGACAGAGAGCGGCGGCGATTGATACTGCTTGAGGAAAAAGCGATCGAAGAGACGCCACAGCGGCGGCCTCTCGGGCGCCCGGAAGGAATCGATGCGCGCGATGTAATCGCCGTGCGCGCGCACAGTTGTCATGTAGTCGTGAAGGCTGCCCGTCGCGTAGATCGCCGCGCCGTACGAGATGCCGACGACGATCACGCCGATGAGGATCGCGACGACGATGTCGCGCCACGAGCGTTTCATCGTCGCGAGCACACCGGGAAAAAGCCCGACCAGAAAGTTCTGCGGCCGAATCCCGATGGAAAGCGCGAGGAGAAGCGTACCGAGCCAGTAATCGCGCTGTGACTCCCTGCCGCGCAGCAGGAAGATCACCGCGAATACGACGAGCACGATCGAGGGCACGTCGCTGAAGGCCGTCCCACCGAAGAACCACACATTCGGAAGGAAGGTGAAGAGCGCCGCAGCGACGATCGACGTCTCGAAGCGCATGCGGAGCTCGCGCGCCAGGAGAAAAATCGCTGGGAACACCAGGATGCCGGCGACGAGATTGATGATCTGCAATGCGCGGAAGTCGCCGGGAACGACGAGGCGCGCGATCTTGGCCATGCCGATGTACACGGGAAAGCCGGGTGGGTGCGGGTGATGGCGCGTGACGTCGTACTCGCGCATGCCGAGGCAGAAGAGCGCCTCGTCCCAATCCCACATCGACCGCGCCAACGCCAGGAAGCGCGACGCCGCGCAGAGCGCAGTGAGGGTCCAGAAGATCAGGCGCTGGCGCGGCGTGAGATCCATCGCTGTTATGGAACTTTCTGCGCGACGAAATCGCCGGGCCGCGTCCCAGGCGCGATGCGCCACCCTTCCGCGAGTGTCAGCGTCCAGGAATCCGAGCGCGGCGCGCCCACGGTCAGCTTCGTGAAGTCGCTGCTGATCAGCGCACCCTTCTCGACGACGATCCTTCCCCACTGGTCGCTGATCGTGATGTGCTCGTACACCGTTCCATGATTCTCGAAGGGGTGCACATCGTATGGATCCATCTGCATGTTGAACTGCTTTAGAGGCAGCGTCAGAACTGGTCCGCCTACGAATCGCCGGACGTACGACGCGATTCTCTCGCGCTGCTGCTGATCGCGCTTCCGCTCCTCGGCCATCAACTTCGTTCCGCCGTATCGCTGCGCGCGACGATCGAGCGCGATTGCTTTCCCGGTTTGTTTCGCCAGCAGTTGTTCGAACGTCTTCGGCTCAGCGATCTCCTTGCGCCAGCCCGGCCGGAACGCGTCGAGGAGCAGTCCCCACGCCGGCCCGGTGGCGTACGCGTAACTGCGCGCGAACGCATCCGATTTTTCGCCTTCTCTCAACGCTTGCGCGGCGTCATCGAGCATGCGTGCGCGATCAGTCGTGTAGAGGCGGAAGCCGGTGTATTCGGCGATGCCTTCGTTGCGGTCCAGCGCGCCCTCACTGTCCGCGGCGGTCTTGAAACGCTCAAAGCGAGCACGACGAAACGCGAGCGCATCGCTCAACGCTTCGCGCGCCTCATCCGGGGATTTGCGGAGAGCAAGAAGGGCTTTGCGGAGAGCACGCATCTCCAGCCTCAGGAGATAACGACCCTCCAGCGTGTCGAGATGCTCATTGCCGGCAGGCGGTGACATCGGCAGCCCGATCCGCGACTGAATGGCGTGAAAGCGTTCATGCAGCAGCAGACGGTCGCGGGCACCTTCGTCCTTCGGCAGCGGCCAGACGATCATCGACCACCGCGTTCCGCGGTAATCGAATGCCGTGTTCGCGATGCCGATGTTCTCGGGAAGCTTTTCCACAAAACCAGCGCTCTCCACCGCCTCGCGCGAGTTGCGATCCACGATGGCGATGTTCCCGCAGAGCGACACGCCCCAAAGTGCGCCGTCGTCGCGCGAGCAGTTGACCGTGAATGCGTCAAAGGCGCGGCGCGCGACTTCGCGATCGATTTCCGCGCGAGCAGCGGCGCACAGGAAGAGCGCAACGGCAGCGAGAACACGGATGCGCATCAGGCCCGTGGATACGCCGTGTAGAACTTTCCGTCGCTTTCCGCGAGGCGGCGCAGTGGCGCAGTGGGCTTGAAGCGGGGTCCGAGTTTGTCGAGTTGCTCGACGACATGCGGCGCACCGACGGAATCGGCGTAGCACAGCAAACCGCCGCGGAAGGGCGGAAACCCTGTGCCCATGATCATCGCCAGGTCGACCTCCGCCGCCGAGCCGGCGATTTTCTCATCGAGGATGAGCGCGGCCTCATTGATCATCGGCAGGATCGTCCGCTCGACCACGTTCGTCGCATCGGCTTGATGCGGCGTGACGCCGAGGAGCTTGTAGACGGAGCTGTCGGGACCTTTGCGCCTGCCGTTGTCGTAGATGTACAGCCCGCGGCCGTTCTTCTTCCCGAATCGGCCGTCGGCATAGAGAACGTCGACGACTCGCGATCGCGCGGACATGCGATCGGCAAAGGCCTTCGAAAGAATCTCGCCGACCTTCGTCGCCACGTCGATCCCCACTTCATCGAGCAGCGCCATCGGTCCCATCGGCATACCGAAATCGATGAGCGCTTCGTCGATCGACTCGATCGAGTTCCCCTCTTCGAGCAGGAAATCCGACTCATTCATGTAGGGACCGAGGATGCGATTGACGATGAAACCGGGGCCGTCGTTGCAATAGACGACCGTCTTGCCGAGCTTCCGCGCGAAGCTCGCCACGGTGACCGCAGCGACGTCGGATGTTCTTTTCCCACGAATGACTTCGACGAGCGGCATGCGGTCGACGGGATTGAAGAAATGCATGCCGACGACATTTTCCGGATGCTTCGCATTCGCGGCGATGTCGGTGATAGGGATCGTCGATGTGTTCGTGGCAAAGATCGCTCCCGGTTTCGCGACCGATTCGAACTCGGCGAGCACTTGCCGTTTCACGTCGAGTTTTTCGAGGACCGCTTCGATGACGAGATCGGCGCGCGCGAAGCCGCTCCAGTCGGTCGTGGCGGTGATCCGCGCCAGCTTGCGCTGCATCTCGCCGCGCGTGATGCGGCGGCGCTCCAACTTCTTGCGCCACACCTTCGACGCCGACTTCAGTCCACCGGCGATCGCTTTCCAGTTGATGTCGCGCATGCGCACATCGGCTTCAGTCTTGTCGGCGATGATCTGCGCGATACCGCCGCCCATCACGCCCGCCCCGAGCACGCCGACATACTCCACCTGGCGCGGTTTGACGCTGAAACGATCCTTCTTCGCATCTTCACGAAGGAAGAAGATGCGCACGAGGTTTTGTGCAACATCGCTCTGGATGAGCGGCACGACCTCTCGCGCTTCGCGCTCGAGACCGCGCTCGATTCCGTGAGCGAAGCCTTCTTCGATGACGTCGATCGCTTTCAAAGGCGCGGGATAGTGTCCCTGCGTCTCTTCGAGCACCTTCTTCCGCGCTTGCATCAGGATGACGCGTCGAGTCAAGGGATTCCCCTCGATGTAGAACTTCGTGCGATCGGCGTCGCGGCGCTTGCCGCGATCGGCAAATTTCTTCGCCACATCGAGAAGGATCGCGTCGGGAACAACTTCATCGACGAGGCCGACGCGTCTGGCGCGTTTCCCGTCCAGCGTCTTCCCCGTGAGGATGAGGTCGAGCGCTGATGTCAGTCCGATGAGCCGCGGTAGCTTCGTCGTGCCGCCCCACGCAGGAAAGATTCCGAGCTGCACCTCGGGCACGCCGATCGTCGCTTTCGGTGAGTCGGACATGACGCGCCAGTCGCAACTGATGGCCATCTCGCAGCCGCCGCCGAGACACGCGCCGTTGATCGCCGCGACCGTGACCTGCGGCAGTTTCGCGAGACGCTGAAAGGTCTGCTGTCCAAAACGGACGTACTCCCTCGCCTGTTCAGGCGAGGTGACCTTCGTGAACTCCGAGATGTCGGCGCCGGCGATGAAAATCGACGGCTTGTCCGAAGCGAATATGACTTTTTTGATCTCGGTCGAACGTGCGAGATCGTCGATGACGCCGGTGAACTCCCGGATTACCGCCGAGGAGAATTTGTTGACTTTTTCTCCGGGAAGATCGAACCAGACGATCGCGAGGTCACCTTGTCGTTCGATGCGGAAGGCGCTGCCCGCTTTGCTGGACGATTCGCCGGCTGAAGCCGGCGCCACACCTGCCAGGGTCATGCTCGTCGAGCTTCCCGTTCGTCGACCTGCTCCTCATCGATGTACATCTGGTCGATGAGATTCTTGTAGCGCCTGTCGATCACCTTGCGCTTCACCTTGAGCGACGGCGTGATCTCATCGTTGTCGATCGTGAAATCATTCGGCAGCAGCGCGAAACGGCGGATCTTCTCCTGGCGATCGAGATTCTGGTTGAAGCGATCGATCTCTTTCTGGATCAGCGCGCGAACCCGCTCATCGGCGACGAGCTCCTCGTGAGACTTCGCCGATACGCCCATCGCGGCGGCGTCGCGCTCGAGCTTCTCGAAGTTCGGCACGAGCAGCGCGACGAGAAATTTTCGCCGATCGCCGATCAGGACCGGAGTGCCGATGTATGGTGAGCTCTTGAGCAACGCTTCCAGCGGCTGCGGCGCGATGTTCTTCCCGTAGGCGTTGATGATGATGTCCTTCTTGCGATCGGTGATCTTGAGGAAGCCGTCTTTGTCGATCTCACCGATGTCGCCCGTGTGGAACCAGCCTTCCGCGTCGATGGCCTGCGCAGTGGCCTCGGGGTTGTTCCAGTAGCCCTTCATGACGTGAGGGCCGCGCGTGAGGATTTCGCCATCGGATGCGATCTTCACTTCCACGCCGGGGATCACTGGTCCGACCGTTCCTACTCGGCGTTGCCTCGGCGTGTTCACGGCGATGACGGGCGAAGTCTCCGTCAGACCGTAGCCTTCGAAGATCTCGACTCCGGCGCCGATGAAGAAGGCGGCCAGCTCGGCGGAAAGCGGCGCACCGCCCGAGACGACATAACGCACGCGACCGCCGAGGCGCTGGTGAATCTTGTGGAAGACGAGTTTGTCGGCGATCGCCGACTTCACTTTCAGGCCCGGCGGCATCGGCTTCCGATCGACGCGATACGGCAGACGTTCTTCGGCCACGCGAAGTGCCCAGTGAAACAGCTTCTGGCGGGCCGCGGGCATCGTCGCCACGTTGTCCATGATCCGCGCGCGCATCTTTTCGAAGAGTCGCGGGACGGCGGCGAAAACGTGCGGTTTGATGTCCTGCAGGTTCTCGGCGACCTTCGTCACGTTCTCGGCGTACGCGATCGTCAGGCCGCGGAACAGGTAGAAGAAATCGGCCATGCGCTCGAGGATGTGCGAGAGCGGAAGGATCGACAACGCGATCTCGCCGGGCTTGAGGTCGATGAGGTCAGCGGTCGCCCTGACGTTGCTGGTGATGTTGCCGTGAGTCAGCATCGCCCCTTTCGGGTTGCCGGTCGTTCCCGAGGTGTAGACGAGCGTTGCGAGATCGTCGGGCTTCGCGCGATTCGAGAGCTCGTCGAATCGCGCGCGTCCATTCTTCGCTTCTTCCGATTTGCCGCTTTCGACGACCTGGCTGAACGTCAGAATCCCCGGCGGAAGCGTCCGCGGCGGCGGATCACAGATGATGATGTTGTGAACGTGCGGGCAGTGCGGCTTGATCTCCAGCATCTTCTGCAACTGCTCTTCGGTCGACACGATCACGGCCACGGCGGCGGAGTCGTTGAGAATGTATTCGATCTGCCACCCCAGCAGCGTGGGATAGACCGGGACAGTGACCGACGCGTTGCAAAGGATCCCGAAATCGCCTTGCGTCCACTCAGGCCGGTTCTCGGAGAGGATGGCGACGCGATCGCCCGGCTTGACGCCGAGGACGCGAAGGCCGGTGGAGAAATAGCGAACGGTGTCGCGGAGCTCGGGGACGGTGACATCCGCCCAGCCCGCGCCTTTTTTGAACTTCATCGCTACCGGGCGGTCGGTGGTCGACGTGATCCTGTAGATGTCGTTCAGCGTCTCGATCTGCATGGCGAATGCAGATCATATCAACCCGTCAAGCCACCTTCACCCATCGCCACAGTTCCGGAATGGTGGGGCGCTTGCCGTACGAGAGGATGCCCACCCGGAAGATCTTGGCGGTGGCCCAGAAGAACGCGGCAATCGTGGCCATCGAGATCAGGATCGACAGCAGGATGTGCCACATCGGCGGATCGGCGACGAGCGTGCGGACGTACATCGTCATCGGCCCGAACACCGGCGCGAGCGAGAAGCCGACCGACAGGCTCGAATCGGGATTCGTGATGATACCGACGAGGAGGAACCAGGGCAGCATCATGATCATCGTGATCGGGGCGATGAGCTGCTGCGCCTCCTTCTCGGAGTTGCAGATCGCTCCGCCGATCGCGTAAACGCAGACGTACGTCAGATACGCCAGCGCGAAGAAGATGGCGAAGTAGACGAACGTCGCCGGGCGGATGAGCTGCAGGACGTTTTCGCCGGCCATCGCCGCGGTGGCCACGCCGAAGGTGCCGACGGCCATCGCCATGATGATCCAGACCGTGATTTGCGTCAGGCCGACCGCGGCAACGCCGAGGATCTTTCCGATGAGGAGCTGCGTCGACGACATCGATGACACGAGCACCTCGATGACGCGATCGGTCTTTTCCTGAATGATGCCGCGCATGATCTCGAGACCGTAAATGAACGAGGGGATGATCAGCAGCGCGGTGAGGATGAAGCCGACGAAAAAGTTCGCCGTCCCGCCTTTCTTCTGCTCACCGGTCTTGGAGAGTTGCACGGAGTCGACGCTCATCTCGCGCATGATCCGGTCCACGTCATCACCGCCAATTCCCCGTGACGCCAGGCGGTTTCGCTGGATGGCGCGATTCGTCATCGAGCTGAGCCGCTCCTGGGCGATGAAATCGGTGGCGGAACGGCTGTAATACTTCAGACGAGCATCCGAATTCGACAACGCGTCTTTCGGAATGATGAACACGCCGTCGAGCCGCTCGTTCTTGTCGCCAGACGAAAGGCGCGACAGATATGGCTTCGCCGCCTCGTCGACGTCTTTCTCGGCGTGGGCATCGACGTATGCCGTATTGATCATGTTCGAGAGCTCGCGGCCGCGGCGACGAGCCGGCGTCGGAGCCTTGGTCACGTCCGCCGATTTCCCGCGCGTGAACGTATCGCCCAGCTCGCCCGTGCCGTCGAGAACCGTCACCTTCTTCTCGCCGAGGCCGCGCATCATGATCAGGCTCGGCAGGAAAATGGCCCCGGACATCAGCACGGGCAGCAGGAACGTCATGATGATGAACATCTTCTTGCGCACGGCGGAGAGATATTCGCGCTTGAAGACCGCGATCATCTTATTCACTGCGCCGCCTCCACCAGCAACTCGCGGCCGACTTTGTCGATGAAGATCTCTTCGAGCGATGGAGCGGCCAGCTCGAATTTGCGGATGCGCAGACGGCCCATGCACGCTTCGAGCACTTTCTGCGGATCGCTGCCCTCGGTGAGACTGAGCTCGGCGCTGTTGTTGACGATCGACGCCTTCCGCACCTGCGGAAGCGTCTCGAGGAATGCACCATCCCCGTCGAACTCGACGTGCAGCGTGTTCTTGCCGAAGGACGCGCGTACCTGATCGATCGGCCCGTCGAGCACAACGCGCCCGCGATGGATGAGGATGATCTCGTCGGCCATTCTCTCCGCCTCTCCCATCATGTGCGTGGAGAGGAGAATCGTGCGCCCCTCGTCGCGCAACTCGCGAAGGAGATTGCGGACCAGAACCATGTTGATCGGATCGAGACCCGACTGCGGCTCGTCGAGGATGATGAGATCGGGCTCGTGCAGCAGTGTGCCGATCAGTTGCACTTTCTGCTGATTGCCTTTCGACAGCTCTTCAACTTTCGCGTCCCGCTTGTCGGTCAGTTCGAACCGCTCCAGCCACCGATCGATCGCCGGACGCACCTCGGCAGGGCGGCGGCCCTTGATCTCGGCAAGAAAGAGCAGCAGCTCGACGATTTTCATCTGCTTGTAGAGCCCGCGCTCTTCAGGCAGGTAACCGATGCGATCGCGAAACGCCGTTCCGTTTTGTCCGCCGAGCCACGCAATCGATCCGGAGTCGGGCATGAAGATGCCCGTGATCATCCGGATGGTGGTGGTCTTTCCCGCGCCGTTGCGGCCGAGGAGGCCGGTGATGGTTCCGCGGGGGATGGAGAAGGAGACGCCGTCGACAGCGCGGACGTCGCCAAACGTCTTGACGACGTCCCGGACAGCTAGGATGTCGGACATTTACCCGGTCAACTCCTGTGGAAGTTGAATCGCCGGGTAATTGTACGTTGTCGCTCGACTACGGTTTCGGCAGCGACGGCCACTCTACATTGCTGCCTGGCGTGAAATGTCGGATAAAGCTCTTGATGATCTGGACGATGCGCGAACCAGGATCAGGGCCGGCGCCACGGTCGCGGCTGGCTGCGAAAGCAGACGGCGCAGAAAGCGAAATAACTAACGCGAGAAGCGCTGCTGCCAACTTCGGTACACGACGGCTCATCTACACCCTCCTAGCGGTGGTGATGACTTCTTTTTCGTTCGGAAGGCGCCCTATCGGTAGGTGTGACCGGGCTCACAAAATCCCTACCCCCCACCCAGAAAAAAAAATTTTCAGGCGGGCGGGAGCGGAGCCGGGGCGAACAGCAGAGCAGGCTCGTCGGGCAGGCGACGGATGTACGTCTTGACATGCCAGACGATCTCTTGCGTGGCGCGCCGCTGTTCGGCAGCTTCGCGTAGGAATGTCAGCGCGGTCAGCGCCTCGGTCGAGTAAGCGACGCCCGCCGTTTCGAATTGCTTCATCGCTCCGCGGCAGAGCTGTTCAACCTCTTGGAAATCGTTCTCGAGCAGCGCCATCTCGGCCAGGTCGAGTGCGGCGACGGCCGCAGTGTGGACCATCCCCAGGCGCCCGAATTCAGCCTGCGCATCGCGAAGACGCTTCTTGGCGTCGGCACGCCGCCCGCTCGCGCTGAGCAGCAACGCGACGCTGTACGAGACGCGCGCCGAATCCTGCGCGTTTCCGAGCTCGGCGAACAGCTCCGCGCTCATCTGCAGGCACTGCAGCGCGTCGGTCATCTGGCCGAGATTCCAGTGGCAGCCACCGATCGTGTTCAGAAGCTGGGCCTGCGTGTTCAGATCGACGTGCGACCAGAACTGTTGCTGCACTTTTCTCAGGAGCGTCAACGCTTCGCGGACGTTGTGAGCCTGGATGAGGAGATAGGCCTCGCTCATTCGCGCCGATACTAGTCGCTGCGTATCGCCGAACGTCTGGAACGCAGCGGCCGCTCGACGGCTCACGGTCAACGCTTCATCAAAACGCTGTACCTTCGAGTAAACGAGCGATCGAACGATATCGAGGCGGGCGAGCTCATAATCGGAGACTCGACACTGCTCGAGAATCCCCTGCGCACTTTCGATGCACTCGAGCGCGCGATTGAACTGACCGACGACGAGAAAGGCGTAGGCGTGCTGGCGGTAGGCCGCGCCGCGCAATTGCAGGAGACTCTCGTCGCCATCGATGATGTCGGTGATGGCGATCGCGGCCGCGGCCATCTCGACGGCATCCGGAGGCATCGTGTCGATCTTCGATTCGGAGAGCTCGATCAATCGCCGAGCCACCCCGGCGTTCTGATATCGCTCATCATTGATGACCGTAGCCGTCCACCACTGACGAGGCGACGTGAGCAACTCGTCGGCCAGTTGCCGGGCACGAGCATCTTCGCTCTGCATCGCCGCAGCGACGGCGCGCAGTGCACCGGCGCCGCGAGCGGCGCCCGCTTCGTGCGGATCGCGAAGGTTCCACACTTCCTTTTCCTGCAATGTCTCGGTGATCGTGCGATACGACTCCATCGCGTCGGTGCAAGCCGTGCAACTCGCCAGATGTGCGTCGGCCGCGTCCGCGCCGGAGTGAAGAATCGCAATCAGAGCTTCTTCGTCGTAATGGCGTTCCACCATCATCGATTCACCGCCGTGATGTTCAGGTAGATCTCGCGGACCCGTTTCAGACAGTTGTGGATCAGCTTCTCCGCGTAGCGCGTCGTCGTCTCCAACTCCCGCGCCACATCGGCCGCCGATCGCCCTTCGAAATAGTGCAGCCACAGCGTCTCGCGACAACGCGGCTGCAGATACTGCAACGCCTGTCGCACGGTCATCTCCATGGCAAAGCGCTCGGGCAGCGCGTGCGATCCCGGATCGGAATGTTCGATGAAGTCCTCGGGGAGCTGCTCGGCTCGACCCTGCGTGCGCCAGTAGTGACGGCTGGCGTTGCAGATCGCGGCCACCAGCCAGGCGCGCACGTTCTCGATCTTCGTCCCCGTCTGCAGAAATGAGACGAAGACTTCCTGCAGCAGGCTCTCCGCATCCCCTTCCGGAACGCGGAACTTGCGGCACGCCACCGACATCAGAAGTGTGCGGTACTGTATGTACAGGACCTCGACGTCGTCCGTGCGCGCAGTCGTCGGGCCGATCGATCTCGAGACGAGACCTTCACCGTCTTCGGTGGAAGCGTCCGGAATGAGATTCTGATCGAGCACGTGACTTTCTCGCTATCGCTCGTTCACGATAGCAGTTCCTGTATATGGATGTGTCTAGACGGAATAAAACCTACCACGTTTCCGGCAAAAAGGCGAACTTATGGAAAAAAGGTGGAACATAGCCGCCCCCGGCTGTCGGAACACGGTGCTATCCTCCGCGATTCTATGAATGTCGACGAGATCCGAAGTGACGTAGAACACCGCTGGGAGCATTCGATCATTCCTACCCTCCAGGAGTACATCCGCATCCCCAACCAGTCGCCGCTTTTCGATCCAAATTGGAAACAGAACGGCCACATGAACGCCGCCGTCGATCTGGCGCGGGGCTGGGCGGAGCAGCAGCGGGTCAAGGGGATGCGCCTCGAGGTGCTCGAGAGTGAGGGCCGGACGCCGCTCATCTACATCGAAGTCGACGGCGACGAGTCATCCACAGTATTGATGTACGGCCATCTCGACAAACAGCCGGCCATGGTCGGTTGGGAGAAAGGATTGGGAGCGTGGATCCCCATCCTGCGCGATGGCAAGCTCTACGGCCGCGGCGGCGCTGATGACGGCTACGCGATCTTCGCCTCGATCGCGGCGATCCGCGCCGTGCAGCAGCAGAACGCGAAGCATGCGCGCATCGTCATCATCATCGAATGCTGCGAGGAGAGCGGTTCGACCGATCTTCCGCACTACATCGAGAAGCTCGCGAAACGCATCGGCACACCGCACCTGATCATCTGCCTCGACAGCGGGTGTGGCAACTACGATCAACTGTGGTTGACAACATCGCTCCGCGGATCGATCGTCGGCGATCTCACCGTCGAAGTCCTCACTGAAGGTGTACATTCGGGCGACGCGAGCGGGATCGTGCCGTCGAGCTTCCGCGTTCTTCGCGTCCTCCTCGACCGCCTCGAAGATTCGACAAGCGGCCGGATCAAACCGGAATGGCTGTGGGTCGAGATCCCGCCGCATCGCATCGCCGAAGCCGCCGAGACCGCGCGCATCCTCCGCGACGAGATCTGGAACAAGTTTCCGTGGGCGAAAGGAACGCATCCGGTCACCAAAGATCCGATCGAGCTGTTGCTCAATCGAACATGGCGTCCGGCTCTGGCGATCACAGGACAGGAAGGAATGCCCGATCTTGTACAAGCGGGCAACGTGCTGCGGCCGAAGACGGCGATCAAGGTCTCGCTGCGCACGCCACCGACGCTGAAGTTAAAGGATGCGGGCAAGAAGTTGAAGAAGCTATTCGAAGATGATGTGCCGTACGGCGCCCGTGTCACGTTCGAATCAGAAAAAGGGGGCGACGGATGGGAATCGCCGAAGCTCGCGCCGTGGCTCGAGCAGTCGGTCGACCGCGCATCGCGCACATACTTCGGAAAGAGCATCGTCACCTTCGGTGAAGGCGGCTCGATTCCATTCATGGGAATGCTCGGCGAGCGCTACCCCAAAGCGCAGTTCCTCATCACCGGAGTCCTCGGACCGCACAGCAATGCGCATGGGCCGAACGAGTTTCTCCACATTCCGTTCGCGAAAAAACTGACTGCGTGTATTGCCCAGGTGTTGGTCGATGAACGGGGGTCGTAGGTCGTGGGTCGTAGGTACGGGGGCCTCAGCGCGAAAAGGCCCCTGGTACCTACGACCTACGACCTAGTGATGTCCCGCATACCTCTTCTCTCCTGCTTCAATCCGGAACGGAAGGCGGTTCTGCGGCGGCGGCAGCGGACAGGTCGCGAACGGCGTGAACGCGCACGGCGGGTTGTAGGCCTTGTTGAAATCGACAATCGTCCTGCCGTCCGCGCCGGCCGGTTTCGCGTACAGGTATCGCGCGGCGGGATACGTGAGGTCGCGACTCGTCTGATCTTTGATGATGATGAAGAGATCCTTCTCCCCCTGCTCGAGAATCGGATCGATGCGGTACTCCTTGCCGTTGACTTTGACGACGAGCGCGCCGGGCGAGATCTCGTCGCTGGTCATGCCGAAGACGTTTGTGATCGCGATTTTCTTCGGCGGATTGTAGGGCTCGAACTTCGCGTCGAAGCGCCACTTCGGATTGATCGGAAAGTAATCGAGACCTTTGAAGTGTCGGCGCGCCTCACTCTGCGCGTCCTTCACGCGAACGGCGTAGCGGTCGTTCCGTTTGATGATCTGAAATTGAGCCGACCCACGCTTGACGATCGTCGGTCCGCTGCTCGCCATGTCGTTCGTCAACTCGACCGGCGCCGTGACTCGCTTGCCGTCGATCGTCAGAGCCGAATTTTTCGCCGGTTCGAGAGTCGTCCGGCCATTTCGCAACACGATCACGCCGGCCGGACCGCCCGGAATGTGCAGCTCGTTTTTTCCTTCGTTCAACCAGTCGAGCCCTATGAGCGAGAGCCAGCCGTCTTCCGCTTGCAGGCGGGCGGCGCGCTGCTTGCGCCAATCGAGAACGTCCCGTTCGTATGTGGACGTGAGGGCAGCGAAGCAGAGAGCGAGAGCGAACAACGGTCTCACGCGGCGTAGGATACTTCCGCAGGGCGGTTTCGATCTGTCACGCCCATGTGTCCAATCATCGTGGCGAACGTCGCCGAGTTTCCGTCGCGGCAGCCCGAGCACGACGCCAGCGCTCGCTGGAGCGAGGAGCATCAGCTCCTCGATGCGATCCGCTCCGGCGATCGCAGTGCCGCAGAGGAAATGGTCGAGCGCACGTACTCGGCGGTGTTCGCCTCGCTCTTTCGACTTTGCGCCGACAGCGATCTCGCTGCCGACCTGACTCAGGAGACTTATCAGAAAGCGTGGGCGGCGCTGCCGAAGTTCGACGGCCGCTCGCAACTCTTCACATGGCTCTATCGAATCGCGTACACGACGTTTCTCAATCACATCCGGCGTCCGCGGCGTGTTCTTTCCATGGACGACGAGAAGGTACCGGATGTGAGCGACGGCGCACCGAGCGCCGAACAGATGCTCGCCGCGAACGAAGAGTCGGAGCGCTTGCGCGCTGCCGTGCTTCGTCTCCCCGAGGATTTGCGGTTCACGGTGACGGCGCATTTCTGGGGAGGGTTGGCGGTCAAGGAGATCGCCCGCATCGAGGACATCACCTCTGTGGCCATTCGCAAACGGCTGCATAAGGCGTTCTCGCTGCTCGAGGCGATTCTCGACGAGGACTGAAATGAATCAGAAGCGAAAAGCTGAGCTGCAGCGGAAGTTGGGCATGACTTCCGTTCTGAAACCGCCGAGCGGATTGGTCGAGCGGATCAAGGCCGACATTCCGCACGATCTGATGAGCATCGAACGCGATCGCGAGCGCCTGTCGCGCTCGACCGCATTCAGCGTGCGCGTGGCGGCGTCGATCATCCTTCTCATCTCGGCGACCTATCTGTCGATTCATCTGATGTCGCGCAGCAGCGAGAGCGTCGTCCCCACAGTCGCGCGGGCGAAGCTTTCGAAACAGGAGACGCCGGCGGTCGCGCAAGCGGCACCGGCAGCGCCTCCCCAAGCCGAAGTCACGATCACGCTCGCCGACAAAAAAGAGGAGGAGAAGCGTAAGGATCGCGGCGAATCATCATTCGATCGCCTCGGCCGACGCTCGCGGCAGTTCAAGCCCCAATCGACGATCGCCGACGAGCAAGTGCCGGCGGTGAGTGGCGGTGTCGTCGCCACCCTACCCCCACCCCCACCCGCCGCGCCCGCCCCCGCGCCCGCCCCCACCCGCGAGCCGGCTGCGCAGACGGCGGAGGCTCCCGTCGTTGCAGCGACTGCGGAGAGGATGGCGGTCAACGCCGCCGCTCCGGCGCTCGCGAAAAGCGCGAAGGCGGCCGATCTCGACTTCGCTCAGCCGCGCGCGATCTTCGGCATCTCCATCGATCCAGCGGCATTCGATCGCGTCAAGCACACGATCGAGCAAGGTGCGCGTCCGGCTGCCGGCAGCGTCGACGTCGCTGCGCTCGTGAACTATTTCGCGGGAACGAGCCGGCCGCCGCGGCACGAGGTGCGTCTCGACGTCGAGGCGTCGCGGGCGCCGTTGGCCGACAGCGACAAAGCGTTGATTCGCTTCACGGTCGACACGCCGCGCGAAGACGTTTCGCCCGGCGCGTCCGTGCCGCCGGTCGCCACCGGAGCTGATCTGGAAATCTTGCTCAATCGCGAAGCCGTCGCGTCGCATCGTCTCATCGGCGCGGAAGAGTTGAAGACGCAAGCGACCCTGATGAAGAACATGTCCGTCACCGGAATGCTCGACATGAAGCTCAAGCCGCGTGTGCCGCGGCGGACAACAGTGGCGACCCTTACGCTGCGCTACCGATCTGTGGAGGACGGGAAGCCGCACACCATCACGCGAACCGTGCAGGCGAGCGATCTCGCGCGCACGTGGGCGTCATCGACGCGGAGACATCGCCTGGCAACGCTCGGCGCGGTCTGGAGCGAGTCGCTCAACGAGGGCGGTGTGGCCGGCGACGTGGCGACCAGCGCAGAGAGGCTGGCTACGGAAGCGCCCGATGATGAGCGCGCGCGAGAGCTGGCCGCGTTGGCCTTCGCCTTCTCGCGACTGGGAAGCTGACGATTATCTCCTTCTGCCCCCTCCAAACTTCCGGACGGACTGGAAGTGGACGTTGAAATAGTTCGCCGCGGCCCGCATGGCGCGGCCCACGGTCCACTCGTCTTTCGTGGCCACGCCTTCGAGCGCGCCGCGCATGTGCGCCGGCAACTTCGCCCGGCAGCGGCGGCAGAGCGCATTCCCGATCGTCTTGTTCAAATCGCACCGCGGACATCGCGGTTTCTTCGCCAACCCCGCCACTTGCTCCCTGGTCATGTGCATCCGTCGTCTCCTGACCCGATTTTAGAACATAGAATCTCCCCGCGATGGGCCAGCGGGTCGAATTTCCATCGAATGGTCACACGTGCCAGGCTCGTTCCGCATATCGAGGATGTGGTCGAGCGATTTGCGAAGGAAGGCTTCTTCAGCATCGAAGACATATGGCGTCGGCGGCTTCTGCATGGGCGGAGCGCTCGCGCAATACACGGCATCGAGAGAGAGACGCGTTGGCGAAGCCGTCAGCTTCTACGGCGGTTTTTAAAAGGTCAATATCAAAAAGGTCAATATCAATTGGAGCGATCTGGTCGCTCCGGTCCTCCTCATCTACGGCGAGGACGACGAAGGCGTCCAGCCATCAGAGGGGCTCGAGCTGGAAAAGAAACTGACACAGATGGGCAAGAACGTCGAGCTGAAGATCGCGCTGGCGTTTCACCGCAAAACGGCTCGCGTGTGGCTGCCGGTTTCTTAACCGGCAACGGCCGATTGAGGAATCGGCCTCCACACGTCTAATCCCTCTCGATCGCCAGATCGCCGGAGTAGAAGCTTCGTCCCCGCTGCTCGCGTCCGAGGAGGAGGATGATCGTGAGGCTGACGATGACGAAGATTTCGAATCCGGCCAGCGCCCACGAATATCCGAACCGCTCGCGTAGAGCGTCTTCGATCGTGTTCGTCGGTGCTGCGATGAGAATCCCGAGCTGATAGCCGAGACCGGGGACGAGTCCGCGCACGCGATCGGGCGAGAGCTCGTTGAGATGCACGGGGATGATTCCCCACGCCCCCTGCACGCCCGCCTGCATGAAAAACGCGCCGACCGCGAGAATCAGCAGGGTCGATCCGAATGCCCAGAACGGCATGACGCAGATCGACAAGGTCAGCGCGGTGATCATGCTGTAGCGACGGCCGATGTGTTGCGAGAGATGTCCGAAGATGACCGCGCCGACGACGGCGCCGATGTTGTAGGTGATGGCGATCCACGGCACGGTCGTCGCGGCGACGTGATGCTCATGCTTGAGAAAATCGGGATAGAGATCCTGCGTCCCATGCGACAGGAACATCATGAACGTCATCAGCAGGACGACATACGCGAAGCCGCGGGCATGACCGCGAAGCTCTTTGCCGATCTCGCGCATCGTCCCCACGCGATGTTCGCGCCATGCTTCTGACTCTGGAACTTTTGCGCGGATATAGAGCGTGAGGAATTGCGTGTACGTCTGCGCGAAACCCGAGAGCAGCTCGATCACCGAGAAGTAGATGACATTCGCCATCAGCGGCCCGCGACGGCCGAAGCGATCAGCGAGAATGCCGAAGATCACCGCGCCGACAGGACGGAACGCCAGCGTGAAGGTGAGCGTCAGGATGATCTGCTTTTTCGGAACGGCGAATTGCGCCGCGAGGATGTCGAGGAGAAAAACGACGACGAAGAAGTCGAACGCGTCGAGCGTCCAGCCGAGAAATCCGGCCAAAACGGCGTGACGTGAGGTGCCCTTCTGCATCGGTCCGCGATTGTAGCGGTACTACAATCGCTGCCCATGAGCGAGGTCGTTCTTCAGGGAAGTCTTGCCTCATTCAAGCTCCCCGACGTGCTGACGTTTCTCAACGGCTCGAAAAAGAGCGGCACGCTCATGCTCGCCGGCTACGGGCGCCAGTCATACGTTCTGTTCAGCAACGGCGCTCTCGTCTACGCCGGCTCCGATCAGGAGAAGTTCCGCCTCGGCTCCGTGCTGCTGCGCAAGAAAAAGATCACGCGCGAGCAGCTTCAGAAGATCGACGGCGTCATGCGCCGGCAAGGCGGCCGCTTCGGACAGATCGCGGTGCAGAACGGCATCCTCACCGAAGATCAGGTGCACGAATTTCTGAAGGTGCAGGTGTCGGAAGTCGTCTACGACGCATTCGTCTGGACCGAAGGTTCATTCCGTTTCAGCGAGGATCTGCAGCTCCCCGATTACGCGGTAACGATTTCAGTCGACCTGGCAAATTTGATCATGGAAGGGGCGCGCCGCATCGAGGAGTGGGAGCAGTGCGTGCAGCTCCTGCCGGACGATGCGGTGGTCTTCCGCGTCGTCTCCACGCCGAAGGACGACAAGATCACGCTCAGCGCCGACGAGTGGAAGGTTCTCTTTCTCGTCAATGGGCAGCGGACGCTCGCAGAGCTCGTCGCCGAAGCGGAAGATGATGCGCTCAACGTCTATCGGATCATCTACGGTCTTCAAGCCAATCGACTGATCGAGCCGATTCGTCCGCCGGCATCGGCCGATGACACGAGCCGCATGACCGATGAGAAGCCGCTGCTGCAGGAGGATACGGTGCGGCAGCCGATCGCATCGTTCAATCCCGACGCGACGATGCGTGAAACCGATGGCGACGACACCGATCTCCTTGTTTCGCGCGAAGCGCGCTTATCGTGGAGCGACGTCGTCAAACCGGTCGTCGCCCAGCTCACGATCAGCAACGGCGACGCGGCCGGCCGCGTCATTCCGCTCACCGAATCCGAATACAACGTCGGCCGGCAGCGCGACAACCAGATCCAGATCTCCGACCTCGGCGTCTCCGGCTATCACGCGCGCATCTTCCGGACGGCGGAGGGTTACTCGATCGAGGATCTCAAGAGCCGCAACGGCACCTGGATCAATGGCGGCCGCGTCTTTCACGCGACGCTTCGCGATGGCGATCAACTCCGGCTCGGCGCGACCGATCTGCGCTACGAAGTGTTGTACGAGCCGACAAAGGTTAGGTGATGGGGATGCGCTCTACGCCGCCCATGTACTTCCTCAGCGCCTCCGGAATGATCACCGATCCATCGGCCTGTTGAAAATTCTCGAGAATCGCAACGAGCGTGCGGCCGAGGGGGAGTCCTGATCCGTTGAGCGTGTGCACGAAACCGGTTTTCTTGTCCGAAGTGCGATAGCGGATGTTCGCGCGCCGGGCCTGGTAGTCGAGGAAGTTCGAGCACGAGGCGATCTCGCGATACGTATCCTGACCGGGCAGCCACACTTCGATGTCATATGTCTTCGCGGAGCTCGGGCTCATGTCGCCGGTCGACAGCGTGACGACGCGATAGTGAATGTCGAGCGCCTGCAGCACGGCTTCGGCATCGCTCGTCAGCTTCTCCAGCGCGTCCCACGACCGCTCGGGCATCGTGAACTTCACGAGCTCGACTTTCTCGAACTGATGCTGGCGGATGAGGCCGCGCGTGTCGCGTCCCGCCGCCCCCGCCTCCGCGCGAAAGCACGGCGTGTACGCCGTGTAGGAGAGCGGAAGACGCCCGGCATCGAGGAACTCCTCGCGATGAAGATTCGTCACGGGCACTTCTGCTGTCGGCACGAGGTAGTAAGTCTTCTCTCCCGCGATCTTGAAGAGATCTTCTTCGAACTTCGGCAACTGTCCGGTGCCGCGCAGCGACTCGGCGTTGACCATGAATGGTGGCAGCACTTCGACGTAGCCTTGCTGCTCGTGCAGGTCGAGCATGAAGTTCATCAGCGCGCGATTGAGCTTCGCCGCCATTCCGAAGAGCACGGAGAAGCGCGCGCCGGTGATCTTCGCGGCTCGATCGAAGTCGAGGATGCCGAGGGTCTCGCCGATATCCCAGTGCGGTTTGGGGGTGAAGTTGAATTTCGGCTTTTCGCCCCACGTGCGTTCGACGCGGTTCGCTGAATCGTCGGCACCAACGGGCACCGATTCGTGCGGTACGTTGGGGAAGTAGAGCTCGAGGTTGTGCAGCTCATCTTCAATCACGCCGAGTCGTTCGTCGAGCTGCTTGATCTCGTCGCCGACGCCCTTCATGGCCTCGATCTGCGAAGAGGCGTCCTGCTTGTTCTTCTTGAGCTGCGCGATCTCCTGCGACGCGACGTTGCGCTGATTCTTGAGCGATTCGACGCGGACGATCGTGCGCCGGCGCTCCGCGTCGAGCTCGAGAAATCGATCGACGTCCGCACTGGTGCCGCGATTCTTCAGCGTGACGCGATATTGATCGGCGTTTTCTCGAAGGTACTCGCGCGACAACATGGGCGCGAATGATAGCTAATGACGCACGGCGCGTCTCTTGCCTTGCTCCTGCGGAGTTGCGGAGAGATCGCCGACGATCACGAGCGCATACGATTGTCGGGGTCCGCTGGCGATGGTCGTCGCATCGACGGAGACGGTGTAGCTTCCGGTCGCCGGTGCGTCGATCGTGATCATCTCCACGTTGTTGATGCGGTCGCGCTGACCGCGATGAATGGCCTCGTTACCGAAGTGCACGTCGCCGGTCGGTGTGGTCATGCGCAAATCGAGATCATTCACCAGCTCGGGAGTGGAATCGCTCGCGGTGCGAATGACGCCGGGCGGATCGGTCCAGACCAGCACGGCCTTGAGCGG
>DASYUK010000461.1:0-26511 GCA_036001325.1 Thermoanaerobaculia bacterium
GTCGGAGAGGGAACTTCGATCACGGTGAGCTTGCCCTTGGTTCATGCCGACGTCGAGCAGCGCGAGACGGAGGCATCAACGGAGCAGCCGCGACGTGCTGCGCCTGTGGCTGCGTCTTAGCTGTCGCTCCGTCGTTCATGCCGAGCGCAGCGAGGCATCAATGGAGCAGACGTGCTGCGCCTGTGGCTGCGTCTTAGCTGTCGCTCCGTCGTTCATGCCGAGCGCAGCGAGGCATCAGTGGAGCAGACCTGCTGCGCCTGTGGCTGCGTCCTGGCTGTCGCTCCGTTGATCCCTCGCTCCGCTCGGGATGAAACATCAGCGACCGCGTATCGAGACTGAGGCTTGTGCGATCACCGCCGGTCGCAATAAGCTCCGCCTCAGTTCCATAACTCAGGAGGATCCTGGATGAAACGTCGCAACCTTTGGTTGTTTGCAGTGGCTGTTGCGCTGTTGGTGCTGTCGCCGAGTCCGGCATCTGCACAAAGCACCGATCCGCCGACGCTCGACGATCAGCAGCTCGAAGAAGAGCACATCCGGAGCAGAATCGAGAATGGTGACTCGCACGCCTCCGGCATGCGGCCGGAGCTCGGCCCGGTGATCCTCGGCAATCCGACGCAGGCGCACACGCTCATCCGCGTCGGACTCTCCTATTCGTTCACCTCGACCGGCACGTTCTCCGAGTTCAATACCCGGCATTTCCCGGTCGCCGAGATCAGCCACACGGCGGGCACCGTGCATCTGATCGACGAGGCGACCGGTAAGCAGATCACCGATCTCGAGCCGGGCACGATCGTCCGCGTCACGCGCGACAGCAGCGGCTATCACGTGATCGCGGCGGCCGCACCGCTCGGCACGTTTGACGGACCGCTCTTCTTCCGCCCGACCGACGCCGCGAACCGCTTCCGCGTCGAGAACATCCGCCGCGTCTTCGGGACGGCACAAGTCCCGAGCTACCGCGGAACGATCGAGCTCGCGCATGGTTCGGGAACTCCGGCGAACACGGTCAACGTGGTGAACATCGTCGAGATCGAGGACTACGTTCCCGGCGTCGTGGCCAACGAATCGATCGCCTCGTTCCACATGGAAGCGCTGAAGGCGCAGGCCGTCGCCGCACGCGGCTACGCGATCGCGAACATCGGGCGGTTCCGCGCGAACTTCCCTTACGACATCGTCGACTCGAGCACCTCGCAGGTTTATCGCGGCGTGATCTCCGAACACCCACGGGCGGTGCAGGCGAGCTCGGAGACGATCGGCCTCGTCGCCTCGTACGGAGGGCGGATCATCGAGGCGCTCTATTCGTCATCGATGGGCGGCCACACCGAGCATAACGAGTGGATCTTCAACGTTCCCAGCAATCAGTGGCCGGGCACGAACGTCTCGGCATATCTCCGCGGCATCTACGACGGCGATGGAGTCGCACCCGACGTCACCTCCGAGTCGGATCTGACTGCGTTCTGGACGGCCTCGCCGCTGCCGACGAACTTCGACGACTGCAGTCGCGTCGGAAATCGATTCTCGCGCTGGAAAGTCGTCCTTACAGGAGCGCAGATCCGGGGCAGGATCTCTCCGGCGCCTCCGACCGGCGTGAACGTCACCGACATTCAGATCCTTACCCGGATGGCAGGCTCCGGTCGTGCGGCAATCGTCAGGATCTCGCTCTCCAACGGCAACACCGTGCTCGTCCGCGGCTGGGATGCGCTGCGCAGCTTCTTTCGTCCGGCGGTCACCACGCCCGCCCTCTGCGGCACCAGCACGATTCCCGCCGGAATGATCCTCAACAATCCGAGCGTCATCAACGTCGTGAAGAATGCCGACGGCACGGTCAACAACGTCACAGTCTATGGCGGGGGGTGGGGCCACAACGTCGGGATGAGCCAGTACGGCGCGCAGGGTCGCGGCCGCGCCGGACAGACGTTCCTCCAGATCCTGAAGGCGTACTACACCGGCGTCGACGTGGGCAGCTACCCGATCGACATTGGCCGCGAGCCGGAATCGGGTCCGCCGACATTGCGCCAGGAGTTCTTTGCGCCGAATGCGAGCGGCACGCTATTCGTGCGGAACGCAACCATGAGAAAGCTCCGCGTGCACGTCAATGGCACCTACGACATTTCGCTGAACGAAGAAGACCTCGCGGATGGATCAGCCACTGTCGATCTCTCCGCGTATCTCTCGCTGGGAGTGAACACGATTCAGTACAACCCGGTCGGGTTCGGTGAGGCAACGGTTTCGGTCGCAGTCGAATAGCTTCCTTAGTTCATGCCGACGTCGAGCGGAGCGAGACGGAGGCATCAATGGAGCAGCCGCGACGTGCTGCGCCTGTGGCTGCGTCCTAGCTGTCGCTCCATTGATCCCTCGCTCCGCTCGGGATGAACTACTGGGTTCCCTTCATCTCATCGGTCGACAACGGGAGCGGCGACTCGACGTTCCGCGTAAACTAAAGGAGGTGACCGAGTCCCGCGTCCTTTCCGCAGAACCAGTCGAAGACGATCTCCAGACCGAGCTTTCCCTTCGCCCGAAATTTCTGCGCGAGTACATCGGCCAGCAGAAGGTCAAGGCCAATCTGGAGATCTCGATCGCCGCGGCCCGGAAGCGCAACGAGACGATCGATCACGTTCTGCTGTTCGGGCCTCCCGGTCTCGGCAAGACGACGCTGGCGAACATCATCGCCAACGAGATGAACGCGAACATACGGAGCACTTCCGGTCCGGCGCTGGAGAAAACGGGGGACCTCGTCGCGATCATCACGAACCTCGAGCTCGGCGACACGCTCTTCATCGACGAGATCCATCGTCTTCCCGCGCCCGTCGAGGAAGTTCTGTATTCGGCGATGGAAGACTTCTATATCGACGTCGTCATCGGCCAGGGTCCCTCGGCGCGCACGCTCAAAGTCGAGATTCCGCGCTTCACGCTGATCGGCGCAACCACGCGTGCCGGTCTGCTGACAGCGCCTCTGCGCGCGCGCTTCGGCATCGTGCATCGACTCGATTTCTACGACGTCGACTCGCTCGCCGTGATCGTGCGCCGCTCGGCGGAGATTCTGAACATCCCGATCACGAACGATGGCGCAAACGAACTGGCACGACGCTCGCGCGGCACGCCGAGGATCGCGAACCGTCTTCTGCGCCGCGTGCGCGATTACGCCGAAGTCAAACGCGAGGGGAAGGTGGACATCGAGATCGCGCGCGAGGCGCTGCGGATGCTCGAGGTCGACGACTACGGTCTCGATGAGATTGATCGCAAGCTTCTCACGACGATCATCGAGCGCTTCGGCGGCGGTCCCGTCGGAGTGAATGCACTCGCTTCATCGATCGCCGAGGATCGCGGGACGATCGAGGATCTGTACGAGCCATATCTGATCCAGATCGGATTCCTGCAGCGGACTCCGCGCGGCCGCGTCGCCAGCACCCTCGCTTACGATCACCTCGGATACAAGCACGGCGCGACCCAGCGGCAGCCTGGCCTGTTCTAACAACCGAGGACCGAGGACCGAGGACCGAGGACTGCCTTTCAATCCCGTCGGAAGTGCGCGCCGCGGCTGACCGGATTGCGCAACGCCGCGTTGGCAACGATCGCGGCGCACTGCTGGCCATGAAACAGCTCGACGATCGATTTGCGGATCGTAGCCTCGTGGTAGAACTTCGTCAGGCGATTGCCGAGCTCGCGCATGTCGGCGACGGCGCGCTTCAAGCGCTCATAGGTGCGCACGATGCCGACATAGTTCCACATCGTGTGCTGGATCGTCGTCCAGTCCTGGAGGATCAGCGCGGGGTCCTCGACGTCGAGCATGCCCGGCGATTTCCAGTCGGGAATCGATTCGATGATGAAGTTGGCGATCTCGCCGATTCCCGCCGGCCGCGACGACGCGGCGCGACGCACGCTCGGGCCGTTGCCGATCGGCGCGGGCACGCTCGCCGACATCTTCTCGCGAATCGACACGGCGGCGTAGTAACCCCACGTCAGTCCCTCGAGCAGCGACGTGGAGGCGAGTCGATTGGCGCCATGAACACCTGAGCACGATGTCTCCCCGATCGCGTACAGACGGCTCAGCGTCGATTCGCCGCGTGTGTTGCAGAGCACGCCGCCGCAGAAATAGTGCGCCGCCGGCACGACCGGAATCGGATCCTTCTCGATATCGACGCCGAGCTCCGAACACGCCTTGGAGATGTTCGGGAATCGCTCTTTGATCGGCTGATGACCGTGGTAGAAGTTCGCCAGATCGAGGTAGATGAACTCCTCTTTGTTTGTCGTCATCTCCTCGACGATCGCGCGCGCCACGATGTCGCGCGGCGCGAGATCCTTCAGCTCCGGCGCGTATTTCACCATGAAGTACTCGCCCTTGTGATTCCGCAGCCGCGCCCCCTCCCCTCGCAACGCCTCGGAGATCAGAAAGTGATTCGCTTTCTTGTCCGCGAGCGCGGTGGGATGGAACTGCACATACTCCGCATTCATGATCCGCGCACCGGCGCGACTGGCCATCACTACGCCGTCGCCGATGGCGTGTCGGGTGTTCGTCGAGTGCAGATAGATCTGACCGACGCCGCCGGTGGCAAGCACGGTGTAGTCGGCGAAGATCGTATGGACATCGTTCGTGCGGTCGTCGAGCAGATACGCGCCGACGCATTCATTCGTGAGCCGGTAGCGAACCTGAATGTTCGTTGGATGGTGATGCGTCGTCAGCAGGTCGATGGCCGTGACTTCGGTCGCCAGCCTGATGTTCGGCTCTGACTTCACGCGATTCAGCAGCGAGACTTCGATTGCTCGACCGGTGGCATCGCCGGCATGGATGATGCGCGGGATCGAATGCGCCCCCTCCTGCGTCAGATCGAGCTCGCCCTCCTCGCTCTTCGAGAAGGGGACGTGGATCTCTTCGAGCAGAAGCTCCTTGACGACGCGCGGCCCTTCGGTGGCGAGGAACTCGACGGCTTCTTCGTTCGAGATGCCGGCGCCGGCCCGGATGATGTCGTGGACGAGGCTGGCCGGCGAGTCGTTCTCCCCTTCGTAGATGATCCCGCCCTGCGCCCAGAACGTGTTGCAGTCTTTCGGATCGGCGGCTTTGGTGACCAGGAGGACGCGGATTCCGGCTGAGGCGAGAGTTAACGCAGTTGTCAATCCCGCAATGCCCGTTCCGATGACGAGAGCGGGATAATGGTCACGGTTCTGCAGGGCTGGCACCGGGGGATTCTATGATGAAGGTGCTCGCGGCTTCCCTCGCATCACTCGCACTCGCATGCGCGACGACACATCCCGCGCCGCCGTCCGGCCGCACAGCGCTCGTGCTCAGCAAGGGGATGTTGCACGGTTCCGAGATCGATGCTCTGGTCCTGAATCAGATCCAGGGACAGATTCACGCGACGACCGTTCTCGATTGGCGCGATGACATCGACGAGAACGCGTTCGATACCGTCGTCGTTCTGAAGACGTGCTACATCGGTCTTCGCGAACGATCGTACGACGTCGCTTCAGATGCACCGATCTTCAATGAGCTCATGCCGGTGTCCTATGAAGTACGTCGCGGCGGAACGGTGGCCCACCGCGGCTCGTTCACACTCGTGATTCCCGATTACCGGAGCAACTTTGCGCACCCGTATCTTCAGGGCGTGCCGAAGTTGCTTCGCGATATTGCGCAGTAGTCACGCGATTTCGAAACGGCGCGTCATCCGCACCGCGATCGCGAAGAAAAGCGCTGCGCACCCGACGAGAACGAGCGTCGGTACGATCAGCGACTGCAGCGGCTCGTCGCGCCAGAAAACGCGCGTGAATCCCTCGATGGCCCACGCATTGAACAGGACCAGCCCCGCCTTCTGCATCGCCTCAGGCATCAGGAATCGCGGAAACATCGATCCACCGAGCGCGGAAAGCGAGAGAACGGTGAGCGTGGTGATGGCCCCGAGTTGCTGGCGTGTGCGCGCGATCGACGCTAGGAGCAGACCGAAAGCGGAGCAGGCCACGGCGGTTGCCAGAGCCATGATGGCGAAGCCGGCCAGATGCGACATCAGCTCGAGCTTGAATACAAGTGCGCCCCACACGAACATCACGATCAGTTGAGCGATGCCGAGGGTGCACAGATAAACGAGCTTGCCGGCGAGAAGAGTCGCCAGCGACACGCGAGTGGAGAGAATGCGGTCCAGCGTGCCGCTCTCGTGTTCTTCCAGCAGCGCGCCGCCGGCATTCGATGCCGTGAAGAGCATGAACATCACACCGATCCCCGCGGCGTAGAAGGCGATCATCGGCCGCAGCTTTGTGTCACCGAGGACATCGACGATCTGAACATCGACCATCGGTTCCGAAGGCCTGGTCTTCGCCGCCGGTCGCTTGCGCATGGCCTGGAACGCGTCGAGATTCGACTGCAGCGTCGCCCGCTGCTGCGGTGTCAGGCCTCCGCTGAACCGATCGAGGTTGTCGATCCCGCTGCCGATCATCATTTCGGGAAGACTGGTCATCACGGTCTTCTGCAGAAGGCCGGAGGTCACTTGCGCGGCGATCGGATCCGATGTGTCAGCGATGAGCCGGAAAGTCGGGCGCGATTTCGTACCCGGCCCGAACTCGATTCGCGTCTGGCCAAACCCCTTCGGAATGATGAGCGCCACCGATGAATCGCCGGCGCGGACGATCGCCTCGGCGGAATGCGCATCGTACGGTTTATTCGCCTTGTCGGTGTCCACGATCCTCAGCGCCTTTTCCGCGCGGAGTGCGGCGATGAGCTGCGTCGAGCGATCGCTGTGGTCCTCGTCGGCGACGACCAGCTTCACTTTCGAGGCGCGCATGCCGCGTCCGCCAAAGACGCTGGCGAAGATCGAGAAGAAGACGATCG
This sequence comes from Thermoanaerobaculia bacterium, assembly GCA_036001325.1. Taxonomy (GTDB): domain Bacteria; phylum Acidobacteriota; class Thermoanaerobaculia; order Gp7-AA8; family Gp7-AA8; genus DASVHS01. The sequence goes on from DASYUK010000461.1 coordinate 6,812, forward strand.
GAACGACGAAGCTCAGCATCAGCGCAGCGTGATCGCGGCGGAGATTCATCCAGCTCGTGCGTACCACCTGAAGGATCATTCGCGCAGCTCCCTTCCCGTGAGATGAAGGAAGACGCTCTCCAGCGTCGGCACCTTCTCGATCATGACCACCTCGCGTTTCTCGCCGACCGTGGCGCGCACGAGCTCGTCTTTTGTCCCTGTAGCGATGACACGCCCTTTGTCGATGATGGCCACGCGATCGCAGAGACGCTCGGCCTCTTCCATGTAGTGCGTGGTGTAGATCATCGACACTCCGTTGTTGCGTAGCGTCTCGATCATCGAGTAGATCCGCTCTCGCGATTGCGGATCGACGCCGACAGTCGGTTCGTCGAGCAGAAGGATGCGCGGGCGGTGCAGCACGCCGGCGGCCATGTTGAGTCGCCGCTTCATGCCGCCGGACAGAGTCTTCGTGATGTCGCCGGCGCGGTCGCCGAGCGCGGCCCATTCGAGCGCGTAGTCGACCGCGTCGTCGAGCGACTTTCTTTTCAATCCCTGATAGCGGCCGAAGACGAGCAGGTTCTCGCGGACCGTGAGCAGGGGATAGATCGCGATCTCCTGTGGAACGACACCGATATCCTTGCGCACGCCGCTGTCGCCAGCCACGGCGACACGGCCGAAGATCGACACCCCACCTGAATCGGGAGCGACGCGTCCCGTCACCGTTCGGACCAGCGTGGTCTTCCCAGCACCGTTCGGGCCGAGGAGTCCGAGGATCTCGCCTTCGCCCAGGTCGAGAGAGACGCCGTCGAGAGCGCGACGGCCGTCGAACGTTTTTACGACATCGGTGATTGCCAGCGGAACACTCACGGCTTATGTATACGACATGCGCTCACTAAGGGTTCTATTCGCTCTGCCTGCTGCCTGGCGACTACGGGCAGCCGCCGAGCAGCTGGTGGCGCGCGTTGTGCGCGAACTCAGCCGCGTGCCAGTGCGACGGCCGAATCCAAACTAAAGTGCTCACGAACCTGGTTCTCGCCTTCGTGATGGGATTTGCGATTCTGACGATCCTGTTCGTCGTGTCGCAATCACGAACGGGACAGTTCTCACATGTCGAGCTTCCTCCCTACAGCGGCGCACCGTGGATTCGTCTTCACCTGCTTGACCGCTTTCCTCAACTCGAGCAGACCGGCGGCGCCGATCGTGATCGCGACGTGTTGGCGCGGCTGATCGCAGAACGAAAAGTGGCCTTTCGTGTGAGCCGCGCCGCCGATCACCTCAGTCTGGCCCTGCTCGTCCCGCGCGACCGGCTCAATGAGTCAGAGCGCCAAGTTGTCGCGCTTCTGTTCGCGGAACGCAGCTGGACGAATACGAAGTTGCTCGGCACACCCGTGGCGCACGCGTCGCGTGTCGGTTCATCGAGCCCTCGCGCGATGCGCCGGTCGCTTTTTGTATTAATGACATGCGGCGTGGCCGCGTATGTTGGGGCGACCATCGTTCATCCGTTGAGTCTCTTGTTTGGAGGCTGCTCCATCGTCATTCTTGCTGCCGTCTCAGGTTTCGCGTTTCTCTTTGTCGCCTTCGCGAACGGGCGCCGTCTATCCGCTCCGCGATCCGCCATCGCCATCACGATCATCGCCGCGGCGTTGCCACTCGGCGCGATTGTTTTCCTTTCCTGGCAAGGCGAGATGCCGCTGACCAAGACGGTGCTGGTTGCGTTGCCTTTATGGGGTTTGATCGCCTCAGCCATGCTGTTTACGTTCGCGGAAAAATCTTCGGCCTCTGAGGAACAGCGACAAACATTCGCGGCCGCGAGGACTGCCGCGAACCAACTCGACGTCGATAAGGCGGTTCGTGCTGCCGGTCTGAACATCACCGAAGATGGGTTTCGCCCGCCGCTCGGTGTGTTCACGGTTCGGCGAATACAACCAGGAAGGCTGAGTGCCGAGCCGCGGCTGGGTCCGGGAGCGGCGCGATTTCAAATCCCGCCTGTCGTGCGACCGGACGAGGTCCGAATCGGCGACGGCCAATTCCCTTTCGAGACCGCCGGAACAACCGAAGGCGTCACCTGGACCGCTCGCTCGGATTTTCAGCGAATCCCCACCAACGAACCTGATCCTGATTACCGCGTCGAGTGGTTCACGGTTTGGCGAACGGAGAGAGGCGCGATCGACGGTGTCTTACAGTTTTGGCCCCGATGGGCTGATGACAGCGCCATCCATTCGTATGCCGACGACGCGGAGGTGCCACAGATTTTTTTGACAGTCCTGCTACCGCGACTGGGCGGTACATACTCCGATGCGCGCGTTCTGGCCGACGTGGCGCGTCTTCCGGTCGACGATGAGCGGCTTCTCGCTCATTACAAAGTGTACGCCTCAGCGCGGATCGACGCGCAGATCGTCAATCCACATTTGAAGCAGGTTCTGATCGATCTCGCCGAATCGGTTCATCGCCAACGCGCCGGCGCGCCGAACTTCGCTTTCGATCCGATCGGGGCGATGTCGATGATCATGTTCTGGCGGCGCGGATTGGCGATTTACTCCACGGCGGCCTCGCGAGATCCGATGATGATCGCGACCATCGCTCTGTTCGGGGCCGAATGCGCCCAGGCCGTGTCCGATCCTACGCCGCCGGCTGCGCGAAGCCGGTGATTGCGGATCGACGCCGACAGTCGGTTCGTCGAGCAGCAGAATGCGCGGGCGATGCAGCGTGCCCACGGCCATGTTGAGCCGCCGCTTCATCCCGCCCGAAAAAGTCTTCACCGGATCGTCGGTGCGATCGTGCAGCACCGACCAGGCGAGAGCGCGCTCGACCGCTTCATCGAGAGCCGTCCCGCTCAAGCCCTGATATCGGCCGAAGACAATGAGGTTCTCGCGGACCGTGAGCAGGGGATAGATCGCGATCTCCTGTGGAACGACCCCGATATCCTTGCGCACGCCGCTGTCGCCGGCCACCGCGACACGGCCGAAGATCGACACCCCGCCTGAGTCGGGAGCGACGCGTCCCGTCACGGTTCGGACCAGCGTGCTCTTCCCGGCGCCGTTCGGGCCGAGGAGACCGAGGATCTCGCCTTCATGGAGGTCGAGGGAGACGCCGTCGAGCGCGCGACGGCCGTTGAACGATTTCGCCACGTCGGTGATTGCCAGCGGGACTGTCACGGCTTATGTATACGAGATGCGCTCGACAAGGGTTCTATTCGCTCTGCTGCTTTTCGGTTGCGCTTCGCAGCGCTTGCCGGTTCTGCCTGGTCATTATGCTGTTCAGTTCGATCCGGCCGACGCCGGCAGCACCGTTACGGCGATCTCCTACGCGAATTCGCTCAACGAAGCGCTCGAGTCGTCGTTTCGGTCGAGGATGGAGCATGTCGACTTCTCCTCGATCATTTCGGCGGCAGACGCTTACGACGCCGTGGTCTCGGTCGACGTGTTCCTGCCGCGGAAATGGTCGACTGCAGCACCATCGCGGATTCCAGGCGGCACGTCATTGCCGCCGGGCAATCCGATTCCGATGTTGCGCTATCGCATCGAGCTAGGCCGCACAGTCATCTCTTCGGGAAGCGTGATGCTCGACCTGCCGCAATGGCCGCCGCTCGAGGGGACGAATGTCGATCAGGTGTTCGCGAGCGCAGCCGAGCAGTTGGCGATGCGGGTCGTGCGCGATTTGAATGGATTAAGCGTACCGCGCCAGAATCCGTTTACGCCGCCGGTTGCGCGAAGCCGGTGATCACATACGACCCCGACTTCACATCCTTCTTGATCTTGATGATGTTGTTGTTCTGCGCGTCTTCCAGCAGATCGCTGAACGTGTTATAGCCGTAGTACTCCTCGTTGAACGTCGGCTTCTTGCGCTGCATCGTCTGCTTGACCATCGATCCCCACAGGATCTCTTTGTTCTCGCGCATCAGTGCTTTGATCGAATCGATCAGCAGCTTGAACACCTCGGCCTGCTTCTTGTCCTTGAAGGCGACTGACGGCGCCTTCTGCATGCCGCGCACGAGATCCTCGTAAAAGATGAACTCGTCGCAGTTGTCGATCAGCAGATCGCTCGACGAGTTCTTCACGCCGCATCCGATCACGTATTTATCGTTCTCTTTGAGCTTCGACACGAGCGGCGAGAAATCGGAGTCACCCGAGGCGATGACGAACATGTCGATGTGCTCTTTGGAGTAGCACATGTCCATGGCGTCGACGGCCATGCGGATGTCGGCGGAGTTCTTTCCCGAATAGGCGCGCGCCGGGATCTCGATCAGCTCGACGGCCGCCTCGTGAAGCTCGCGTTTGTAATCGGGGAACTTGTCCCAGTCGCAATAGGCGCGTTTGGCGACCAGCTTCCCTTTCTCGAGCAGGCGCTCGAGGAGCAGACTGATCTCGAATTTCTTGTATTTGGCGTCGATGACGCCGATGGCGATGTTCTCGAAGTCGATGAACAGCGCGATCTTGCTCTCACTGATGCTGCGGTTGGAAGGGCCTATATCGTCCTCACTCTCGGTTTCAAAGGCTGGCTTACGGGACATGACTGTTCGAGTCTAGCAAAGTGAACGTCACCTTTTGCCGCGCCTCGCTACTTCGTTAACGGCAAAGGAGACATTCACATGAAACGCCTCAGCTTCCTCATTCTGATCGCAATCGTCGCGGCGGCGCATGCCGATGAGCCGGCCGCTTTCAGTGTCCGCGTGACCGGAAGTGGTCCCGCGATGATCCTCATTCCCGGTCTGGCCAGCCCCGGCGAGGTCTGGAGCTCGACCGTCGAGCATTACCAGAACCGTTACACCTGCCATGTCCTTACGCTGGCGGGTTTCGCCGGACAGCCGTCGATTCAGCAACCGTTGATCGAGACGGCGCAGCGGCAACTGGCGTCCTACATCCGCGCGAACAAGCTCGATCACCCGATGATCGTCGGCCACAGTCTCGGCGGATTTCTCGCGCTCAGTCTCGCCGCCAGCGAACCCGACCTCGTCGGGCCGATCATCTCTGTCGATGGCGTCCCGTTTCTGCCCGCGCTCTTGAATCCGTCAGCGACGGCGGAGTCAGCGGCGCGCCAGGCCGAAGGATTGCGCGCAGCGATGGCGAAGCAATCGGCCGAGGAGTTTGCGGCGCACAACCGGCGGAGTCTCACCATGATGATTACGAGTCGCGACGACGTGGACCGCATGGCCGCTGCGGGAGCGAAATCCGACCCGCGGGCGGTGGGCGAGGCCACGGCCGAACTGATGTCGACCGATCTGCGCCCGGCGATGTCGAAGATCCGCGTTCCGGTGCTGCTCATCGGCGCGGGTGGATGGGCCCGGTCGGGAATGAAAGACCGTCTCGCCGCTGCTTATGAAGCGCAGGTCGCGTCCGTTCCGAAGCATCGTTTCGTGCTGGCGGAGAAGGCGCGCCACTTCATCATGCTCGACGATCCGCAGTTCCTCTTCGCGACGATCGACGCATTTCTGGAGAGCAGATGACGAGCGAAGCGTTCGCTCTCGAGGGCGATGTTCGCGCGGCGATGCTCGGCGACACCGATGCTTACCAGCGTCTCGTCGGCCGCTGCGCGAACACCGTCTGCTCCATCGCGCTGGCCATCGTGCGCAACGTACAGGCCAGTGAGGATGTCGCGCAGGAGGTCTTTCTCGTCGTCTGGACGAGCCTGCGCAAGCTGCGCAATCCGGCGAGCTTTCTGCCGTGGGTTCGACAGGTCACACGCAATCAGGCGTATCTCTGGTTGCGCGAGCATCGGCGCGAGACGCTCGATGAGGAGGCGCTCGCCGCCGCTGTGGACGTCCGTCCCGATCCGGCCACCTCGCTGCTTTATGATGAAGAGCGTCGCGTGCTCGCGGCGGTGATCGACGATCTTCCCGAAGAAACGCGCGAAGTCGTGATCCTCTACTACCGCGAGGGAAGCTCCGCCCGCCAGGTCGGCGAGCTTCTCGGGCTGAGCGAAGATGCGGTCAAGCAACGGCTGTCACGCGCGCGAACGCGGATGCGCGAAGAGATGCTGCGCCGTTTCGGCGGCATCGTGGCCCGCACCGTCCCGGCGGCCGGTTTCGCGACCGTGATTGGAGCGGCGATCACCGCGAGCGCTCCGCCGGTCAGCGCCGCGGTGACCATCAGCGCCGCGAAGGCCGCCGGCGGTAGCACGGTGACGTCCGTACTTCTGCTGCTGGTCAAGGGGGCCGGTGCCGGTGCTCTCGCCGGTGTGGCTGGTGTGATCTTCGGACTTCGCCCGCTCGAGCGCACGAACTTCGACGAGCGGGAGCGGCGAGAGCTTCGACGATTCAAGGCCGCGGCGATCATCAGCGTGGTGCTCGCCGCTGCCGGATTCACATTCACCGCTCACCTGCGCCCGCACTGGTTCTGGATGTGGATGGTGTATCTCCCGTTCGCGATCGCGCTTTCCTATCTGTACAGATTTCGCCTGCCGCGCATCCTCGAGCGACGATTTGCCGCCGAGCGAGCAATCGACCCGACTGCTGAGGCTCGCCAGCGGCGGCAGCGGCGCCTCAGCTTGATTGGGCTCATCGTCGGGGTGACTTCTGGCGCCGTCGCTGTCCTGTTGGGAATCATGATGGCGCATTGACGAATTGGGAGCGGCTACACTGTCGCTGTTTGCGTTCGTACGCCACTCTGGCCCGGCCGTTCACTCTTCTCCCTCCGCTGTTCGGCATCATCTCCGGCGCCATCTGCGCATGGGGATCGGCGCACAATCCCGATCCCGTCCGGCAGCTGACCGCCTCCGTCGTGCTCACCGTGATCCTCGGATCGCTTTGCGCGTCGTTCATGAATGCCGCGTCGAATGCGATCAATCAGATCTACGACCTCGAGATTGATCGCATCAACAAGCCGAACCGTCCGCTCGTCACCGGCGAGCTCACGATCCGCCAGGCGTGGATCTTCAGTTGGGTGATGTACGCGCTGGCGATCGTGCCGACGTGGTGGGTTGTCGTCTATCCATACACATCGTGGGGCGCAAAATTCCGCGCGCCGCTGCCGGCGCACGAATGCGCGCTGATCTACATCGCCGGGATGATCTTCACGTTCATCTACTCGGCGCCCGCATTCGGACGGACGAAGCGTCTGCCGATCGGTGCGAACCTGACCATCGCCATTCCGCGCGGATGTCTGCTGAAAGTTGCCGGATGGACGATGGTGGCGCGCGCTCTCGTCGCCGAACCGTGGTTCATCGGCAGCATCTTCATGCTCTTTCTCCTCGGCGCAGCGTCGACGAAAGATTTCTCCGACATCGAAGGCGATCGCGCCGGCGGCTGTCGCACACTGCCGATTCGATACGGTGTGCGTCGCGCGGCGTGGATCATCGCGCCGTTCTTCGTTTTTCCGTGGCTGCTCATGCCCCTCGGCGCGCGACTCGACATTCTGACCGGCAACCATGTAAGGCTGACGATCCTCGGTTTCGCGCTCGCGGGATGGGGCGTGTACACCGTGTGGCTGATCGTGCGCAATCCCGAGGAGCTGACTGCGACCGAGAACCATCCGTCGTGGCGGCATATGTACCTGATGATGATGGCCGCGCAGATCGGCTTCGCGGTGGCGTATCTGTGACGGAGCCGGCCGTTGTGAGCACGGTCACGATCTCACGTGAGGCCGGGACCGAAGTTGTAGGAGTCCGGAGGTGAACACCATGGTGTGGATCGTCAGCATTCTTCTCTCGGCTTCGCTTGTTGCCTCGTTGAGATGGATTCCGGTTCCGGTGACGACAATGCGAAATCGAACGCGTCGGTAAACGACGCGAAAACGAGTGAAACCGAGCGCCGCCCGTTGGCGGCGTTCGTGTTTACGCTTCCCGTGTCACACGCTGCTCGAAGGAGAGCGCCGCACCTGCTAACACAATCGAGATCACTGCGACAACGAAACCGGCGACATCGTCGATGGCGTAGTGGTAGCGAAGGTAGATCGTCGCGATCCAGTTGCCGACGATGAACGGCGTCACGATCGCAAGCAGCGTCCGGCCATATCGCGCGGCATACCACATCACGATCGCCGAAACGGCGATGTGCAGGCTGGGAAAGACATCGCGCGGTGCGCGAGCAACATCCATCCAATCGATGATCGGCCGATAGAGCGTTCCCGAAAGCGTCTTTGCGTAGAGCTGCGGGAACGCGACGCCCGGACCGACGGCCGGTACCAGTAGATAGCCGATGGCGCCGATCGCGCCGCAGATCAGAATCGCCAGCAGCAGCTCTCGAAAGACTTTGATGTCGCGGCGATACCAAAGCCCCGCCAGGAGCGGCGGCAGGATGAGGTGAAGGAAGTAGCAGAGCGACATGAAGCTCGTCACGCCGGGCGTGGTCCATTGCTGCATCGGTACCGAAGGCGTCTCTCCGAAGAGCCGGCGATCGATCGCGAGCAGCTCTGCATCCTCGATCCGCGGGTGAATCGTGATCCACAGCGCCGAGTGGAATGTCGTGTAGAAGAGGAGAAACAGCAGGAAGGGGAGCCAGTCGCGCGCGATCTCCGTCACTTCAGCGGCCCACCGCCCGACCGTACTGCCATCCGAGCCGAGCGCATAACGCAGCGAGGCCAGGAAGATGATGATCGACATCGGCAGCCCGATGAAGCTGACGGTCCACATGTCCTCGGTGTTTGCGCGCAGCAGACGCCACGATCCGGCCAGGCCGATGTACGAAAGCAGCGTCAACGCGACGAACAGGCAGAGCACGTCTTCGACGCGCAGTCTACGTAGTGAGTCGGAACGGCTCATAGTCGACGAGGACCTCGCCGCGGCGGATTGCCGCCACCATCGCCGCGAGGTATGGCGCATTCGCCTCGTCAGGATTGGCGCGGCGATATGCGTCGACGAGCGCCAGCGCGCCACGGATGTCGTGGCGCATCGAAAGGATGCGCAACAGGCGATAGAGTGCAGGTTGAAACGACGGATCGGCGGCCAGACTGCGGCGAAACCATTGCTCGGCGCTCGCGTCGCCGCGGTTCTCGGCGAGGCGGCCGAGGAGATAAGCGCGCGGCGCGGCGTCGTGAGAAACGTCGGGAAGAGAGAGCAGCACGTTCCTCGCTTCGTCGTCGCGGTGCAGCGCGTAGAGACAAAGCGCGATCTGAAAGACTGCCGCGCTGCGCGATACGAGCGGATCGCCGCTTCGAGCGGCAGCGACGAAATCCGGCAGCGCCTCAGCGACACGACCTTCCTTCGATCGTGCCGCGCCGCGTGCGTAGTACACATTCCCCTCGAGCTTCCCACCCCAGCGTGAATAGAGATCGATCCGCTGCGACACGACACCCCACGCGCCGCGCTCCGCCGCGCTCCGGATACCGACGATGAGGCCCATGCGCGCGGCGTACGGGATGATCACGACGAGGCCGGCGATCAGCACGGCACTGGACGCGAGCATGGCCGCGTTGCGATTTCGTCTTGCGACGCGGTCATGCACCCAGCGCGTGGCCACGAGCACGAGGGAGGTCATGAGGAGCAGCGGCGCCAGACGCGCCGCCATCGACATCCACAACAGCATGTTGCCCCCCGTCACCGCGACAGAATAGCGCGTCGCGATCTTTGGGCATCGTTGAAAACTGCCTTCGAGCATCGATCAGTCTGTGTTGCATCGCCTTTTCCGCAGCGCGCCGCGCTTCGCCGCCTTTTCGCCCATTTTTCTTCAGCCGAGTCCGCTGTTTTCCTCCGGAATCGCTGCTCAAACTCTGCGGAAAAAAGCACGCACAAGACAGTGTGCAAAAGATGCGGAAAAGGCGCGGAAAATCTGTGGAATCGCGGTGGAGAACGTTGTGGAATTCCTGTCGAGAAGCGGTGGATAAGCGGTGGAAATATGACCTCATGCGCGCCGAGCCTTCCACAACTTAAGTCGCTGTATTGAGAATAGTTAAACGCGTTGCGGTGTTCACATCAAAGTTCTTTTTCGCCCTCCCCTTGACATCGCTCAGTGGGGGGCGTAGCTTGTCTCCCGATCGACACAACTCGGTGAAGCGAGGGAGGAGCATGAAGGATTCGAAGCATCAATCTCGTCTTGCTAACCGTTCTCCGATGCGTTCCGTTTCATTGCAGATCCGCGATTACCAGGTCACGGTGAAGGTCAAGACAGCGGTGCCTCAAGCTCGTCCTGTTCTGGTTCGTTCGTTTCGGTGAGTTGTCCATATGAAGCTCTCAGCTCTTAACTCTCACGTGGAGGACAGGCGCCTTCGCCTGTCCGGACAGGCGGGGCGCCTGTCCTCCACTAATCAGCCGAGAGCCGAAAGCTGGTGAAGATCAAGGGGACGAGAATGGCCGCTCGTCCCTTTTTGTCTTCAGGAAGTGAGGGAGGAAATGACTTCCATTGATGTAACCACTCAGACGATTCGGTCGCGCGGCAGCGCACCGAAGAATTCGAAGCCTGGCCGTCGCGAAACGAAGACGGGCGGGATCGAGATCATCCGCCATTTCACCAAGGCGGGCGTCGATGTCTACGACACCTGCGAGTGGGAGCTCCGCACCGCGGTCATCACCAATGAGCGCGGCGAGGTGGTCTTCGAGCAGAAGGACGTCGAGATGCCGAAGTTCTGGTCGCAGATGGCGACCAACGTGGTCGTGTCGAAATACTTCCGCGGACACGTCGGCACACCCGATCGAGAAACGTCGGTGCGCCAGCTCATCGGCCGCGTCGTCCACACGATGACGCAGTGGGGACGCGAGGGTGGCTACTTCGCCACGGAAGCGGACGGCGATGCGTTCCGCGACGAGCTCACGCACATCCTCCTCTATCAGATGGCTTCCTTCAACTCGCCGGTGTGGTTCAACGTCGGCATCGAGACGCGGCCGCAGTGCTCGGCGTGCTTCATCAACTCCGTCCAGGACACGATGGACTCGATCCTCGGACTGGCGAAGACCGAGGGGATGCTGTTCAAGTATGGATCGGGGACGGGGTCGAATCTCTCCGGCATCCGTTCGTCGCGCGAGCTCCTCGCGGGTGGCGGCACGGCGTCGGGGCCGGTGTCGTTCATGCGCGGCTACGACTCGTTCGCCGGCGTGATCAAGAGCGGCGGGAAGACTCGGCGCGCCGCGAAGATGGTCATCCTCAACGCCGATCATCCCGACATCGTCGACTTCATCGAGTCGAAGGAGAAGGAAGAGAAGAAGGCCTGGGCGCTGATCGACGCCGGCTACGAGGGCGCGTTCAACGCTCACGGCGGTGCCTACGATTCTGTGCAGTTCCAGAACGCCAATCACTCCGTGCGCGTGACCGATGAGTTCATGCGCGCGTACGAGAAGGACGCCGAGTGGCAGACACGCGCGGTCACCGATCGCAATCGCGTCATGGGGACGTACAAAGCGCGCGAGCTGATGCGCAAGATGGCCGAGTCGGCGTGGGTCTGCGGCGATCCCGGCATGCAGTTCGACACGACAGTCAACGATTGGCACCCGTGCCCGAACACGGCACGCATCAATGCGTCGAATCCGTGCTCAGAGTACATGTTCCTCGATGACTCCGCGTGCAATCTCGCTTCACTCAATCTGATGCGCTTCTACAGCGAGGCGGAAGGATTCGACGTCGAGTCGTATCGCGCTGCACTAAGGATCGTGATCACGGCGCAGGAGATCGTGGTCGACAACGCGTCATATCCGACGCCGGCGATCGAGAGGAACTCGCACACCTTCCGCCCGCTCGGCATCGGCTACGCGAACCTCGGCGCTCTCTTGATGGCGCGAGGGTTGCCGTACGACAGCGAAGAGGGTCGCGAGTTTGCCGCGGCGGTGACGTCGATTCTCTCCGGCGAGTCGTATGCGCAGTCAGCGCGCATCGCCGCGAAGATCGGTCCCTTCGAAGGCTACGCCGTGAATGAGGAGCCGTTCCTGCGCGTGATCGACAAGCATCGCCGCGCTGCGTACCGCATTAACGTTCGTCCACTGCCGGTCGATCTCGCCGACGCGGCGACGAAAGTTTGGGACGAGGCCTACGCGCTCGGGCAGCAGTATGGATATCGCAACGCGCAGATCTCGGTCCTCGCGCCGACCGGCACGATCGCCTTCATGATGGATTGCGACACGACCGGCATCGAGCCCGACATCGCTCTGGTGAAATACAAGAAGCTCGTCGGCGGCGGGATGCTGAAGATCGTCAATCAGACCGTGCCGGTTGCGCTCAAGCGGCTCGGCTACGAGCCGAAGCAGATCAACGAGATCGTCCAGTACATCGACGAGAACGACACGATCGAAGGGGCGCCGCATCTGCTCGAGCAGCATCTGCCGGTATTCGACTGCGCCTTCAAGCCCGCGCACGGCACCCGCTCCATCCACTACCTCGGACACCTGCGCATGATGGGTGCGGTGCAGCCATTCATCAGCGGCGCGATCTCCAAGACGATCAACATGCCGGCCAACGCGACGATCGAAGAGATCGAGCAGGCGTATTACGAAGCGTGGAAGCTAGGATTGAAAGCGGTCGCCGTGTATCGCGACGGCTGCAAACGTTCGCAGCCTCTGTCGACGGCGAAGGACAAGCTCGCGGACCTCGGCGTCGCGCCGACGGCGGTGCGCCGCAAGCTCCCCGACGAGCGCGAGTCGATCACGCACAAGTTCTCGATCGGAGGCCACGAGGGCTACATCACCGTTGGCAAGTACGAGGACAGAACGGCGGGCGAGATCTTCATCACCATGGCGAAGGAAGGCTCGACGATCTCGGGTCTGATGGATTCGTTCGCGACGATGACATCGCTCGCGCTGCAGCACGGCGTGCCGCTGCAGCTTCTCGTCGACAAGTTCACGCACACGCGCTTCGAGCCGTCGGGCTTCACGAAGAATCCCGAGATTCCGATGGCGAAGTCGATCATGGACTACATCTTCAAGTGGCTGGCGATCAAGTTCCTGTCGCGTGATTCGCAGGAGGAAGCGGGCGTGATCAAGCGCGATGAACCTTTGCCCACTGCAGCTCCGAATGTGACCAAGCCCACTCCGAAAGATGTGTCATTCATCGACACAGTGGCATCGAGTATCAATGCCCCCGCCCATCCCATCGGCTTCGTGATGCCTCCGCGCGACGCCGACGGTCCGGCGATCAAGGGCGCGCCGCCGATCCGCTTCCAGCAGGACGCGCCGAGTTGCAGCGATTGCGGCTCGATCATGGTCCGCAACGGCGCCTGCTACAAATGTCTCAACTGCGGCAGTACCAGCGGGTGCTCGTAGACCGTCGGCGAATGGCTAGACCCCGCCGATAGCTAGCACCTGCGTGAGTTGTGGTAGAAGGGCGGCCGAAAGGCCGCCCTTGTTTTCGGATCCGATTCGATGGAAAGATTCGCAAAAGCAATCCAGCAAAAAAATGTGGCCGCGCTCCTCGAGCGGCTATTGGAGTCCCGAGACGGTATCCCCGTTTTGAAGATGGGGTTCGGCCGTGAAACGGAGCTGTGGGACTTCAAGCGTGGCCTGCCAACCCTTAAGGCTGAGCACGAGGTTATTTGGGCCGACATCGCAGCCGATATTGCAGCGTTCCACAACAAGAAAGGCGGTCTGCTCGTCTTTGGTATCGACGATAAGACGCTGAGCTTTGTCGGCACGAGAGACCCGCTCGATGCGAAGAGATTCAACGACAAGATACGACGGTATCTAGGAGATACGATTTGGGTAGAGTTTTCTCGCGAGTACATACAAAGCGACAAGTATTTAGGCGTTGCTTTGATCCCACCACGCGAACTGATGCCGTTACGCATGCGCTGCGACGCGCCCGTACAGAAGACCGGCGAGCGCAGTTTCAGCAAAGGCGATCTCCCCATACGGGAGCGTGATTCGACTCGTATCTATCGCGGGTCGGCTGCCGACGAATATCTAGCCAAGAACCGACTCCCGTCACCTGATTCGCGATTTCTAATCAATGACGCTCGAGCCCGCATTTTGAGGCCCGATTGGTCCGAGTTCATAACACGAGACGAGCTGTGTACTCGGGTCGTGGCCGGTATCAACGATGGTCGGACATACGTAACCACGCTGACTGGAATCGGAGGCATAGGTAAGACCGCGCTTGCTTGTTGGGGTGTGCTCGAGGCGTACAAGGAGAGCAGATTCGAATTCATCATTTCTGTGAGCGCCAAGGATCGAGAGCTCTCAGAAAAGGGTATCAAACCCATCGAAGCTACGCTTACATCGTACGACGACCTGCTGAACGAGATCCTCGATGTACTAGGATTCTCCGAATACAAGAGTGAATCGACCGAATCTAGGGAGGGAACGGTGCGGGCGCTTCTTGACGGCGCAAGCGTGCTCCTTTTTGTCGACAACTTGGAGACGGTTGATGACGGGCGCGTGGTGACGTTCCTCGAGACACTCCCCAAGCCCACCAAGGCGATAACGACATCGCGGACGAACGCGGTGCGCACAGCCGCGTTTCCGATTACCGTTGGACCTCTTTCTGACCAGGAAGCGGTGAAGTTCTTTGACAGATACGCGCTGGTCATCGGTCGGCCAACCCTCCGGAACGCCGCGCCGGCAGAAAAGCTGCGAATCGTGCGCGCTTGTTCCGCCGTACCCCTGGCTGTGCAATGGTTAATCGGGCATTCAGCCGATGTCGCTTCAGCTCTGCGTCTCGCGGACGCAATCTCGACGTCGGGTGCGCGAGACGAGGAGCTGCTGGAGTTCTGCTTCCGGCGGGTTCATGTCGGTCTGACCGAAGCGGCGCGTTATGTTCTCGCCGCTTTGACCTTGACTGACAAGCCACAACCAATCGAGGCGCTAGTGTTGTGTTACATAAATAGCTTGCCATATGGGAGATGATGTGTTTGAATAGTTCATGCGCATCGCTCCTGCCCGCGCGCTCACTGGAGCTTCGAGACGTGAGATCGAGGAGCAGGTCATGGACGGATTCCCTTACCTACCTGCTGGCTGTTCAAACAGGCGGCGAAGTGCGCGATCTCGATCCTCGCTGTCAGTCGTGCCGAGAACAGCTTCCGACGGGATTCCAGCGGAGCAAAAACGCTGGGCCATGAATTCTGCGTGACGCACGCCAACGCAGAAGCCCAGTGCACGCATCTGCCCGACGTCGCCGATCTTCTGTTGGAGTTGCGTCAGGATCTGAATGATTCGCGCGTCGTTCCCCGTGTACACCTTATCCAGCGCTGTTTCGTCGTATCGACCTCGCTTCCACGCGACCTGCGAAATGTCGACGTTGTCGTGAATCCCGAAATAGTGGAAAGGTGAGAGCAATCCGCGGTCGAGAGCGTCCCACAGTCGCAACTCGACGGCGATGCGACCGTCGAACCACTGCAAGATCGGTTCGCCGTCTGTGCGTTCAGGCGTAGCGGTCAGCCCGAGAAGGACCTTCGGCTCCAGATGATTCAGCAACCGCTCATACGTCGGAGCCGCGGCATGATGAAACTCGTCAACGATGACCACGTCGAAAGCATCTTGTCTGACTGTTTCGAGATCTACGGCGCTCAACGACTGAATTGACGCGAAGACATGCCGCCACTCATCCGGACGATGCCCGACATACAGCTCGCCGAACGATCCATCGCGCATGACAGTTCGGAAAGTTGCCAGCGATTGTTGAAGAATTTCTCTGCGGTGTGCGACGAAGAGCAATGAAAGCGGCCTGACACTCGGAATCCACGGAAGCGGCTCGTCGCGGTCATTCAGCCGGCGATAGTCGAGTGCCGCAACGACGGTTTTCCCCGTGCCTGTCGCCGCGACGACGAGGTTACGCCAGCGGTTATGCCGGTATCGTTCTACCGTGAGCTGCTCGAGCATCTCTCGCTGATGTGGCCATGCTTCGACCTCGATTCCGACAAAGTTGATCGTCGAATCTGTAGCCGACGCGGCTGCCACAGCGCGATCGAATCGCTGCTCGTCACGCCCCAGGACGTATGTTTCAAAATCTGCATGAGCCCAATACGATTCAAACGTCGCCACGAACTTCTCTACGATCGTCGGGGCGTCGACCTGCGACAGGCGGACGTTCCACTCGACTCCGTCGAGCATCGCTGCTGTCGATAGATTCGATGAGCCGATGAACACCGTGGAAAAGCCGGATTCACGGTGAAACAGCCACGCCTTTGCGTGAAGACGCGTCGTATCGGTGTGATACGAGACCTTTACTTCGGCGTGCATTTCGAGAAGGCGTTCAATCGCTAGCCGTTCGGTCGAGCCGGTGTACGTAGTCGTGATCACGCGAAGTCGACCACCTCGCTCAGTAAATGCGCGAACCGCGGGTGCGAGCAGGCGGAGGCCGCTCCACCGGATGAAGGCGATAATGAGATCGATCCGATCGGCGGACTCGATCTCTCGCTCCAGCACACTGCCGATACGCGGCTCGTCGCGTCCATTAACGAGAAGATCGCTCTGACTTAGCGGGATCTCCGGTGCTGTCGGGCGACGGTTTTGCAGCGAATCAAACGGGTAGACCGCGGCAAGTCGTCGCGGCGGTTGAGCAATGTAGTCACTGTCGTCGATCTGTTCAGGAAGCGATGCAGTGAGACTGCGAATGATCTCATTGGAGATTTCACCTTGCCGCTGAAGTCTCTCCTCTTCCGGAACAGCTCGCAGTGCCTCGCGAACGATCGCTCCGATGTATCGACCGAGGAAGAGATGAGCGTCCGAGGCCGGAAGTGGTTCAGTGTCGGCCCGACGTTGCTCGCCAAGGCCGGCGATCTCCCGCTCTACAGCCTGCGTGACGAGCAGGTCATACAACCCGTCCGGCAACTTTGGCATGGAAGGCTTGAGATTCTACCGTGACTGGAATTTCGCCAGTGCAGTGAAGCGCCGAGGTACTCTCGGGTGAAGTGGCTGACGAGTTTGATAACGCCACGCCCTGGCAGGAGCTGCCGATTGTGTGCCCTCACTGCGGCAACCATGGCGAGCCAAATCGCGGATGGGAAACGAACGCGTGGACGCCGTTTAAGCTCCTCGAAGAAGTTGTCCGCTCATGGATATTTTCGGCGCGCCAGGAGGAAGGCAAACTCTTGCTGATCGCCGATACCACCAGCGATAAGGTCGATTGGGAGAGCGGTGCAAATCTCCGCTTCGAGTGCATGGAGTGCTTCGGTCAGTTCCCGGTGCCCGAAGACGTTGAGGTTGATTTCGAGTGATCACGCGAAGCCGCCTTCGGTTGCCGCGTGCTCAACCGCGCTCTACCATCATTGGAGTTTCGTCGCGATTGCGACGCCCGAAGTAATCTCATTCGCGGTGAACGAGAGCGTAAAATCGGCGCGTATGTCCCAGCACATCGTCCACACCGATCCGGAGATCATGGGCGGGGAGCCGGTGTTCGTCGGCACTCGTGTTCCTGTCAGGACTCTGTTCGACTATCTCGAGGCTGGCGATCCGCTTGACGAGTTTCTCGATCAGTTCCCGAGCGTGACGAGAGAGCAGGCAATCGCTACGCTCGAGATGGCGCGCGAGGCTGTGGAGACTGTTGCGAATTCTTCTCGATGAATCGGTTCCGCGCGATTTAGCAGCGGACTTCGCCGCGCACGATGTTTCGACCGTCCGCAAGGAGCGTTGGATCGGCTTACGAAACGGCGTACTGCTCCGCGCGGCCGCGGCTGCCGGTTTCGACGTGCTGATCACAATGGACCGCAGTCTCCCGTACCAGCAGAACCTGCGCGCCATCGGGATCGCTGTTGTCGTGATCACCAGAGTTCGTAACCACATGCGAGAGCTCCGGCCTTTGATCCCGCAGATTGAGAACGCTCTCGTTCTGATCAGACCGGGAGACGTGTTCGAAGTGTCCCCTCCCGGTAGGGATGTGGTTCGTGAGTACCTCGCGCCGAGGGCGTGAACTCAAGAATTCCCGGTTCTACCCGTTGGAGAAAACGCCGACGCTCGCCTCGCTTCGCGGTAGTCTTCGCGAACCGAATTCTGCGGAAGGAGTCTGTCATGAACACTCGTGAATTCTTCGTGAAGCGATGGGAGCAGGAGTTGCCGGCGTTCGGCAAGGTGCTGCGCGCCATTCCCGAGAACCAACTCGCATACCGCCCGCATGAACGCTGTACGCCGGCGGGTTCGCTCGCCTGGCAACTCGCCGAAGAGCAGAAGCAGCTCACGGAGTTGCTCGACACTGGAGAGGTTCATTTCGAGCCGTCGGCGTGTCCGCCGAAAGTTGCCGACATCGTCGGCGCCTGGGACAAGGCTACGGCCGATCTGCGCTCGCGTCTCCGATCCGCCGATGAGAAGAGATGGTCAGGACCAGCGAAGTTCTTCATGGGTGGCAAGGAGGCGTGGACCGACACCGTCGAGAACATGTTCTGGGGTTACCTGTTTGACATGGTCCATCACCGTGGACAGCTCACCGCGTATCTGCGGCCGATGGGCGGCAAAGTTCCTTCGATCTACGGACCGTCGGCAGACGATGCCGGCTCCTGAAGAGTGGCTCCGACAGTCCCCAGCAGAAGGGATCGCGCTCGTCGACGATGAGCACCGGCTCGGCAGTGATGTGCGAGTGCGTGAAGCGGGCAAACACATAGCGCGAGGCGGGTTAGCCTGATAATGCGGTTCTTCGCGAAAGCAGTTGCCACACGATGAAGACGAGGGTCACCCACAGCGCGGGAACATAGAAGCGAGGATGAGCCAGGTGACTCCCTGGGCACTTCCGAAGAGCGCTTGGCGCATGCCGCCAACTGCCGCGTTCAGCAGGTCGGCGACGGTCAGGACCACGAAGAGCCACACGATCGGAACGGCGACAGCGGAGCGAGCGCGCAGCGCGAACAGTGCCACAAGCGCGAGAACCATCCCGATGACGTCGCCATACGCGATCTCGTTCCGGAGAGAGTCGGATACCGGCAATCCCGCTCTCTGCGCGGCAAAGATCTGCAGGGCGACATGACGAAAGACATGCACCCACAGCAGCGGCGCAAGTGCCTCGGCTCGGCTTTTCTTGCGCATCCACGGTGCGAGGTACCAGAAGCCGATCGCCAGGTAGACGACGAAACTCAAACCATTGGCGAGAAACAGCGCGCTGGTCGGGTCCATGATCACGACCCTTTCAGCCAGTCGAGTGCGGAGGCGCGCTCGCTGAACCATCTCGTCGGAAAGATCGCCGGCCCTTCGATCTTCTCTTTGCCCACATCGGGAAAGCCGGCAGGCATGTGAAACGCAAACTTACGGACGCCGGCACCACCGTAGCGAGGGATGATGTGCGCGTCTCGCCACTCCATCACCCCGGTGCCGAACCGGTGTTGAAATTGTGTGGCATCGATGAGAAGCCCGCGCGGCCTGCTCTTCTCTGCTTCAGAAGCGAGGAGGCAGAGCGTGGCCATGAATCCGCCATCAGTCATCTGCGCGGTCGGCAGCCATCGCAATTCCAGAACGGCGAGATTGTCGTCTGCCAGAATCACTCCCCATTCGTTCCGAGCGAGCTCTCTCATGTGCGTGCCCCTTCGATATTGAATGAGAAGTAAGTACCTATAGTCAACCAGGCACATTTTCGTAACCTGGTATACTCTTGGCTTATGGACAATCAGGACGCCGTCGAGCATGTCGAGAAGATCATGGGACTCATCGCCGGGAAGTGGAAGCCGGCGATCATCTACGCCCTGGTGATGGAAGGGCCGCTTCGTTTTTCGGAGCTGCGCCGAAGAATCCCCAAAGTCACGCAGCGCATGCTCACGCAGCAGCTCCGCGATCTCCAGCGGCACGGCATCGTCGACCGTTCTTATTACGCGGAAATCCCGCCGCGCGTGGTCTATGCAGTGACCCCGCTGGGCCGGAGCCTTCACCCGATTTTCAAGTCCGTCTGCGATTGGGCGACAGATCACTTCGCCGCGATCGAGCGAGCGCGAGCCCGCCACGATCGAAAAAAGGCCTGAGGC
>DASYUK010000462.1:0-5085 GCA_036001325.1 Thermoanaerobaculia bacterium
TCACAAAGGATCGACAAAGCGTCCTACGACTTGAGTCAGGGATCGACGCTATCGCGTTGATGTACGCTATCGGAGCAAATAGCAGAAAGAGTGTTACCCATGTTCCCGGTCTAAAGTGTCACCCATCTTCCCGGTCGTTCGGCCTCGCTATCCGCTTCTTGTTCATCGACTCGCAAATTTGCTCCACGCTTCTTTCAGGCCGGCCTCACGACCCGTCGCCCTTGCGCTTCGCTACCTCTTCACCTCCATCAGGTTGAGTAGAAGACTTTCACTTCCGAGCTGTCGAGCATGCTCGGCACACCCCGCAGTCGCCGGCCGGTCGCGGCCGGCGACTGAAATCTACCTCGCGAACCGGCACTCATAAGTCGCCGGGCGAGACGCCCGCCGACTGCGGCCGAGACGGCCGGCTCTCCTCCTCCTCGGCTACGTGGAGGTGATGGAGTACCCGGTGCAACCACGGCGCCAGGATGACACCCATGATGGCGATGAACACGAGACCGCTGAAGAGCGCGTAGAACGCCGCAAAGATTTTTGCGCTTGTCGTCGGCAGAGGATCGACCGGTCCCATGCCCCCGAGGATCATCGATGCGTTGAGGAATGCGTCGATCCACGGGAGCCGCGCCGCGGTGTGATAGCCGAACGTGCCGATTCCATCGGCCACGATGATGGTTCCTGCGGCGAGTAGGATGTTGACCACCGCGCGCCGCAGAAACATCGGCCATGGCAGCACCGGCTGCAGGCGATGCTCGTATGCCCACCTACTTTGTGGCGGTTCGCTTCTTCTTGCCACTCTTGACGCTCTTCCGCAGGTTATCCAGGTTGATCGCTTCGGTGATGAGCGCGCGCACGGCGGCGGATGGTCCGGCCTTGTCCGTCTTCAGCCACTCGATCTGCTCCGGTGAGAGCCACACGTTCAGCTTCTGCGTCTTCCGACGGGCCTTTTCGGGTGTCATCTTCGTCGCCATCGAAGTGCCAATGTATCATCCGCGCTCTCAATGGATCGTTTCATTTGTATCCACGGACATTTCTATCAACCGCCGCGGGAGAATCCCTGGCTGGAAGCGGTGGAGACTCAGGATTCCGCGCATCCGTACCACGACTGGAACGAGCGCATCACGGTCGAGTGCTACGAATCGAATGCCACGGCGCGCATCCTCGACGACCACGATCTCATCGTCCGCATCGTCAACAACTACACGACGATCAGCTTCAACTTCGGTCCGACGCTTCTCTCCTGGCTGGAAGAGCGCGCGCCGCGCACGTACCAGTCGATCATCGAAGCCGATCGGACGAGCCGCGAGCTTTACTCGGGGCACGGCTGCGCCATCGCCCAGGCGTACAACCACATCATCCTGCCGCTGGCGAACGAGCGCGACAAACGGACGCAGGTGCGCTGGGGCACCCGCGATTTCGAGCGCCGCTTCGGCCGGAAACCGGAAGGGATGTGGTTGCCCGAAACTGCCGTCGACATCGCCTCGCTCGAAGCGCTCGCGGCGGAAGGCATCCTCTTCACGATTCTCGAGCCGCATCAGGCCGTCGCGAACGGCGTGCTCGATCCGACGACTCCGTATCGGTGCTCGCTTCCCTCCGGGCGATCGATGGCGATCTTCTTCTACGACGGGCCGATCTCGCGCGCAGTTGCATTCGAGAAACTTCTGGCGCGCGGCGAGAACTTCGCTCATCGTCTGGTCAGCGCGTTCTCCGATGTTCGGAAGCGTCCGCAACTCGTGAATATCGCTACCGACGGCGAGACATACGGTCATCATCATCGCTACGGCGACATGGCTCTCGCCTACGCGCTGCATTACATCGACGACAAGGAGCTCGCACGCATCACGAATTACGGAGAGTTCCTGGCCACTCATCCACCGACGAGCGAAGTGGAGATCGTCGAAAACACGTCGTGGAGCTGCTCGCACGGCGTGGAGCGCTGGCGGAGCGACTGCGGCTGCAGCACCGGCGTCGGCACGGGATGGAACCAGCGTTGGCGAAAGCCGTTGCGCGACGCGCTCGACTGGCTGCGCGACAAGGTCGCGACGATTTTCGAGAGTGAAGGTTCGAAACTCCTGCGCGATCCGTGGGCCGCGCGCGACGACTATATCGACGTCATCCTCGATCGTTCGCACGAGAGCATTTCGAATTTTCTCGCCAAGCATGCCGCCGGGATCGGCGGCCCCACACAGAGAACTCTCGAACTGCTCGAAATGCAGCGCAACGCCATGCTCATGTTCACGAGCTGCGGCTGGTTCTTCAACGACATCTCCGGTATCGAGACCGTGCAGGTGCTCAACTACGCGGCTCGCGTCCTTCAACTCTCCAGACAACCTCTCGAAGCCGACTTCCTCAAGATCCTCGGCGACGCGCGCAGCAACGTCGCCGAGCGCGGCACCGCACGCGAGATCTGGGAGCGCGAAGTCATTCCGACGAAGCTCGACCTGGCCCGCGTGGCCGCGCATTACGCCGTGGCATCGCTCTTCGACAACTTCGACGACGACGCCCGCATCTACTGCTATGAGGTGTCACGTCGCGATTTCGAGATCCAGAAGGCTGGACGCGCTCGACTGGCGGTCGGTGCGATCACCGTCCGCTCGCTCATCACGCTCGAAGAAGCGCAGTTCGACTTCGCCGTCCTCCACCTCGGCGAGACAGAGCTGACCGGCGGCGTTTCCGCCGCGCGCCCCGCATCGGAGTACGAAGCGGTCAAACGCGAGCTCGTCGAAGAGGTGCAGCCGGGCGGCATTCCCGGTCTCATTCGCCTGCTCGACACGTTCTTCTCGGAATCGTCGCTGTCGATCCGTTCGCTCTTTCGCGATGAACAGCGTCGCATCTTCAACCTCCTCTGCAACGCGACGCTGGAAGAAGCGGAATCGGCGTTCCGGCAACTGCACGAGCGCTACGACCCGCTCATGCGCTTCCACACGCGCCTCGGCATCCCGGTGCCGAAGGTTTTGCAGACCGCAGCCGAGTTCGACCTCAATGTTCAGTTGCGCAAACTGATCGAAGACGAGAATCCGCCGCTTGCCGAGATCGAAGCGCGCCTTCGCGAAGCGGCCGACGAGCGCGTCACGCTCGATGAGACGACGCTCATCGCCGTTCAGCAGGCAGTCGAGCGTGCGGCCAATCGTTTCCGCGACCGGCCGAATGAGCTCGATCGGCTCGAAGCGTACGAGGCGCTGGTCTCGATCGTGCGGTCGGCGCAGCTTCACGTCAACATGCGCCACGCACAAAACACGTACTACGCGATGAGGAGCACCGTCCGTCCCATGATCGCCGGCGATACCGAGGAGTCGCGTGAGGCGCGGCAGTGGCTGGAGTTGTTCGATGCGTTGGGAGAGAAACTCTCGATCAGTCCGGAGGCAGCCGCATAGTGCCGCGAACATCGGACCAGATCGCGCGGGACCCTCGGCGCGTTGCCGGCGTGTTGCTCCATCCGACCTCGCTGCCGGGCCACTACGGCATCGGCGATCTCGGCGACGAGTTGATCGCCTTTCTCGATTGGGCCGCGAGCGCGGGAATGCATCTGTGGCAGGTCCTGCCGCTCAATCCACCGGGCTACGGAAACTCACCGTACAACTGCGTCTCGTCCGTCGCCGGCAATCCACTCCTCATCTCACCGCATCGTTTATTACAAGATCAACTTCTCACGGCCGAAGAGATCGGTGAGGCACCGGAGTTTCCGGCCGAGCGCGTCGACTTCGACCGCATCGTGCCGTGGAAAGCGAAGCTCCTGCGTCAGGGGTGGAGTCGATTCGATGTCAAGACTGAAGCGTTCGGACGTTTTGTCGCGGACGAGCGCGATTGGCTCGACGATTTCGCGGCCTACATGGCCATCAAGACGCGTGAAGGCGGCGCGCCGTGGTGGACGTGGGAACGTCCGATTGCTCGTCACGAGAATGGCGCGATGCGCAAGGTTCAGCGCGAGCTTCGCGATGAAATCCTGTTCCACAAGTTCGTTCAATATCTTTTCTTCAAACAGTGGGGAGCGGTGCGTGAAGCCGCGCGCTCGCGCGATATCCGCATCATGGGCGACGTGCCGATCTATGTTGCGCACGACAGCGCCGATATCTGGGCCAATCGCAATCTGTTTCAGATCGACGATCGCGGCGAGCCGATCGTCATCGCCGGTGTGCCACCCGACTACTTCAGCTCCACGGGACAGCGGTGGGGAAATCCGCTCTACCGATGGGACGCGATGCGGGACGAGAAATATCGATGGTGGATCACGCGCATCCGCACGAATCTCGAGCTCGCCGACGTCGTCCGGCTCGATCACTTCCGCGGCTTCTCTGCCTACTGGGAAGTGCCGGCGCATGAGCCGACGGCGATTCACGGACGATGGATGCCCGGCCCCGGCGCCGAGCTGTTCGAAGCGATCCGCGCCGCGCTCGGCGATCTGCCGCTCGTCGCCGAAGACCTCGGATTCATCACGCCGGAGGTGCATGCGCTGCGCGACTCGCTCGGTTTCGCGGGGATGAAAATCCTGCAGTTCGGGTTCAGCGCGCCCGACAGTCCTCACCTGCCGCATCGCTTTCGCGCCCACACGGTCGTCTACACCGGAACGCACGACAACGACACCGCGGTTGGATGGTTCGAGCATGCTTCAGAAGCTGAACGCGACCTGGCGCGCATGTATCTCGGCGAGGACTGCACCGACGTCGCGTGGGCGTTGATCCGCGCCGCGTACACGTCCGTCGCCGAAACCGCGATCGTGCCGGTGCAGGACATCCTCGGCCTCGGCAGCGATGCGCGCATGAATCGCCCCGGCGCGGGAGTCGACAACTGGAGCTGGCGGTTGAGCGCCGGATCGCTCACGCCTGCACACGCCGTCAAATTGCGGCGATTGGCCGAGATCACGGGACGGGCCTGAGTTCCTTCTCCCGCCGGGAGAAGGTGCCGCGAAGCGGCGGATGAGGGGCGCGATTCTCGCCAGGAACCTCGCCCCTCACCCGGCGCTTCGCGCCGCTCTCTCCCGGAGGGAGAGGGCTTTAGAATGCCTCAGTGTCGCGCGTCCGGTTCATCGTCGTCTTTCTCCTCCTCCTCGCGATCTTCGAGTTCGCGCTGCTGATCGACGTCGTCGATCGCGAC
>DASYUK010000463.1:0-12881 GCA_036001325.1 Thermoanaerobaculia bacterium
CGCGCTCAGATGAGATGAGAAGGCCAACCTCCTCAACGCAGTCACACAATGTGTGCTGCAACAGTCAAAGCGCCCAAGGCGCAGAAAAGGAGATTGGCCATGACAAAGTCTAACAGCAGCTCGCAGGTGAACACGAAACGAATGTCCTCCTCAGCCTGGCAGCGAATCACGACGATCGGCATCGATCTGGGCGACCGGTTCAGCCGGTGGTGTGGGATCGATCGCGACGGCAATGTCGTCGCGGAAGATCGAGTGTCGACGACGCAGCCGGCGATGGCAAAGCTCTTTTCACTACTGGGACGAAAACGCATCGCCATCGAAACCGGAACGCACTCGCCGTGGGTCAGCCGGTTGCTCGAATCGCTCGGGCATGAAGTGATCGTGGCGAATTCACGGAAAGTGCAGCTGATCTCGAAGAATCGCCAGAAAGACGATCGCAATGATGCGCGCACGCTCGCTCGATTGGCGCGCTTCGACGTGGAGCTGCTCTATCCCATTCGTCATCGCAGCCAGACGGCCCAGGCGCACCTGGAACTGCTTCGAGCGCGTGATGTGCTGGTCGCCGTGCGCACCAAGATCGTCAATCACCTTCGCGGGGCATGCAAGCCATTCGGCGTGCGGCTGCCGCGATGTTCGCCCTCAGCGATGGTGAAGAAAGCACCGGCGGCGATCCCGGCGGAGCTGCAAACGATCATGAAGCCGCTGCTCGATCTGATCAAGACGATCTCGTCGCAGATCGCTCAGTACGATCGACGCATCGAGCATCTGGCTGACCACGAGTACAAGGAATCGCAGGCGTTGCGGCAGATCACCGGCGTAGGCGCTCTGACGGCATTGGCGTACATGCTGACGCTCGCCGATGCGCAACGCTTCGTTCGCAGCCGGAGTGTCGGAGCGTGGCTGGGTCTGACTCCGGCACGACACGACTCGAGCGGAACAGAGACCCAAAAGCGAATCACCAAAGAAGGAGATCACTACCTACGGCGACTCCTCGTTGGATCCGCTCAATACATTCTCGGGCCGTTTGGAAAGGACTGCGATCTGCGCCGGCATGGCTTGGCCATCGCCGCCCGCGGAGGGAAGAACGCCAAGCGGCGGGCGACGGTGGCCGTGGCTCGTAAGCTGGCCGTGTTGCTCCATCGTCTTTGGGTTACTCAAGCGACGTACATGCCTGTGCGAGGCGCCACGACGGATATCGCGGCGTAAACAGCGGTCGGTTCTAAAGCTCGAACGACACCGATGAAAGGACAATCAGCGACGATCAATCCAGGAATGCTTGTTCGGTCGACTGCGGCGCGCGGCTTGGCACAAGCGACCTTCACCGGTTCTTGTAGACCGACGCTCAGATTGCAGCGACCTCCTCGCGGAACGGACCTCAGCATGCACAGAGCTCGAAGAGCTCACGAACAGTGCGGATGGAAGCCAGGTCACGATGGATATCGATCGTCGGCGGATATGACCAAATCACAACAGCAGAGGTGAGGCCGCCACGGCGGCCTTGACAACAGATGGCCTTCTCATGGAAGCCGCGCGCTGTCTTCACGTCACCACGAGCTTCTGACACGTCCCACGTCTTCATCGCCGAACGCTTCCATCGCTCGTAACGCCGGCAAGCGTTCTTCCGCGATCTTCCACAGCGATGAACGATCGCTCGGTCGCGCCGGTGTACACCTGACGCGGACGATTGATGCGCGTCGAGCTGTCGTCGATCATCTCCTTCCACTGCGCGATCCAACCCGGCAGGCGTCCCAGCGCGAACATGACCGTGAACATCTCGGATGGAATTCCGATCGCTCGATAGATGATGCCGCTGTAGAAATCGACATTCGGGTAGAGCTTCTTCTCGATGAAATACGGATCGCGAAGAGCGACTTCTTCGAGCTCCTTGGCGATGTCCAGGAGCGGGTCTCGGACGCCGAGTGAGGCCAGGACTTCATCGGCCGATCTCTTCAGGATCGTGGCCCGAGGATCAAAGTTCTTGTAGACGCGGTGACCGAACCCCATCAGCTTGAATCTCGAGCTCTTGTCCTTCGCCAGCGCGACAAACTTCCCGACATTCCCTCCATCGCTTCGGATGTGCTGCAGCATCTCCAGCACTTCCTGATTGGCTCCGCCATGGAGCGGCCCCCAGAGAGCACAGATTCCTGCGGAGATCGTGGCGAAGAGATTGGCCCGGCTGCTGCCGACCATGCGCACGGTCGACGTGCTGCAGTTCTGCTCGTGATCAGCGTGAAGAATGAGCAGCAGGTTCAGAGCCCGGTCGACGACGGCGGACACTCTGTACGGCTCCGCCGGAATCGCGAACATCATCTGAAGAAAGTTCTGCGTGTACGTCAGATCGTTGCGGGGATAGATGAACGGCTGGCCGATCGACTTCTTGTAGGAGAACGCGGCAATCGTCGGCAACTTCGCCAGAAGACGGATGATGTTCTGCTCGAGCTTCTCGGTCTCCGGGTAATAGGCCGAGAGCGAGGCCACCATCGCCGACAGGATGGCCATCGGATGCGCGGACCTCGGGAAGCCTTCGAAGAACTTCTTCATGTCCTCGTGAAGAAGCGTGTGATGGGTCAGCTTGTCGGTGAAGCTGTCCAGCTCACTGCTGGTCGGAAGCTCGCCGTAGATGAGGAGATACATCACCTCGACGAAGCTGGCCTTCGCCGCCAACTGTTCGATCGGGTAGCCGCGATAGCGCAGGATCCCTCGTTCTCCATCGATGAACGTGATCCCGCTCGTGCAGGATCCGGTGTTGCCGTAGGCAGGATCGTAGGTGATGGCACCGCTTCTGGCGCGAAGCGACGTGACATCAATGGCGACCTCGTTTTCGGTTCCGACCGTAACCGGGAGCGAGTACTCCTTGCCGTTCAGCAGCAATGTTGCGTTAGACATTGTTCTTTTCTCCCTGAATGTTCGATGGTTTCAAAGCCGCCAGATCGCTGTAGATCTTCCAGCGCGCGTCGACGTCCTGCTGCGCCGCGGTGATCTGCTCCGGTGTCGCGTCGCGGAATCGGCCCTCGCTCTTCAGTAACTCCGCTACCGGGATCTTCAGGCCGCGCGTGTCGAGCTGCATCGGCTGCTCGCCGCGAGCGGCGCGATCGGGATGGAAGCGGTACAGCAGCCACTGTCCCGATTCGACGAGTTTCTTCTGATGCTGTAGCCCGGTCGCCATGTCGATGCCGTGCGCGATGCAATGAGCGTAGGCGATGATCAGCGACGGCCCGTCATACGCCTCCGCTTCGAGGAACGCCTTCAGCGTGTGCTCGTCCTTCGCTCCCATCACGACACTCGCCACGTATACATTGCGGTAGGTCATGGCGATCAGGCCGAGGTCTTTTTTCGCGGCCGCTTTTCCACCGGCGGCAAACTTCGCGACCGCTGCGCGCGGTGTGGCCTTCGACATCTGACCGCCGGTGTTTGAATACACCTCGGTATCGAGCACGAGGATGTTGACGTTCTTTCCGCTGGCCAGGACGTGATCGAGCCCGCCGAATCCGATGTCGTAAGCCCATCCGTCGCCACCGACGATCCAGACGCTCTTCTTCACGAGGAGATCGGTGAGCGCGAGGAGATGATGCTCGGGACCCGGCTCGCGTTTGTGCAGGCGCGTCACCAGCTCCAGCCTGTGCAACTTTGCTTTCAGCGCTTCGACGCGCTGGCGTTGCTCGTAGATCTCGGCCTCATCGTTCTGCGGGGAATCGATGATCGACTGCACGAGCGTTTCACCGATCGCCGGCGCGAGTTTCTTCAGCAGTTCGACGGCGAAGTCACGTTGCTTGTCGATCGACAGCCGGAAGCCGAGACCGAATTCGGCGTTGTCTTCGAACAGCGAGTTGCACCAGGCCGGGCCTCGTCCATCCGCGTTTGCCGACCACGGTGTCGTGGGCAGATTTCCGCCGTAGATCGACGAGCAGCCGGTCGCATTGGCAACGAGGGCGCGATCGCCGAAGAGCTGCGTAAGAAGCTTCAGGTACGGCGTCTCGCCGCAGCCGGCACACGCGCCCGAAAACTCGAAGAGCGGTTGCTGGAGCTGCTGGTGCCGGATCAAGGCGGGATTGATCTTGCGTCGATCGAGCTCCGGGAGTTTGAGGAAGTAGTCCCAGTTCACGCTCTCCGCATCACGCAGCGGCGGTTGCGGCTCCATGTAGAGCGCTTTGCGGCCGGCGACGGTTTTGCTCTTCGCCGGACAGACATCGACGCAGATCCCGCATCCGGTGCAATCCTCCGGCGCGACCTGGATTGTGTAGGCGAGTCCCACCCAGTCTTTGTGAATGGGCTTGAGCGACTTGAAGGTCGCCGGCGCACCCGGGAGGAGATTCTCGTCGTAGGCCTTGATGCGGATGGTGGCGTGCGGACAGACCATCGCGCACTTGCCGCACTGAATGCACGCGGCAGTATCCCAGACAGGGATCTCTTGCGCCAGGTTTCGCTTCTCGTATCGCGCGGTCGAACAGGGGAACGTGCCGTCGCACGGCATGGCGCTGACGGGAAGATCGTCGCCGCGGCCAGCGATGATCTCGGAGACGAAATATGGAGGACAGGCGATCTCGCCTGTCGGGACAGGCAGGATTGCCTGTCCTCCATTGATCTCCACGAGATTCTGGAGTGCCGCATCGACCGCGCGGAGATTGCGCGCGACGACGTCCTCTCCCTTTTTTCGGTACGTCTTTCGGATCGATTCCCGGATCGCCGCAAGCGCTTCTTCCTGCGGCATGACGCTGGCCAGCGCGAAGAAGCAGACCTGCATGATCGTGTTGATGCGACTCCCCATGCCATTCTCGCGCGCGACGCGCGTGGCATCGATCGCGAACACCCGTGCATTCTTCTCGGCGAGCGTTTGCCGCACCGCCGGCGGCAGTTGCTCCTCCGTGCCGTTGAACAGGAACGTGCCGCCCGGCACGAGGTCCTTCACCACGTCATAGCGCGACAGGAGCGAGAGCTGATGACAGGCGACGAAGTCGGCGCTGCTGATTAGATAGGGCGAGCGAATCGGCCGCGGCCCGAAACGGAGATGCGAAATCGTGACCGCGCCGGCTTTCTTCGAGTCGTAGACGAAGTAGCCCTGCGCATACGCGCCGCCGTCGCCGATAATCTTGCAACTGTTCTTGTTCGCGCCGACGGTACCGTCGGAGCCGAGTCCGTAGAACATCGCGCGCACGACGTCATCGGATTCTGTCGAAAATGACGGATCAAATGCGATGCTGGTATTCGATACGTCATCGTGAATCCCTATTGTGAAATGATTCTGCGGTACGTCCTCGCAGAGATGATGGAAGACGCCCTTCACCATCGCCGGCGTGAATTCTTTCGATGACAAGCCGTAGCGGCCGCCGATGACGCGGATGTCCCGCCGGGCTTCCGCGATCGCGCTCAACACATCGAGATACAGCGGCTCGCCCGCGCTCCCGGGCTCTTTCGTGCGATCGAGGACAGCGATCGCCTTCACGTTCGGCGGTAACGCCTCCACCAGCCGCGCACCATCGAACGGGCGGAAGAGCCGTACCTTCAGCACGCCGATCTTTTCGCCGCGCGCGACGAGAGCGTTGACTGTTTCCTCGACGGTTTCGCATGCGGAGCCCATGACCGCGATCACGCGTTCGGCGTCGGGCGCGCCGGAGTATTCAAACGGCGCATAGCGGCGGCCGGTCACGCGCGCGAAGCGTTCCATCGTCTCGGCGACGACGTTCAGACAATCGCTATAGAAAGGATTCGCCCGCTCTCGGCTCTGGAAGAAGACGTCGGGATTCTGAGCGGTCCCGCGAATCACGGGGTGATCGGGCGAGAGCGCCCGTCCGCGGTGCTCGAGGATCAGTTCGAGATCGATCATCGAGCGCATTTGCTCATCGCTGAGGAGAATCGTCTTCGCGATCTCATGCGATGTGCGGAAGCCGTCGAAGAAATGGACGAACGGAATGCGCGATCGCAGTGACGCCGCCTGAGCGATGAGCGCGAAGTCGTGCGCTTCCTGCACACTCGCCGAGCAAAGCATCGCCCAACCGGTCCCACGAGCAGCCATGACGTCGCCGTGATCGCCAAAGATCGATAAAGCGTGCGTGGCCACCGTGCGCGCTGCGATGTGAAAGACGGCCGGCGTCAGCTCGCCGGCGATCTTGTACATGTTCGGGATCATCAGCAGGAGGCCCTGCGACGCGGTGAACGTGGTGGCCAGCGAGCCGGTCTGCAGCGCTCCATGCACGGCACCGGCAGCGCCGGCCTCGCTCTGCATCTCGATCACCGACGGGATCGTGCCCCATAGATTCGACTTCTTCTGCGCCGCCCACTCGTCGGCCCATTCACCCATCGACGAGGCGGGAGTGATCGGATAGATGGCGATGACCTCATTGAGCGCGTATGCCACGAGGGCGGCGGCTTCGTTGCCGTCGATCATCGCGAAGGAGGACTCGGTCATGTCGCCACGATAAGGGAGTGCGCGCGAGCGGCCGAGGACTTACATCATGTCAGGGAGTGATGAGCATCACCGGGCAAGGCCTTGGAGTGCGGCGGCTTGCCGCCGCACTCGACGACGTCTACTTCTTCTTGGCCAGACCGCGAATGTAGACGACCAGCACCTGGATCTCCGTGGGCGTGAGCTTTCCCTTGTACGACGGCATCTTCCCCTTGCCGTCGGCGATCGCTTTCGCGAGATCCGCGTCACTGAGTTTCTGAACGTCGGCGGAACGAAGATCGCGCACTTTCATGGTTTTGCCCGTCGGGGTCTGACCGGCGCCCTCGGGACCGTGGCACATCGCGCACTTCGATTTGAAGATCGTGGCGCCATCAGGAGTGGCATCTGCCAGTGCGACGAGGGGTAACATGACGATCAGTGCAGCCAACGCAATCACGAGGGAGCGGGGTTTCATTCGTCCTCCTTATTTTTCGCTAGATCGCGCATGGCGCGACGAGCGCATTGATTCCAACCTCAGTTTGGTTTCCTACATGCCGCCGCCGTGATGGCAGTCGGCGCAGTTGATGCTCCTCAGATCACCCAGATCGACCGGGTGTTCGAATTGCGCATTGGTTTGATTCTCGCTGAGAACCGTGTGACAGATCTGGCAGTCCTTGCTGATCCGTTTTCCATCCCCGCTGACGTGCTGGTCGTCGTGGCAGCGGAAGCATCCCATCGACATGAAGTGCCCGACGTTGTCGGGATGCGTTCGCCAATCGACGCGCATCTCCGGAAAACGGATTGAGGAAAAGATCTGCTGCAGAGCAACGACAGCGCGATCAATTTCGGCCTTTTTCGCGCTGTAAGCGTTCGCATACGACTTCTGGTAATAAGCTGGAAACTCCGTCGCGATCGCGCGCAGAGCCTGGGGAGTCGAGTGGTAGTCTTTCGCGAGTACCGCAACGGCCTGCTGCTTCACATACGGCAGCGAGCGATCGATCTTGCCGGAGGCGAGAGCGCGATCGACCGCGCGGTCGGGCGATTGATAGATGTGCGTCGGGCGGTTGTGGCAGTCGACGCAATCGACTTTGCGGCGCGGCATCGTGGCGATCTGCGCCGGCGTCAGCTTCGAGCCCTCGGCGACGTATTCAGTGACCTGACCGGTGTTGCGATTGCGGATGCGCACCCATGGGATCTGCTGACGATGCGAGTCGGTGGCGATGTACGTCACCTCATTGGCGATATTCATGTGCCAGTGAATGCCAGCCGCCGGTCCCGCTGACGGATTCCCTCCACCGGTCTTGATCAGCATCCGGATCTGAAGCGGCGTATTCGTCTCGTCGTATGCAAAGTGATCGAACACCTTCAACTGCGTGCCGAAGAACTTTTCCGGCCAATGGCATTGCTCGCACGTTTCGCGAGCGGGGCGAAGACTCTGCACGGGGCTCGGAATCGGTCGCGGGAACTTGTGCGTGAGGACGGCGTAGACCTGATAAGAGCCGGAGAGTTTCGACCGCACGAACCATGTCGCGCCGGGGCCGACGTGACAACCGACGCATCCGACGCGCGCGTGCGGTGACACTTGATACGCCGTGTACTCGGGATGCATGACCTGATGGCACAACGTCCCGCAGAACGCATCCGAATCGGTGTAGTGATACGCCTGATAGCTCCCCACGACGGTCATCGTGACAAAGACGATGATGCCGAGGGTCGTGAACATCACGATCATGCGCGTGCGCGGTTGATTGAGATCGATCCGCGGATATTCCTGCAGCTCCTCGACGCCGCGCTTGCGGCGTCGTTTGCGCTCGATGAGCATTCCGCCGATGTACAGCGCCAGACCGAAGATCAGGATCGCCGGTGCGACGATCCACGTCAGAATGCCGAGGTAAGGATTCGCGTGCGTCTGCGTCGCATCGAGGTAGATGAGAAACGCGAGATTGGCGATGGCGATGACAGCGATCGCCACCCCCGCCTGACTGACGAGATTACGCGCCAGTCGTGGTCGTTTCGGTTCGTCAGGCACCCGGCTCTATCCTTCCCGATGGCATCGCAGGATACAGATGACGATTCCTTAACGCCAAGGTAGCGCCTTCCGGTTGCATCGCGTCATGCGTCGAGTCACTTCTGGCGTGTGACTGATCTCACCGTTGCCGGTGTGCGGAGCGAAGACCTGCAAAGATTCGCAGCGCGTAAGTGACAAGGATGAATGCTGTGACACCGTAGGCTGCCCAGACAAATCCCCAACCGCCGCTCACGAATCCGTTCATGCCATCTCTCCGATCAGGAGCGCCGGAGACATTTCCTCCTCCGATCGAAATGCAGCAACGCGCGTTCGCACGATCGTGATGGCGATGACGAGCAGCAACATCCCCGCGAAATTCGTGAACAGCGGGATGAGGAACTCGCGCGACACCGTCCTGAAGCTCGACTGCTGCTGGTGCAGCGAGTTCCACCACTTCACCGAGAAGTAGACGATCGGCACATCGATGTAGCCGACGACCGTGGCGACCGATGACCAAGTCGCGCGCCGCACCGGATCGTCGACGTGGTGACGCAGCGCGGTGATCCCGAGAAACGCCATCAAGAGAATCGCGACGGTGGTCAGGCGTGGATCCCAGTCCCACCACACACCCCACGTAGGCTTGGCCCAGATCGCACCTTGCACCGAAAGCAGGAAGCAAAGGACGACCGCCATCTCGATCGCCGCTTCGAGCCAGTGATCCCATTTGAGCCGGCCGGTGATCAGGTACGCGATCGCGCAGACGAATCCGAATGTGAGCACGAGCATCGCGCACCAGGCGGTTGGAACGTGCACGTACATGATTCGCTGCACGTCCCCCATGTAGCGCTCCGGCGGGGCGATCGCCAGACCGTAGTACGAGCCGGCGAGAAGTAGAACAACGCCCGCGATGAGC
The DNA here is from genome assembly GCA_036001325.1 of Thermoanaerobaculia bacterium. Classification (GTDB taxonomy): domain Bacteria; phylum Acidobacteriota; class Thermoanaerobaculia; order Gp7-AA8; family Gp7-AA8; genus DASVHS01. The sequence continues at coordinate 9,301 of DASYUK010000463.1, forward strand.
AGGATCAGTGGAACCTTGATTGAGGTGTTCATCGTGCGGCCACCATAGCGTCGCCCGAAGCACTCACTCGGCGCCTGGCATCACGAACGAGTGTGACATCTGTCACACGACAGCGGTGCCGCGAGCCATCGCCGCCTCTCCGCGCAAATCCTAAGATGCGGATCATTACGGCGTGAATATTCGCAGCTGGCCGTAGGAACTAGAATGCAGTTCTCCATAAGTTGGTCTCGAAAAGACAGCCGGAGGAAAGATGCGATTGGCGATTGCAGGTGTTCTGGCCTTTTTTTTGGTACCTCTCGCCTCCGCTGAGACCCCACCGCAGTGGCCGGTCGTCAGCTTCGATCTGTCGCAATGTCAGACGTGTCATGCCGACGCCATGGCAGCCTTTCAGCGCACGCCGCATCACAAGCTGGCGAACAGTTGCAGCAACTGCCATGGTGATGTCGCCACGCACGCGAAGATGATGATGGCGGGCGAAGGAAAAGGGCCGATCGTCTCAGTCAAGAGCATGAAACCGGCCGAGGCGACGAATCTCTGCCTTACCTGTCACGATCGACGGCGGCAGGCGAACTGGCGTGGCGGCGTGCATGATCGCAAAGCACTCACCTGCACAACATGCCACAGCGTGCACTCCTTCAAATCGGATCGCGCACAACTGAAAGCCGAACGCGTCAGCGAGACCTGCTTCAGTTGCCATCAGAACATGCGCGCGCAGGCGATGCGCACGAGTCATCATCCGGTTCGCGAAGGACGCATGGACTGCACGAGCTGCCACGATCCGCATGACAGCACGACGCCGAAGATGATCCGCGCCGCGACCGTGAACGAGCTCTGCTACTCATGCCACACGGAGAAGCGCGGACCGTTCATGTGGGAGCACGCTCCCGTCCGCGAGAACTGCCTCACCTGTCATAACCCGCATGGCTCAAATCACGAAAAGCTGCTGCAGGCGAAGATGCCGTATCTCTGTCAGCGCTGCCACCTCAATACGCGACATCCCGGAACGCTTTATGACCTGCGCAACACGGTAGCCGGAGCGAACATCACGAATCGCGCAGTCGAGCATGCGTGCCGCAACTGCCACCAGAACATCCACGGATCCAATGCGCCGTCCGGCGCATATCTGGGCCGGTGAGGAGGACGCGATGAAACGTGCATGGATCTTTTTCCTACTCGTCGTCGTTGCGGTCGGCCTTTACGCGCAGACTCCGCCGGAGCCTGAAAAGCCTCCTGTGTCGACACAACCCGGCCCGGAGGCAAAGCCGCCCGAGACCACCACGCCGCCCGAGGAGACGATCGTCGATTTGCGCCGCGTCGACTTCGGCGTGCAGGGAGTCTCCGTCGACAGCAATTCATCGCGATTCAACGAGTACCGTGATGTCCCGAAGGAACCAGTCCTGCCCAGCTTCCGCATCCTCGGCGTCGGAAACATTTCTTATACGCTCACGGGAGAAAACGTGGCGCGCGCGGATCAGCGATACACGCTCGGTCTCAGCAGCGATTTCGTCAATGTGACCGCCGATTACAATCAGATCCCGCACCGCTTTGGGCTCGGTCGTACGCTCGAGCAACCGACGTCACGGGGCACATACGAAATCAGCGACGCACTGCAGCAGGTATTTCAGAACACCATCGCGCAACAGTTCGCGACGAATCGCGCCGGTGTGAATTTCGCGTTCCTCAACGCTCTCGTCACGCCGTCGCTCGCCGTCACCACGCCGATCGACGTCGGTCTGCTCCGCAAACGCGGCTTCTTCGACTTCCGCTTTCTTCCCGAGCGCACGGATCTCGATTCGCACGTCACGTATTTCGTGGAGAGCCGCTCCGGAAACCGCGGCGCCGGTACGTCATTCGGCTTCGGCAACGGCGTGGAGACCCCGGAGCCGATCAACTACATGACGCGCGATGTGGGCGTTTCCGGCGAATACCTGTTCGGTCAGGCGCTCGTTCGCGGGGCCGTGCATGTCAATGATTTTCACGACACGCTTGTCAGCTATACCTTCGATAATCCATTCCGCATCACGAGTGCGACTGATGCGTCGGCGTATACGGCGCCCGCGTCCGGCTCCATCGGCGGCGCGGCATTCGGACGACTCAGCCTGCCTCCGAGCAACAGCGCCGTAAACGCCAACGTCGGCCTCCTCTACAAACTGCCGGCGAATTCGCGTTTGACGGTCGATGTCGGAGTGGGCCGGTGGAAGCAGGACGAACGGTTGATCCCGTATACGACGAACACGGCGATCACTGCGCCACTCAACGCGTCAGATATCAACACGCTGCCCGTGAATCGATTCGACGGCAAGATCAGTACAGACAGTGAAGTGTTGACGTTCTCGTCGCGTCCGATACCGGGGCTCTCCATCAATGCCCGTTATCGGCGCAACAACCGCGACAACAACTCGCCGCGGGTGACATTGCCGGGATACGTCCGGTTCGATGCAGTGTGGGAAGACATTCCGCGCATCACCGTGCCGTACAGCGTTCGCACCAATCGCGGCGAGCTGTACGGCTCTTACGACTTCAAGATCGTTACGGTCGAAGCGGGCTTCCGCAATGAGCAGATCCACCGTACGTTCCGCGAGACAGATCGTACGAATGAAAACGTGTGGCACGTTGCCGCGGACTTCCGCCCCATGTCATGGGCCGTCGTCCGCACGACCTATGAGTTCGGCAGTCGTGACTTCAATGAGTACGACTTCGAGCGTTCGGAAGATGCGTCATTTGTGAATCCCGGACCGCCCGCTCAGCTTCCTGCGCTTCGCCGATTCGATCAGGCGGCCAAGGACATCAATCGTCTCGTCACGATGCTGCAACTCACGCCGCTGGGCGGCAATGCGTCATTCTCAGTGAGCTATCTACACAATCTCGATAAGTACACAAAGTCGACGCACGGGCTGCTGCGTTGGAAGAACGATTCCTTCAATGCGGAAGCGGATTACACGCCATCCGATCGCTGGAGCGCGTTCGGTTTCTATAGCTGGGAGAACTTCACCGGTTTCCAACGCGGACGCCAGAGCGGCGCGTCGCCGTCGACGAATCCTCTCGACGATTGGACCGCCAACAACAGCGACAAGGCGAACACGTTCGGTATCGGCGGCACCGTCGGCCTGATTCCAGAGAAGCTCGACCTGCATCTCCTCGGTCGCTACCAGAAGGTCAACGGCGTCGCGGATCTTTTCAGCCCGCCGGGCGGTACACCCGACATCGCAGTACCGATCCCGAATGTCGACGACACGAAGCTATGGACCACTTCGGCTGAGCTCACGTATCGATTCACGAAAACAGTCGACCTGGCAGTCGGTGGCTGGATCGAGAAATACACGATTAGCGACGCGCAGTCGACCAGCCTGGCCAACTTCGTTCCCGGCTCATTCTTCCTCGCCGCGAACGACGGCGATTACCGCGGCAACGTCGCCTACGTGCGGGCGACGTATCACTGGTAGGAAAGTCGTGGGTCGTAGGTCGTAGTCTTAGGGGCTGCAGCGCTTCAGGCGACGACGCCCCCCATGACCCACACCCACGATATGCGTCGCGCATGTTGACATGTGAGGCACATGTCCATATGTTACAAGCATGGCCAG
>DASYUK010000464.1:0-4943 GCA_036001325.1 Thermoanaerobaculia bacterium
ACGCCCCTCACCCGGCGCTCCGCGCCACCCTCTCCCGGAGGGAGAGGGAACTGCGGGTGACGAATCCGCCCAACGGCGCAACCTACCTCATCGACCCAACTTTGCGCAGCGCGTTTCAGACGCTGCGTCTGCGCGCCACCGCCGACGTCACCTGGCGCGTCGATGGCAAGCGCGTCGTTGCAGAGTGGCCGCTGCAACCGGGCGAGCACACCATCGCCGCGATCGATGATCGCGGCCACCGTGATGAAGTGACGATTTACGTAAAATGATGACCATGAAACCTGTCATCGGCATCGGTTCCGACGTGCAGACCACACCCGGCAAGCGGGACCGTGCTTTCGCGTATACAACCTACATCGATTCGCTGCGTCGCGCCGGCGCGATTCCGGTGCTCATCCCGCCACAACCGGAGAACGCGGCCGACATCGTCGAAGAGCTCGATGGTCTGCTTCTCGCGGGCGGTGACGATTGCGATCCTGCCGTCTATGGCGAGGAGCGTCATCCGACCGTCGAGCCGATGGATCCGAGGCGGCAGAGCAACGATCTGACGCTGGCGAGAGCGGCGCGCGAGCGCGGCATCCCCACCCTCGGAATCTGTCTCGGTCTTCAGGTGATGAACGTCGCCGCCGGCGGCTCGCTCGTCCAGGACATCAACTCGGAGATGCAGACCGAGGTCGAGCATGTCAGCGAGCCGGAGGACCGCGCCCGTCACGACGTCATCATCGAAGAAGGTACGCGGCTCGCCTCGATCCTCGGCGGCCGCGAGATCAACGTGAACTCATCGCATCATCAGGCCATCAAAGGCATCGGCCGCGGCTTCCGCGTGACCGCGGAAGCGCCGGACGGAATCGTGGAAGGACTCGAGGACCCGAATCATCCTTTCTATCTCGGTGTGCAATGGCATCCCGAAGATATGGGCGGAGAGAATTCGGCATCAGCGCTGTTCGGCGCGTTCGTCGAGGCGGCCCGCAAGTATCACGAAGCGAAGAGACAAGCGGCGGCGGATCTGTCACCGGCCGGTGTCACTCGATCGGAATAGGCGTCGTCGCCGGAGTCGTTTGTGACCGCGACGGAGGTCTTTTTCTTTTGCGACGAATCCTTTTGCTGGCGACGCTGATCGTACTCATCGCTGCTCCGCAGAGTTTCGGGGCGGGCTGGATCAAATCGATCGCGACCGCGCAGAGGCAGGCGAAAGAGAAGAAGCAGATGATCTTCGTCGATCTCTTCGCGCAATGGTGCGGCTGGTGTCACAAGTTCGAGGCCGACGTCTATCCATCGGAGGCGTTCCAGACCGCGACAGCGAAGATGGTGCTGCTGCGACTGGACACCGAAGACGGCGCCGAGGGGAGCAAGTTCGCGCAACGGTATCAGGTGGCGACGCTGCCGACCTTTTTCATCCTCAACTCCGACATGACCGTGGTCGGCTCGATCCGCGGCTACGCCCCGCCGACGGAGTTCGTGAAAATCATGGGCGACACTCTGGCGAAGCATCAGAACTTTCTGAAGCTCGTCGAGTCGGAACCCTCCTTCGCGAAGGACTACCAGAAGAGACTCGATCTGGCGAAAGAGTTCCGCCATCGCCAGGACTATGCGGCGAGCGAGCCACGACTGAAGAAACTGATCATGGAGAAGGGCGTGCCGGTGGCGTTCCGCGACCAGGCTTACTACGAGCTGGGAATCGTCTACCTGATGGAAGGAAAGTATCCCGACGTGCTGAAGACGATCGATCAGTTCAGCAAGGTGCAGAAAGAGGGGGAGTCGTACGAGCGCGCGCGGCTGCTGGCCACCGATGTCTGTCTCGCGCAAGGCAATCTCCGCTGCGCGGCGAATGAGCTGCGCGATTTCAAGAAGTCGTTTCCGAACTCACCGCTGATCCCGAACGTCGACATGATGTTGCCGAGCATCGAGCGCCAGATCACGCCGGTCAAGCAGTGATGCATCTTCTCAGCGTTTTTCTCTTTGTCGCGCAGATCGGATTCGATAGCGGCGTCGATCGGTCGCCGAAGGTCATGATCGACGGCGCGATCCAGAAGCGCACCGGCGATGTTGTCGAAGGTGTCATCACCGCGCGCATCGCTGACGGCTGGCACATCAACTCGAACAAGCCGATGGAGTCGTATGCGATTCCGACGGTCGTCACGCTCGGCAACGCGGAGCTCATCAGCGCGAAGTATCCGCAGCATGAGATGCGCTCGTTCCAATTCACCGAAGGGAAGCCGATCGCGGTCTACACCGGAACGGTGCAGATTCCTTTCACCGCGAGACTCACGGGCTCATCGCTTCACGCGACGCTGCGATATCAGGCGTGCAGCGATCGCATCTGCCTGCCACCGAACAAGGCGGAGGGGGAGATAGGGCTCAACGTGGTATCGCAGAGCCCTCTCCCGGCGGGAGAGGGTGGTCGAAGGCCGGGTGAGGGGCAAGCCTCACCACCGAGCGATCGTCTCGCCGCCACATTCGCCTCGGGCGGTCTCCCTCTCACACTGCTCGTTCTCTTCGTCGGCGGACTGGCGCTCAATCTGACGCCGTGCGTCTTTCCGCTGATCCCGATCACGCTCGGATTCTTTGCGATGCAGAGCGACGGTCGTCGCGCGCATCGCTTTGCTCTCTCAGCGATGTACGTCCTCGGCATCGTCATCACGTACTCGACGCTCGGCGTCGCCGCGGCGCTCGGCGGAAAGATGTTCGGCGCGTGGTTGCAGCTTCCCGCGCTCCTGATCGCCTTCGCGTTGCTGATGCTCGTGCTCGCGGCATCGATGTTCGGCGCGTACGAGATCCAGCCGCCGCGGTGGATCGCCAATCGTTCCGGTGGACGCGCCGGGATGGCCGGAGCGCTGACGATGGGACTGGCCATCGGCATCGTCGCCGCGCCGTGCGTCGGACCGGTCGTCATCTCGCTTCTGACGCTCGTCGCGCAGATCGGGAAGCCGGTGATCGGCGGCGTGATGTTCGCGTCGCTCGCGTTCGGGCTCGGATTTCCGTATCTCGTCGCGCTCAACGCGTTGCCGCGCCCGGGTGAGTGGATGCTGCAGGTGAAGAAGGCGATGGGCTTCGTGCTCGTGGCGATGGCTTTTTACTTTGTCCGACCTCTCACCGGCGACGATGTCTTCCGCTGGGGTGTCGTCCTGTCGCTTCTGATCGGCTCGGCATTTCTCTTCGTTTCGCGCGGAACAGCGGGAAGAGCGATGCGACTCGCCTGTGCCTCGCTGCTGCTCGTCGCCGGAGTCGCGTTCGCGATTCCGACGCGTGGGGCAGAGGTCGAGTGGACGCGTTACGACGCGAACGCACTCGACGCCGCGCGCGCCGCGGGGAAGCCGGCCGTGATCGACTTCACCGCCGACTGGTGCATCCCCTGTAAGGAGCTCGACGCGCGGACGTTCAGCGATCGCGCCGTGGCCGCGGAGCTCGGCCGCTTCGCACGGATCAAGGCCGACGTCACGCAGAGCAACGACGCGACGGCGGCGCTGATGCGCCAGTACGGAGTCATCGGACCGCCCACTGTGATCTTCGTCGACGCGAATGGCCGCGAGCTGCGCGAATTGCGACTAGTCGGCTTCGAGAAGCCCGATCAGTTCATCGCACGATTGAAGAAAATTCGCTGATCGTGTAGCGGCGCGCTTCAGCGCGCCGGCGTGCTAAAGCACGCCGCTACACCTACATCCCCCTCCGATACACAAAGTTCAAAAAGAACCGGTTCGTGTTCATCCGCACGCCGTAGTTCTTCGTCTCGAAGTGGTCGTACTCGTAGCCTGGCTGCACGGCCCAGGCGCTCTCGCCGATCCGGATGTTGAGTCCCGCTTCACCGCGATAGCCGCTCGTGTCGGTGTCGACATCGCCGGTTCCGAAGTCGAGCTTCGCCGATCCGATGAAGCCGCGCCCCAGGACGAAGAAGCCGACCGGCGACGGCTCGGTGTGAAAACGGATGCCCGCGGTCAGCGCGTGGTGATCGATATTGAGATCGGTGGAGACGGGATTGTTGAAGACGGCAATGCCGCCGACACGCGCGGAGTCGATGCGAAGCCCGCCCTGTAAATCGAGGAAGGGCGTCGCCGCGAACCCGACCGTGACCTCGCCGCGATCACGTGAATAGTTACCGGTATCGACGATCAGCGACGCGATGCTGATGCCATTCTCCGGATCGTGGTCATACGTGAAATCGAGCACGAACGCGCCGCTGCGGTAGTCGCCGACGGCACCAAACGAGCTTTGGCGACCCGTTTTGAGCGGCGTGAGGGTCTCGCGAACATCTGTCGAGTAATTCGAGACGCGCGGGCCGAAGCTGAAGATGCCGGAGTTGTTATGACCGCCGCTGCCGGTCGTCTTGATGGTCTGGATCTGCGCGTGCGCCGAGGCGGCGAAGCAGAGGATGAGCAGCGTGAAGAGAGTGCGTCGCATATTGCACACAAATTGCCATATGCTCGAGCCATGGTCCTGACCCCGAAGCAGCGACAGTTCCTGAAGGGGCTGGCCCATCCGCTATCACCAGTCGTTCGAGTTGGTAAGGCGCGTGTCAGTCCGGCCGTGGTCGACGAGACGAAGAAGTCGCTCGACGCGCATGAGTTGATCAAAGTGCGCATCGACACGGATGAGTCCGATATGCGACGGGAGCTGGCGGAGACTCTCGCCGGCGCGTCCGACTCGCAGATCGCCGGAATGATCGGCAAGACCGCGATCCTTTACCGGGCGCGTGCCGAGATGCCGAAGATCAAGTTGCCGAAGTGAGCTACGTTCCCCTTCTTCTGTCGTTGTTCGCCGTCGACATTCTCGCGGCGATGAGTCCCGGTCCCAACTTCATTCTCGTCACGCAGACGGCGATTCAACGCGGTAGGCGACATGCCGCCGCGGTGGTGCTCGGCTTCGTGACGACAAATCTGGTCTGGTGCCTCGCGGTCGTGTTTGGTCTGACCGCGCTCTTTCAGATCTCGCCGCGGCTGTACATGGTG
>DASYUK010000465.1:0-4190 GCA_036001325.1 Thermoanaerobaculia bacterium
CCACACGGCTTTCGGAATCCAGATGACTGGAGGGAGCTCGAGCACCTGGTCCGAGTACGACCGTCTGCGCAAGGCCGGCGCCACAGGGCGAGCAATGCTGATCGCCGCAGCAGCGGAAACATGGAATGTGGATGCCGCGACCTGCCGTACTCAAAACGGCTACGTCATTCACACCGCGTCGCAACGACGTCTGTCCTATGGACGCCTGGCGGAGAAGGCGTCAAGCATGACGCCGCCGCAGAACGTCACGTTGAAGGACCCGAAGGATTTCAAACTGATCGGCAAACCGACGAAACGATTGGATACGCCTGAGAAGAGCGACGGTAAAGGAGTTTTCGGTCTGGACGTCAGCGTCCCAGGCATGTTGGTCGCCGTTGTCGCCCGCCCACCAGTCTTCGGCGGGAAGGTGAAGAGCTTTGACGCCGGAAAGGCGAAAGCGGTGCCCGGCGTCCGACACGTGGTCGAGATCGATCGCGGCATCGCGGTTGTGGCGGACGGTTTCTGGCCCGCGAAACTCGGCCGCGAAGCGCTGGAGATCGTCTGGGATGAAGGTCCACTAGCAACGCTCGACAGTCGAACGCAGCGCCAGCAGTATGCGGACCTCGCCGGGCAAGCGGGAGCTGTGGCCGTCAAGACAGGCGACGTGGCGACCGCGATGGGAGCGGCCGCGAAGAAGCTCGAAGCAGTTTATGAGCTGCCCTACCTCGCCCACGCGACGATGGAACCGCTCAATTGCGTCGCCGATGTCCGTGCTGACAGTTGCGAAGTCTGGACCGGCACTCAGTTCCAAACGATGGAACGAGCGGTGGCGGCGCAAGTGGCCGGGCTCAAGCCCGAGCAGGTGAAAATCCACACCATGTTGTTAGGCGGCGGATTCGGCCGGCGAGCTGTTCCCGACTCCCACTTTGTCCAGGAAGCGGTGCAAGTCTCGAAGTCCGTCAAAGCACCGGTCAAAGTGATCTGGACCCGTGAAGACGACATTCGGGGCGGCTACTATCGACCCGCGGCTTATCACTCGATCAGTGCCGGTCTCGACGCAGCCGGCAACCCCGCGTTCTGGCAACATCAAGTCGTCTGTCAATCCTTCATGGTCGGCACGCCGTTCGAGTCATTCGCCGTCAAGAACGGCGTCGACACCATCGCCGTCGAAGGAGCGAGCGATTTACCTTACGACATCCCCAATTTGTCCGTGAGCTGGCAGCAAGCGCCCGGCGGCGTCCCCACATTGTGGTGGCGCTCGGTGGGGCATTCTCACAACGCATTCGTCGTCGAGAGCTTCTTCGACGAGATGGCTCACGCGGCAGGTAAAGATCCGTACGAATTCCGCCGCGCGCTACTGGGCAAGTATCCACGTCACAAAAGAGTCCTCGAGCTCGCCGCGCAAAAGGCGGGCTGGGGAAAGCCGCTTCCCGAAGGGCGTGGGCGAGGACTGGCCGTGCACGAATCGTTTGGAAGTTTTGTCGCTCAGGTCGCGGAAGTGTCGGTCTCGAAGAAGGGCGATGTCAGAGTCGATCGGGTCGTGTGCGCGATCGACTGCGGCCCGACTGTGAACCCGGACACGATTCGCGCCCAGATGGAGGGCGGCATCGTTTTTGGTCTCACGGCCGCGCTCTACGGCGAGATCACCTTCGAAAATGGGCGCGTGAAACAGCGCAACTTCCACGACTATCCGATGCTGCGGATGAACGAAATGCCCGTCGTCGAGACGCACATCGTCGCCAGTACGGAAAAGATGGGCGGTGTCGGCGAAACAGGTGTGCCGCCGATCGCCCCCGCCGTAGGCAACGCTATTTTTGCTGCTACGGGTAAACGGATCCGCCGACTGCCAATCCGCGCCGAAGACTTGAGAACGGCATAGGAGCCCTTATGGAGTGGATAGCGATCCTCGGACTTCTTCTCTTCCCGCCAGAAGCAAAGACCCCGCGTGACGATCCGGCCGCTCGCGAAGCGTTCCTCGCGGCATACACGGTCTTGATGCACCCGCGCTGCATGAACTGCCATCCGAAAGGAGATGCGCCGCTCCAGGGCGATGACAGTCACGTGCACATCCAGAATGTGAAGCGCGGCGCGGACGGCCATGGCAAGTACGGGATGAAGTGCGGCGCCTGTCACCAACCGACAAACCTTCCGGGCGCGAATATGCCTCCGGGTGTTCCCGAGTGGCACCTGCCATCACCGAACATGCGTCTGGTGTTTGAGGGCCGGAGCGCTGGTCAACTCTGCCGGCAACTCAAAGACCCGCGGCTCAACGGCGGAAAGACGGTCGCGGGCGTGATCGATCATCTCGAGACTCCGCTTGTCCGATGGGGCTGGTCGCCAGGCGACGGGCGCACGACTCCGCCGCTGTCCTACGACGAATTCGTGCGCAGGATGCGAGAATGGGTGGCGAAGGGGGCTGCCTGCCCGGAGTGATTCCCTACGGAACGGTGAGAGAGTGAACGGACTCACGGACATCGGCGAGCGCCATCTCCATCCGATCGCGATGCGTGCGGAATGAGACGACGCAGATGCGGATCACGAATTTGCCGTCGACTGTGGTCGGCGTGAGCATGACGCGTTTGCGAGCGTTGATGCGCTGAAGAAGCTCGCGATTGAGAGCGTCTGTGGATTTGTGGCGGAACGCCACGACGGACAACTGCGGCTCGGCGACGATCTCGATGCCGTCGATCTTGCGCAGCTCTTCGGTCGCCCACAAAGTGAGATCGAGCTTTTCGTCGAGCTGACGGCGAAACACGTCGATGCCGAACATCTTGATCGGCAGCCAGACGCGCAGTCCACGAAAATCGCGCGAAAGCTCCGGCGAGATCTCGCAGAAGTCGACCAGCTCCTCGTCCTGCTGCATCTCCGGGAGATAGTCAGCGTGCAGTGAATGTGCGCGACGAAGCGTCTGCGCGTTCTTCACGATCAGACCGCCGGTGCCGTACGGCAGAAAGAAGGTCTTGTGCGGATCGAGGACGACCGAGTCCGCCTGTTCGATGCCGCGCATCGTTGTGCGTCCGCGCTCGGTCAGCATAAAGAATGCGCCGTATGCACCGTCGACGTGAAACCACATCTCATTCTTTTTCGCCACGCGTGCGATTGCGTCGAGATCGTCGACCGCACCCGTATTCGTCGTGCCGGCGCTTCCGACGACGAGGAATGGCGTCTCGCCGGCGCGCCGGTCGCGTGCGATCGCATATTCGAGCGCGTCGATCCGAAGGCGGAACTTCTCGTCGGAGGCGATCTCGCGGATGTTTGCATATGGGAATCCGGCGAGGTTCGCCGCCTTCTGAAACGAATGGTGAACCTGATCGGAACAGTAGAGCGTCCCCTTGAAAAAGTTCTCCGGCAGCAGCGCTTTCCGCGCCGCAACGATCGCTGTGAAATTCGCGAGTGAGCCGCCGGTCGTGAGAATGCCCCCCGCCCCCCGCCCGTAGCCGACGATCTCGCAGAACCAGCGAATCACGTTCGCCTCGAGTTGTGCGAGCGCGGGCGCGGCGGCGAACACGCCGACGTAGCGATTGACGGAGTCCGCGATGAGATCGGCGATCGCGGAGTAAAAGATGCCACCGCCCGGGATATACGCCAGATATCCGGGACCGGGCGCATTGAAGGATCGCGGTACATACTCATCGAAAAGCTGATCGAGCAGCGTTTCATACGCAATGCCGCGCTGCGGCAACGGCTCGATCAATGTCCGCGCATACTCCGCCGCCCCTTCCACATTCGAAGCCGGCTGCTGCGGCAACGACTCGATGTGAGCAGTGATTCGCCGCATCGCCTCATCGACGAGGCGGCGCATCTCACGTGCGTCGGGTTCGAGCGGATATTTAGCCACGAATGTACTCGAGCTCTCCGTCGAGCGGATTGGCGAAACCGCGCGCGCCATCGCGCTCGATCGTCTCGCGCGTCGTCCACACTTCCGAGCGGGCGTTGTCCTGCAGCGTGATCGATCGCGCCGGATGATTGCGAAGTGTCGAGTAGTGCACGACAAAGCTCTTGCGCGTCAGCGCTTCATCGCCGACGGCGGCGCCGCCGTGCAACAGCGCCGAATGCCAGATCAACGCCTCGCCGCGACGGGCGATGAAGCGCTTCGACTTCAGCCCGCGCTTCGCCGACTCTTCCTCGTGAAACTTCATCGCTGCGTGAACCTCCGCCTCCCCCATCGTGCTGGCGTCGTACATGTACTGTCCCGGACGAAACTCATACAT
>DASYUK010000466.1:0-25926 GCA_036001325.1 Thermoanaerobaculia bacterium
TGGAACATCGAGTAGAGATCGATCATCTGCCCGGTGGTGAGGTTCGTGTCGGTGTACTTCGACACGGTCCGGGCGATGCCGACGAGCTGCATCGCCTGCTGCGCGGAGATGTGCTCGAGCTTGTCGCGGAGTGCGGCGATCACCTGTTGCTGCCGCAGCTCACGGGCGAAATTGTTTCCCTCCGCCGAGGCGTCGACGTAGCGCGCTCGCGCATAGCGGAGCGCACGCTTGCCGGTCATGTGTTGCCAGCCGGCGTGGAACTGATCCTTGAACATGTAGTCGTAGAAGGGACGATAGACGTAGATGTCGACGCCGCCGATCTGGTCGATGATCTTTTCGAATGCCGCAAAGTCGACCCTCACGTACGCGTGCATCGGTTCACCGAGGATCTTCTCGACGGTCTCCATCAGGAGCGCGGGACCGCGTCCGGGGTAACCGTTTTCCTCGCCCAGGCCGTGTGCGGCATTGAGTCGGTGGACGCCGAAGTGACCGATGCGGACGTAGAAGTCGCGCGGCAGGGAGATCAGCGCGACCTGTCGTTTCGAAGGCTTGAGGCTCAGCACCATGATCGCGTCGGCGAGGTCTTTCCCTTCGCCGGGATGCGTTGGTCCACCGACTCCGATCAACAGGATGTTGATCCGGTCGGCCTTGAACCCTTCCATGACGCGGTTCGGCACGGTTTTGAACGACGGTGCGTACTGCGTGTAGAGGGCGATCGCGCCGATGATGACGATGAGCGCAAAGACCGAGAACATGATCCATTCGGTCAGGCGCGAGGTCTTCTTCTTCCTCTTCTTCGGCGCTGTGTAGACGGGTCGCAGATGCGAAGGATGCTCGTAGCGAGGTTCGTTCGGTAGCGATGCCATGGTTCGCTGGTCGTCGGTCGTAGGTCGTAGGTCGTAGGTCGTAGGTTGTGGGTCGTAGGTCGTAGGTGTCGGGGGCTGCGTCGCCTGAGGCGCCGTCGCCCCCGGTACCTACGACCTACGACCTACGACCCACGACCCAAGCAGCGGCAGTGCCAGCTAGTTCGTCGTAATGGCGGTCTGCGTGAACACGTTCGCGATGAGCTCGCGGATCTGACGGTAGTCGCCGTTGCGTGGACGGACGGCCACGCCGGTGTCGGCGATGGTCGCCACTTCGAACGTGTCCATGTACGGCGCGAGAGTGACCCTCCGCGGCTCGCGCGCACTCACGGTCGTGGCCAGCCATGAGATCTGCTGCGGCGTCAGGTTCGTATGGTCGCCGAGGGTGAGCGTGGCGATGCGGGCGACGTTCCGCGACGTGCTCCCTTTCGCGGCGAGAGCGGCGATGATCTGCTGCTGCCGTGCTTCGCGTGCGAAGCGATCGTTGGCCGGTCCCACGACGAACGGCGAGAACGCGTAACGCAGTGCGCGCTGGCCATCGAGATGATGATGGCCGCGCGTGAATCGCTCGTGACGGCGATACTCGATGAAACTCTGTTCGACGTCGATGTCGATGCCGCCGACGGCGTTGATGGCCTGCACGAGATCGCGGCGTTCCAGCCGCACGTACGCGTGGACCGGTTGCCCGAGAACGGTTGCGATTGTGTCGGCGGTCAGGCCCGGACCTTCGCCCGGATAGCCGGCCGACTTGGCCACCGCTGGAGCAGCGCCGAGCCGGCGCTGGCCGTAGTTGCCGAGCTTGACCCACAAATCCCGCGGGATGGACGTGACGGCGACTTCGCGCGTCGACGGCTTGATCGACATCAGCATGAGGGCATCGGTCGTGATCGTGTCGTTCTGTCCGGCGCGATACGTCTGCATCATCAGGATGTTGACGCGATCGGTGCGAATGCCTTCGCCGACGAGGTTCGGGACGCGGCGAAACGATGCCGAGTTCGTGACGATGAGCGCGATCGCAGCGATCAGGATCGTGGTGCCGAAGACGGCGAAGAGGATGTACTCGAGCGCCGACTGCGCCGTCGTGGCTCTGGCTTCCGCCACGGGGATCCGGCGACGCGTCCGCGCGGTGATCTCGGGACTGAGGCGGCTGCTGTACGAGGGAAACGTTTGCGTGGTCATGGGCTCTCTCTGACGCGCCTTCTGCATTCGAGGTGCCAATAATTTGGGAAACGGTACGCCGTTTGTATTTGCGCGGCAGCATGAAACGAATCTCCCTCCTTTTCGCGCTGCTGTTGGCGAGCGCGTCCGCATTTGGTGGAGGACAGGCGCCCCCGCCTGTCCCGACAGGCGAGGTGCCCCCGCCTGTCCCGACAGGCGAGGCGCCTGTCCTCCACTGGCAGCCGGTCGTGCCCGGGGTCGAGTACATGCACGTCCTCGGCGGAGCGATGGATATCCATGTCGTGCGCATCGATCTCACCTGCGACAACATCAGGGTCATCTCCACGCGCGAGTCCGATCGCGGTACGCGCGTCAGCGATTTCGCAATCCGCACACATGCGCTGGTCGCGATCAACGGCGACTACTTCGACAAGGCCATGAAACCGATCGGTCTAACGATTGGACCGTGCGGTCAGTGGTTGGAGACGACCGATACATCGCGCGAAGGTGTAGTCGCTTTCGGAACGAGCCACGGCGAGATCAGAACGCAATCTGAAGTGATGGATCCGCCCGAACCGTGGATCATGAGCGCAGTCTCGGGCTGGCCGATGCTCGTCCGCGAATGTCGTGCGCTCACATCGGCGGAGCTGCCGGGAAGCGATGCGTTCACCCGCTCGCCGCACGCACGGACTGCGGTCGGCGTGTCAAAGGAGGGGACGATCGCGTACTTCGTCGTCGCCGACGGCCGCCGCGCCGACGCGCCCGGCCTCACCCTCGGTCAACTGAGCGCGTGGATGTTCGACCACCTGGGTGTCTGCTCGGCAATCAATCTCGATGGCGGCGGCTCCAGCGCCATGTGGGTCAAGGACAAGATCGTGAACAGGCCGAGCGACGGCGTCGAGCGGCGTGTCGGCGACCACCTCGCCGTCGTCCCTTCCGACCAGAAGATCGGCTGTGACATGACGAAGGAGCAGCTCGCGGGATCCACAGCCTCATCTGGAATCGGGATTGCACAAAGCGCAAACCGGCAGTAGCGCAGCACCCGCAGTACCACAGCAAGAAAAACCAGGGGATCTACTCATGAAGATCGCCACGAAGATCATCGGAACGATCGCCTGCGCTCTGTTGTGCAGCGCCGTCGCGCTGGCACAAGAGAGTCCGCAGCAGACGATCAATTCGCTGGAAAAACTCGCCAACGCCGGGACGGCCACGCGCGAACAGCAACTCGATCTGGCCCGCGCCTACATTCAAGTCGGTCGATTCTATGAAGCGTCGAAGCTGGCCAAGAGCCTGCTCGACATCGATCCCAACGATGCGCAGGCCGCGGCCGTGCGCGATGAGGCCGTGAATTCGCTGCGCGCGACCGCGCAGCAGAAAGTCGCCGCCGCCGAAGCGAACGCCAAACGCGACGGCGCGACCGATGAGGATCGTCTCGCTCTGGCCAACGCGTACTTCGAAGCGGGCGACTATCGATCGGCCGCCGATGCCTACGCGCACTTGCCGGAGACCGTGAAGAATCGCGACACGCGTCTTCGTCATGCGCGCGCGCTGGCCTGGAGCTCGAGGCTCGATGAATCGGAGCGGATCTATTCGCAGATTCTGAAAGAGCAGGACACGCCCGACGTCGAGCTCGAATACGGGCGCCTCCTGTCATGGATGGGAGCGACCCAGAGCGCGCGGGAGACGCTCAATAGCGTCTACGACCAGAACCAGAGCGAGGACGCGGCGGTGGCTCTGGCGAATGCGCGCGCGTGGGGCGGCGATCGCGAAGGGGCGATCCGACTGCTGTCCGACTTCACCTCCTCGCATCCGAAGGCTGTGCAGGCGCAGCAACTCCTGTCGCAGATGCGCACCGCTCCCGATCTGGCGATCGAGCGCCTCGATAAGCTGATCGAGCTCGATCCGTTCAATCTCGCGCTGCGCGTTCAGCGCGCGCGTCTGCTCTACGAAGCGGGGCGTTACAGCGAGTCGCTGAAGACGATCCAGTTCGTCCGCGATCACACGCGCCAGAAGATCGAAGGGCTCGACGAGTTGGAGAGGCAGGCGAAGCAGCGCCGCACCGACGAAATCGCGCGACTCGACGAGCGAAGAAAGACGCTCGAGGCGAACACGAACGTCTCGGCCGGCATGATCTCGAGCTCTGGTAACGCCGACGATATCCTCGAGCTGGCCAAGGCCTACACGGGCCTCGGTGCCTACGATCAGGCGATCGCGTTATATGAACGCTATCTCAGCGTTCGTCCCGATGACGTGCAGGCGCGCATCTATTACGCGCGCGTGCTCAGTTGGGATCGCCGATACACGGCCGCGGAGAATCAATATGAGCGGCTGGTGAAAGATGTCCCCGATCGCGCCGATCTGCGCTACGAATACGCGCAGACGCTTTCCTACAACTCCGATTACGTGGATGCGATCCACGCCTTCCGGCAGCTCACCGACATCTCCGACAATCCGCGCGCGCGGCTGTATCGCGACGTCCCGACGAAGGCCTACTTCAGCCTGGGCCAGATCTATCGGTGGTTCGGATGGAACGAGACCGCCGTCGAGCAGCAGAACCGCGCGATCGCGCTCGACTCTTCGTTCGCTCCAGCGCGCGAAGAGCTGACGCTGGCGCGCTACCGCCGTCCCGCCTCGACGCTCGGCGCGACGTACGGGTTTGCCGAAGACTCGTCGAACTTTCAGTTTCGCAGACTCGATTTCGATGGTCAGAAGTGGCTGTCGTCGCGGACCGCGATCGAAGGGACCATCGGGCGACATGAATTCTCGCGCAACGACAATGAGGTCTACGCCACGGCGGCGAGTGTCGGCGGTCGCTATCGCTGGCAGGATCGCTGGACGGCGCGGGCACGAGTCGGCGCGAACTTCTATGACAGCGGTCTGGGCACGCGGCCGTTCTGGAACCTGGGGGCCGACTGGCTGCCGAGCATCCAGAGCCGGTTGTCGTTCGACTACAACCACTACGATCTCGTCTACGACGTGTTCAACCTGGCCGCGCTCACGCCGGTGAGTCCGGTTCCGGGGAGCAACTTCCGCCATCCGCTCGACATCGATGATTTCCGCAGCCGCGCCGCCTACGACACCGGCGGGCACTGGTCATTCCTCGGCGACGCGTCGTACGGGTTCGTCTCCGACGACAACAAGCGGCAGGCTCTCCATGGATTGGCGAGCTTCCGACTGCTGAAGAGACCGTTCGTGGCGATCAAGGGTGAAGGCCGCTATCTGTCGTATGACTTCCGCACGAACCGCTACTGGTCACCGACCGACTACCAGTCGATCGCGGCCGTGCTGCAGGTCGGTCAGAACTTCCGCAATCATTTCTTCGTGAGCGCGGAGGTGAAAGCCGGCCGCGCGTACGAGCAGAATCGGAGCTCCGACTTGCGCTCGTATGTGGGAACGATCTCGATACCGGTGTCCGATGTGTTCGATGTCGTCGGCAGCTACGGCTACGGCAAGAGCGGCCGCTTCGACTCCGTGTTCGGTACCGGCAACGACTTCACGAATTACTGGCAGCGCAGCTGGTATGTCGGCGTTCGTCTGAAGAGGCTCTACGCCAGAGAAGATCTACGCCCTGAGGATCGCTACTACTACGACAACCGTGTGCTATCCGGCTCGCCGGTTCTTCCGCCGGTTGGGGAGACGCACTAATGGCCAACGACAACGAATATCGCGGCAGTGAGCGGCGCAATCTCGAGACACGGCCGAAGGAGAGGTCGGTCATCAAGCGGCCGATGAATCCGAAGCTGCAGCTTCTGATCTCGATCGGCATCATCCTCCTCGTCGTCATCGTCACGTTCTTCATGTTCAAGTATCCGCAGACGCTGGGGCCGATCTTCGTCTCCGCCCTCGTCATCACGCTGGCGACGTTCCTACTGCTCCTGATCCTGCGGCACTTCGTGCTGATCTGGTTCAGCTTCCTGCACCAGCGCGAGCTGGCTTACGAAGACGTGAACGAGGTTTATCCGTTCATCTCAATCATCGTACCGGCGTACAACGAGGCGCAAGTCATCGGCTCGTCGCTCTCCTCGCTTCTCGATCTGCGCTATCCGTACTACGAGATCATCGCCGTCGACGACGGCTCGACCGACGGCACCCTCGAGAAGATGAAGGACTTCGAAGGCAACCATTACGGCGTGCGCGTGCAGGTGTTCCGCAAGGAGAACGCCGGGAAGGCCGAGGCGCTCAACTACGGGATCCGGCGCTCGAAGGCGCCGATCGTCGTCTGCATGGATTCCGATTCGCGGCTGACGCCGGAAGCGCTTCGCTACGCCGTCCGCCATTTCCACGATCCGAACATCGGCGCGGTGGCCGGCAACGTGAAGGTTATCAACCGCCACAACATCTGGACCAAGCTGCAGGCGCTCGAGTACATCGAGGGCCTCAACATCGCGCGCAAGGCTCAGGCGTTCTTCCGCACAGTCAACGTCATTCCCGGCCCGATGGGCATCTTCCGGCGCACGGCGATCGAGGGGACCGGCGGATACGACAGCGACACGTTCGCCGAGGACTTCGACATGACGGTGAAGATCCTGGCGGACGGTTGGAAGATCAACTACGAGCCGAAAGCGGTGGCGTACACGGAGGCTCCGGAAGAGCTCCTGGACATCATCAAGCAGCGTTACCGCTGGACGCGCGGTGTCCTGCAGGCGCTGCGCAAGCAGAAGAGGTTGTTGACGCACTCCTCCGGAACAATCACGACGCCGCTGTCGCTCTGGTACATGCTCTTCGAAGGATTGGCGTGGCCGGTGATGAACATCTTCGCGAACCTCTTCTTCGTGTGGATCGCGCTGCTCTACGGCATGACGAAGCTGCTGGTGATGTGGTGGCTGCTGCTGACGGTGCTGGACGTGCTCGTGGCCATCCATGCCATCGCCATGGAAAAGGAAGACATGCGGCTCGCGATCTACTCGATCTTCTATCGCTTCTTCTACATCCTGATCATCGATGTGACCAAAGTCTTCGCGACGCTCGAAGAGCTCGTCGGTCTGGACATGCAGTGGGGCAAGCTGGCGAGAAAAGGACGTATCTAAAAGGATCACACAAAGGAAACCACAAAAATGCGCTTCGATTGGGTCAATATATTAGCTACTGTCATCTTTGTATCCATTGTCGTGACGCTGATTCTCGCGGTGGCCTCGTATTTCGCGTACAAGGTCCGCGAGGCGCGCCGCCCGAAGACCGCTGCCGAACTGCGCCAGGAAGGGCAGATGAAGGCGTTCTTCACCCCTTATCAGCCGAAGTAAGTGCCGGGTGCTGAGGCACTCAGCACCCAGCACTCGGCACTGATTAATGCGACATGACGCCCGCGTCGACTGGAAGCATCTCGTCGTTCCCGGACTGGCGCTCGCGGCCGTCGTGGTGGTCGGCGCCTTAGCGATCTGGTCGTTCGTCGCCGGACGGCTGCTCGTCACCGAGCCCGAGCCGCTGCCGAAGGTCACCGTCGTCACCGTCGATCCCCGCTCACGCCTCGCAGCGGCTTGGGTGCGTCTGCTCACGCACGCGGAGATGAACCCGACGCTGGTCCCGCTCGAGACTTTCGATCCCATCGAAGGCGTCGTCGTCTTCTGCGACATCCCGGAGATCCCGCCCCGGCTCACCGATCTGCTCGTCGAGTTCGTGCATCGCGGCGGTGCGCTGGCGTTCGTCGGCACGCCGCCGGCGACGACGGTCGGACGATTTCACCTCAGCGCCGATGCCGGCATGTCGGATTCGATGTTCAAGCTCGGCGAGAACGCCTCGCCCGTCCTCGCGCGCCTCCATCCCGGCTGGTTGCTGCCGGTGCGCCGCAGTCCCGTCGCCCTGCTGAAAGAGTCGCCGCGGATGATCGTCGATGCGCGGTGGGCAAACAACTCGCGCGCCGTGGCGATGCACGTCGAGATCGAAGGCGCGCGATACCTCTGGTTCGGACTCGATCCCGACGCACTGCTGGGCGACGACACGCAGCTCATGGTTCTGCTGCGCAGCGCATTTCGATGGGTGGCCGGCCAGCCGGTCTCCGACGGCGCGGTGGGACCGCCGCAGAGCGCCAAGACGCTCACGCCCGACGCTCGGCGTCAAGCGCGCCAGAACGGGTTTGCCTTCAGCGTCGATCGCTCGCCGAATCCGCGGATGCTCACGGTGCGCATGGTCAATGGAGGCCGAATTTCTCTTCCCAATCCGACGGTGAAAGTGTGGATGCCACCGCGCGTCACCAAGGTGGCGCTGGCGGGCGATGTCTTCATGACGCGCAACGCCACGCTCACGGGTGTCCCGGAGGAGGGGGCGTGTCTGATCAGCCTTCCTTCGCTGACGCGGAACGAGGATCGCGTGCTCAAGCTGGAGATCGTCGAGCGCCGTCCGGCAGTGTCCCTCTCTCCGCGGGAGAGGGTGGCGCGGAGCGCCGGGTGAATAGTCCTTAGTCCTTGGTCCTTAGTCGGTTAGGAGGACGACATTGCTTCTTCCAACGACTAACGACTAACGTCTGATGGACTGGGTGAAGGGCCCGTAGTAATGACACCTGCTGGTACACGTCTCCTCAATTGTGATCCGGTACAACATCGGCAGCGCCGGCGCGAGCTGCTTCCAGATCCAGACAGCCAGCAGCTCCGATGTCGGGTTTTCGAGACCTTCGACTTCGTTGAGAAGATAGTGATCGAGCTGTCTAACGATCGGATCGACGGCGCTCTTGAGGTCGGCGAAATCGATCAGCCATCCCGTTTTCGCGTCAATCTCCCCGCGCACCGCCACTTCACCGCGGAACGAGTGGCCGTGCGTGCGCCGGCACTTGTGTCCTTCCGGCACGTTCGGCAGAAAGTGCGCAGCCTCGAAGTGAAAATCCTTGACCAGCTCGATGATTTCTGACGGCATCGCTCCATGAATTCTAGTCTGTGGTAAACGTTTTGCTGACGAGGGATGTATGAGCAACGACACTGCTACGGAAACCGATCGGTCGTTGGGACAGATCATCAAGGACCTCACCGCTGACTTCTCCACGCTCTTCCGCAGCGAGATCGCGCTGCTGAAGCTCGAGATCAGGGACATGGTCGCCAAGATGGGAGGGGGGGCGGCGATGTTCGCCGGCGCACTCTTTCTGGCGCTCTTCGGACTGGCCTTCCTCTTCGTGACGCTCGTCCTCGGGCTCGTTGCGCTCGGCGTTCCGGCCTGGGTGTCGTCGCTCATCGTGACCGTCCTGCTGTTCGCCGGCGCGGGCGTACTGGCCATCATGGGGAAGAAGAAATTCGCGGCCGTGAAGTTCGTGCCGAGCGAGTCCATGGAACACATCAAGTCGGACATCGAAACGCTCAAAGCTGACATCGCGCGCGTGAGGAGCAGATAAATGGCTACCAGTGAAAAGCAGGACATCGAGCGGGCCATCGAGCGCGCGCGCGACGGTGTGAGCGAGCGCATCGACGAGCTCGATCACCGTCTGCGCACGTCGTTCGACATCAAATCGCTCGCCACCGAACACGCCCCCGAGCTCGTCGCCGGCGGCGCAGTCCTCGGATTTCTCGTCGGCTTCGGATTCCCGAAACCGTTGCGACGAGCGATCTCCATCGGCATCCCTCTCGCGCTCATCGCCATGAAGATCAAGAAAGCGTGGCACAGCAACGGCGCCGGACCGGCCGTCGATTACGAGATTACTTGACTCTCACATATCTCGCTCCCGGCAGCGCGCGGATCCATCCTCCCAATTCGAGTTGAAGAAGCGACTCGGCGATTGTGCTCATCGGTCGCGTGAGACGCGCAGCGAGCGCGTCGACGTGTATGGCTTCATCAAGACTCAGTGCCATGAGCACATCGCGCAGCGGAGACTCAGGCTGCTCCTCCTTCGGCGCCTTGCGCTTGAACTGACCCGGCAGCTCATCGAGAACATCCTCGACATCGTGGACGAGCTTCGCTCCGTACTGAATGAGGCGATGGGTTCCTTCGGTCCCCTTCGAAAAGATCGAGCCGGGAACGGCGAAGACTTCCCGGCCCTGTTCGGCGGCCATGCGCGCCGTGATCAGCGAGCCGCTGCGGCTCGTCGCTTCGACGATGATGCTGCCGACACACAACCCGGAGATCACGCGATTGCGCACCGGAAAGTTTTCCGGAAGCGGCGGCGTCCCCGGCCCAAACTCCGAGATGATCAGGCCATCGCGCTCGATGCGCCCGAACAGCCGCGTGTGCGATCGCGGATAGACGATATCGATCCCGGTGCCGAGGACGGCGATGGTCTTGCCGGAGGCGGCGAGTGCGGCTTCATGTGCCGCGGCGTCGATGCCGCGGGCGAGGCCGGAGACGATCGTCAGTCCGCTGGCGACAAGCTCGCGCGTCAGATGTTGCGCGGCGTTGATGCCGTACGGCGACGCGCGGCGCGAGCCGACCACAGCGATCGACATCGAGCTCAGAAGCGTGCGATCGCCGCGTGTGTGGAGTGCCAGCGGCGGATCGATGATCTCGCGGAGCAGGGGAGAATAGTCGGCATCGCCGAGGACCACGGCGGTGTCGCGCAAGCTCTCGACAGCGCGGCGGATCTCGTCCTTTAGTAACGGATTCTTTACGAGTTCGGCCTGATCCGGCGGTACGCTCAGAAGTCCCTGAAGCAGAGTGGGCGATGCACTGCATGCCGAGGCGACGGGGTCGAAGTACTCGAGGAGCAGACGCGTCCGGCTCGGGACGAGAAATGGAAGACACGACCAGGCGATCAGAAGATCGCGATCTTCGGTTTTCATGGATGTGCGGAAGGAGCCGCGACGCCGCGGGTCAGGTGGGTAGCGCCGAGTATAATCGCGACCTCGTGTCTCGCCAAATCCGAAAAGCGTTTGCGATCTCGTCGATGTTGCTGCTGCTTTCCATCGGCTGCTTCAGCGCGCGGCGCGCCAGCCCCGAAGCGACGCAGGAGAACTTCGGCGTCAACATGGCGCGCATGAATCTGTGGCGCGAAGCGCTCTTCCGCTTCAAGCGCGCCGTGCAGATGAAACCGGCCGATGCCACGGCCCACAACAATCTGGCCGTGGCGTACGAAGCGAATGGCGATTTCGACAGCGCCGCGAAGGAGTATCGCGAGGCCATGCGCCTCGACAAGTCGAACCAGTACATCCAGAAGAACTACAGCCGGTTCGTGGAGTTCACGTCGCGCAACAAGAAGCGGCAGCAGAAACAGACGCCTGCTCCGAAGACGGCATCGGCCTCGACGACTCCGACGCCGGCCGTGCCCGCGACAACGACGGCGGCCCCCGAAGCGCCACCGACCTCGACCGCTCCGCCGCCGACCGACACCGCTGCCCCCCCGAAGCCCCCCGGAGAACCCCTGTGAAGCGTCTCGCCACCGCCATCGCAGTTCTGTCGATCCCGCTGTTCGCTTCCGCGGGTGTATTGGAAGTGAAGCTGAAGTTGCCGGTGAAACCGAAGCTGCAGATCGCGGGCGACGAGAAAGTCGCGGTCGCGCCGTTCATCATCGCCAGTAAAGGGGAGAAGAAGAACGATCGCGCGGCCAAAGTCGACGTGCAGGCGGAGTTCGGCCGCTATCTGAAGAAGCAGCTCACGAAGAGCACGAAGCTGCGCGTAATCGATGCGCCGCAGACGAGACTGCCGGGGAGCGACATGAAGGCGCTCGAAGCGAATCGCGATTTCTGGAAGAACCTCGGCGCCAAAACCGGGGCGGACTACATCGTCTCCGGCGTCGTCGACTTCGACATCAACGACAAATCGGGGTATCGCACCGAAGAGTATGTCTCTCCCGCCGACGGGCGCACCTTCTACCGGCAGGTGCTGGTCGAGTCGACGGGATTCGTCTTTGACATCGACATCGCCGTCTTCAACGCCGATACGGGCGAGAAGGTCGTGGAAGAGAATTTCCGCGACTTCAAGGAATTTGATCAGCGCAACTACGACGAGATCCTCGGCCTCTTCGAGAACCTCCGCTCGCTCGAGCAGCAACTGGTCGGCATCTTCGTGTCGCAGGAGACGTCCGCGACGAGATACGTTTTTACTGATTAGATGTTGTTTCCAGCTCCGGTCGTCGGTCGTAGGTCGTAGGTCGTAGGGGCCTCAGCGCCAAAGGGCCCACACGACCGACGACCCACGACCTACGACCTCTAACGGAGGTCCCTTGAAGCGCCTCACCGCACTGTTCTTCATCGCAGCGGCGCTCGTCGCCACGAGCGCCGCCCCCTTCGGCCAGAACAAGATCGTTTACGACAAGTTCAACTGGCACATCTATCACTCCACGCATTTCGACTTTTACTTCTATGACGAAGAGCGGGCTTCGCTGCAGCGCGTGGTCGACAACGCCGAGAGCGCGTATCTGAACCTCTCCCAGAAATTCAATTACCAGATCTCGAAGAAGATCCCGCTGATCTTCTACGCCACGCATTCGGCGTTCGAGCAGACCAACGTCGATCTCAATTTCATCTCCGAAGGTGTCGGAGCGTTCGCGGAGCCGGCCAGGAACCGGATGGTGCTGCCGGTGGACATGAGCGACGACAAACTGAATCAGCTCATCACGCACGAGCTGACGCACATCTTCGAGTACGAGATCCTCTTTCAGGGGAAGCTCGGCAAGACGATCGCCGCGAATCCGCCGACGTGGCTCATGGAAGGGCTGGCCTCCTTCATGGGGCAGGACGAGGATTCGCGCGATCGCATGGTGCTGCGCGACGCCGTGGTCAACGATCGCGTGCCGGAGATCACGAAGAATCCGCAAGGCTATTTCGCCTATCGGTTCGGCCATGCCGTCTTCAAATTCATGCAGGAAAAGTATGGATGGGAAGGACTACGCGATTTCATTTATGAATATCGCAACACATTAGGAAACACTGTGGACAAGGCCCTGAAGCGCGCCTTCGACGTCACGCCCGACGAATTCGACACGCGTTTCCGCACGTGGCTGCGCAAGCAGTATCTGCCGGCGCTCGTCGCCAAGGGTGAGCCGCAGGAATACGGCGAGCCGTTCAAGATCGGGCCGGACGTCTACAGCAACGAGATCTCGCCGGTGCCTTCGCCATCCGGCGATCTGCTCGCGGCGTTCACCACGTACAAGGAAGACATCGACGTCGTCCTCTTCAACATCCCCGAGCGCAAGCTGCTCAAGAATCTGACCGCCGGCTACACCAGCCGTTACGAATATCCGATCGCTCAGTTCTTCACGACCGGACCGGTGATGGGGCGCGACATCGCGTTCGCGCCGAGCGGCGATGAAATCGCGCTCTTCGTCAAGCGCGAGCGCGGGCGCGATCTGCTGCTCATCAATCCGCTGACGGGGCAGATCATCAGGTCGGTGCCGATGAAGATCGAGCAGCAGCTCTCGCCGGCCTTCTCGCCCGACGGAAAGAAGATCGCCTTCGCCGGCAACCTCAACAATCAATCGGATATCTATCTCTACGACATCGACAGCGGAAACGTCGTGAACCTCACCAACGATCGCTTCTTCGACGGCGCGCCGGTTTTCTCGCCCGACGGCAAGTGGCTCGTGTTCTCCTCGACCGTCGACACCTATGCGAAGCTCTTCCGGCTCAATCTCGCGAATCCGAAAGAGCGTTTCCAGCTCACGACCGGCAACTGGAACGACTCTGATGCCTGGTTCAGCCCCGACGGTAAGCGCATTTTCTTCTCGTCGGATAAGCAGACAGGCCGCAACATCATCGAAGCCGCACACATCCTCGAGTCGAATGAGAATCAGGCGAAACGTGAAGGGGATACGCCGCCGGCCGATCCAACGAATTTCTCCGCCTACAACATCTACTCGCTCAATCTCGAGGACGGCGATCTCCTGCAGTACACCGATGTGATCGGCGGCTGCTTCACACCCGTCGTGTTCATGGGCCAGAACAACCGCGAGCGGATGGTGTTCGCGTCGTACTACAAAGGCGACTGGCGCCTGTTCTCCACGCCGACGGACCGTCCACTGCACGCGGCCGAGAAGACGGCGCTGCCGTCCGATCCGGTCGAGGCGGAAGCGCGCAGCACGTTTCGTCCCGAGTCGGAGTTCATCATCGATGAGGAGAAGATCGAGAAGCAACACGGGTTCAAGCTCTTCATCGACGATGTCGATGTGAACGCCGGCGTCAGCTCGGATCAGCTCTTCGTCTCGCGCTCCATCATCTACATGAGCGACATGCTCGGCAATCGCCGCTTCATCGCCGCGCTCGATTCGGTCTCATCCTTCTCGAACTTCGACTTCCTCTACTTCGATCTGCAGCATCGGACGAACTGGGGTGTCCGCCTCTTCGATAACCGGTCGTTCTTCACCGCCCCCGACTACCAGACCGGCCGGATCGATCGCGTGAGACAGGATTATCGTGAGACGGGAGCGATCGGCATCCTTTCCTATCCGTTCAATCGCTATCACCGCATCGACGCCGGGGCCGGCTACATCAGCCGTCAGATCGCCTACCCGTTTGCGGTCCAAGGCGGCTTCGTCTTTTTCGAGCGCAAGGACAACTTCCCGCTCATCAGCACCACCTTCACCGGCGACAGCACGGCGTTCAAGTTCTTCGGACCGATCTCCGGCCGTCGCTACGAAGCGAGCGTCACGTACGCTCCCGACATCAAGAATCATGGGACTCTCAGCGCCGATTACACGCTCGACTGGCGCGAGTATTACCAGCTCAGCTCGCGCACGCTTCTGGCCGCGCGCTTCTTCGGCGCCTATTCGAATGGCAATTTCCCGAACTTCTACTACTTCGGTGGACTGAACACGTTGCGCGGATACGATTTCCGATCGATCGTCGGCAACCGCGCCGCGTTTGCCAATTTCGAGTTCCGCTTTCCGCTCATCGACATCCTGGCGACGCCGATCCTCGCGTTCCAGCAGGTGCGCGGCGAGCTCTTCTTCGATATCGGCGCGGCGAATTTCAACGGCATCAGTCTCGATACGGGCGAGCGCTTCAAGTTCCTGCAGGATGGCCGGCTGCTCGACGGTCGCTCCTCCGTCGGATGGGGACTTTCGTTCAACTTCCTCGGCCTCGAGCTGCATTGGGATTTTGCCAAGCGCTACAACCTGAAGGAAACCGAAGGGAGATCGAGGACCAGTTTCTGGATTGGGCAAACGTTCTAGGTCGTCGGTCGTAGGTCGTGGGTATCGGGGGCTGCGTCGCCTGAGGCGCTGATGCCCCCGGTACCTACGACCTACGACCCACGACCTACGCCGCGCGCGGCGCCCGCCTTCGGTCCGCAATCGTCTCCCGCAGGAACTTCAGCAGCGCCCGCTCCTCGATCGAGAGGCCGGATCGCACCACAGGGCTCCCGCGATGCGTCTTGCGCAGCATCTCGAACGGCTTCCCCCCGATGTACTCGTCAAGGAGGCGCGGGCAGATGTATGACGAGCGGCAGACCGCGGGAGTGTTGCCGAGTTGCTCGGCGGTGGCGAGGATGGCTTTGCGAATCTTTTGTTTGCGATCGGTCTTGCTCGCACCCTGACCCTGCATGGCCAGTGCGATCGAGCAGAGGAGAGTCCCCGCCCAGGTCCGGAAGTCCTTCGCTGTGAAGTCTTCGCCGACGATCGACTGAATGTAGTCGTTCACGTTGCGATCTTTTACGGCGATGACACGATCGCCACTCGCAAACTTGAAGAGCTCGGCGCCATCTGCGCGCTTCAGCTTCCGGACGATCTTCGCCACTTCCGGATCGCGGATTGCTTTTTGATGTTTCTTCTTCCACTTGCCGATGTAGTCGAAGAGCACGCTGTCGCCGCTCACTTTGACATGCGATCGCCGCACCGTGCTGAGGCCGTACGTCGATTCCGACTTCGCGCTCTTCTCATTGCCGATGCGGAAGAATCCCTGATCGATCAGGCGGACCATCGCCGCGAGAACCTTGTCGCGATCGAGTCGCGATCGTTTCAGATCGGCTCGTACGCGCCGTCGCAGCGCGGGAAGCGACTCTCCGAACTCGACGACGCGCCTGAACTTCGCCTCTTCGCGCTGCTGCCGGAAGCGCGTGTGGTAGAGGTACTGCGTGCGACCCTTCTTGTCGACCCCGACCGCCTGCAGCGGTGACGATTCAGTCGGCGCGATCCGCACTTCGCGCCACGCCGGCGGGATGCGCAGCCGTCGGATCCGAGCAATCGTCTTCTCACCCCTGACGACCGACCCGTTCCGCCTCCGATAAGTGAAGCCGCTCTCTTTCGTTCCCCCTCTGCGGATTCCGTGAAGATCGAGGACCCACCTCCTGCGCACCCCTCGGTTCGCCATGTCGCCGTTGAATTTTGCGAGAATGGTGCCCCTTTGGAATTGACGAGTCGAGAGCGGCTGCTCGTCGGTGTGGCGACGATCGCCGTGGCACTGACGAGGATCTGGGCGCGGTCGCGCACGCTTTGGGATTGGGATGAGACGCTCTTCTGTCTCGCCCTGCGCGATTACGACGTTATCCAGCATCACCCTCA
This sequence comes from Thermoanaerobaculia bacterium, assembly GCA_036001325.1. GTDB lineage: Bacteria > Acidobacteriota > Thermoanaerobaculia > Gp7-AA8 > Gp7-AA8 > DASVHS01. The sequence continues at coordinate 16,363 of DASYUK010000466.1, forward strand.
TCCGCCCGGATTTCCGCTGTACGTCGCTCTGGCAAAGATCCTCCGACTGTTTGTCCACTCCGACTTCCACGCGCTCCAGGCGGTCACGACCGCAGCGGCGATCGCGCTCTTTCCGCTGCTCTTCTGGCTCGCGTACGAGCTCCGCTTTCCGTTTCGCACGGCGTATCTCGGCTCGCTGCTCTTCATGTTCTTTCCGAACGTCTGGTTCTACAGCGGCACGGCCTTCAGCGACATTCCCGGTCTGGCGATGCTGTTTGCGGCGTGCGCGATGCTCCTGCGAAGCTGTCGCGACCGCCGCTTCTACTTCCTCGGCGCACTGAGTCTGGGCCTCGCCGCAGCGATTCGCCCGCAAGCGTTACTGATCGGATGTGTCCCGGCGATGATTGCGTCGTGGTGTCGCGTTCGCGAAAAACGCCCGCGCGACGTCGTGGTCGCGACCGCGATCGGCGTCTTCGTTTTGGCGGTGAGTTACGGCGGCGCGGCGCTCGCGTCGCAATCGGTGCAGGGTTACTTCGCCACCGCGCGGAGCCTGCGCGAGTACGTCCGCAAAGTCGATTCGTTTCTCAACCCCGGCCGCCAGCCGCTCCTCTCACTGTTCAGCGATTTTTTTCTGCGGCCGATTCCGGGCGGGCGCATCAGCGAAGTGATCTCCGCGCTGGCTCTCGTTGCGATCGTCATTTCGTTCGTACGGCGGACGCCGCGCGTGTGGTTGCTGCTGGCGATGTTTCTTCCATTCAACATCGTCGGCTGGTTCATGCTCGACACCAACAGCATCTCGCGTTACGCGGTGAGCTACACGGCGATGTACGCGATCCTCGCTGCAGATGCACTTGCGGCCATTCCTCTGGTGCAGACCATCGTCGTCGCCACAATCGTCGTGCGTTTGATGTGGTGGGCGCTGCCAGCGCTGCGCGATGTTCGCAGCACGCCGTCGCCTCCCATCGCGGCGATGCGATGGATCCGCGACTCCGTTCCGCGATCGGGCAGGTTGTACGTCCACGGCAGCATGGGCCCGTGGTCGAGCTACCTGCTCGACGGTTACGCGACGACGATCATCGAAGATCCTGCCGAGCTTCCGCTCCGTCCGGTGAGCGGATGGTTCGTCACCGAAGGTTCGACCGCCGTCGCCGGCGCGCACAACTTCGTGCGCGACCGCGGACGGCTCTTCGACATCGCGCGGCGCCGCTACTTCGAGGTCTCGGTCGCGCCGGCCTCAGGTCTTCTGCGATTCGGCGCCGGATGGTACGGCGAAGAGAGCGTCGGGACATCGGCATGGCGCTGGATGTCGGGGCGCTCGGAGACTCTGCTGCCACCGATCGCCGGCAACGCGCGCCTCTCGGTCGGATTTGATCTCCCGACCGAGCTCGTTCCTCGGCAACCGGCAATCACGGTCACGCTGAATGGCCAGGTCATCGATCGCTTTGTGTGCACTATGTCCAGCGTGAAGAAGAGCTGGATCGTGCCGGCGCGCGGCGACGCCTGGAATCAGCTCGTCATGACGCTCGACAAAGTCATCAATCCCGCCAAAGAGGGATTGGCGCCCGATGCGCGCGATCTCGGCCTCAATCTGACCTCCTACTCGTGGGGGCCGGCGGGGTGACGCGACGAGAGACGCTGATCGTCTCCATAGCGATGCTCATCACGGCCGCGACGCGCCTCTGGGGTCTCGCGCGCACGCCGTGGGATTGGGATGAGATCCTCTTTTCTCTCGCGCTGCGGCATTACGACGTCGCCCTGCACCATCCGCATCCACCCGGCTTCCCGCTCTTCATCGCAGCAGCAAAACTCTTTCGCGCTGTCGGGCTGAGCGACTTTCGCTCACTGCAAGCAGTGAACCTCGTCGCCGGCATGCTGCTCGTTCCTGCGACGTTCTATCTCTGTCGCGAACTGGGCCTGCGCTTTTCGACTTCGCTGATCGCGGCTCTCTTCCTCGCATTTTTTCCCAACGTCTGGTTCTTCGGCGAGACGGCGTTCAGCGACGTGCCGTCGATGGTTCTGGTCGTTTTGGCGTGCGGACTCCTGCTGCGCGGCCGCCGAAGCGACAAGGCCTACTTCTGGGGAACGGTCGTCCTGGCGCTCGCCGGCGCGATGAGGCCGCAGAATCTGATCATCGGCTTCGCTCCGCTCGCGATCGCCACATGGCACCGGCGCAGAGTGTGGCTCACCGTGGCTGCCGGAATCGCCGGCTGCGTGATCGTCGTTGGCAGCTATGCCTTTGCGGCGCACGCCAGCGGCGGATGGTCGCGTTACCGTGAAGCCATCCGCGCGCATCAGCAATACATCACCGAGACCGATTCGTTCCTCAGCCCGCTCCGCCCGCCGCTCCATCATCTCCTCGATGATTTCTTCGTCAGGCCGTATCACGCGCCGCTGATCAACTTCTGCGTGACCGTCCTTGCGCTCATCTCCGTCGGTGCTTCGATCGTGCTGCGGCGAGCGCCGGCGCTCATCGCGATCGCCGCGTTCGCTCCGTTCTGCCTCGTCGCCTGGCTCTTTCTCGATCACTTCAGCGCCAGCCGCTTTTCGATCGGTTACGCGCCGCTGATCGCGATTCTCGCCGCGGATGGCGCGTCGTTGGTTTCAGCAAACCGTGAGCGCATCGAATGGGCGCTCGGTCTCGCGTTGACCGCTGTGATGTTCGTCTGGACGCTTCCGGCGATCGATCTCGCGCGTCGCAGCGAATCGCCTCCGCTGCAGGCGATCCGTTGGATTCGAGTTCATGTCGATCCCGCGAGCTCGATTCTCATCGTGCACGAAGGGATGGGACCGTATGCCGAGGACTTCCTCGATCGCTATCGCGTCGAGTGGACGCTCGATGGTCCGCCGATCGCGCGACTCGATCCGACGCCCGGCTGGTACATCAACGAAGGAAATAACAGTCAACGCGGCGCGATGATGTTTTCCTGGCCACGCGATCGCGCCTGGAGCATCGCGCGAAGACGCTACTTCGAAGTGTCCGTTCTGCCGCTCACTGCGAGGCCCCGCTTCGCCGGCGGCTGGTACGACGAGGAATCCTCGGGGAAGAGCGTCTGGCGTTGGATGGGTGCCCGCGGCACGATCGAGCTTCCGTCACTGAAACCGTTTGCGCGCCTCCGCATGCGGATCTTCGTGCCGCTGCACGTGATGAAAGCGGCACCGGCGATCACGATCCGTATGAACGGTGCGACGGTCGCGCAGTTCCATGTGAAGCAGCCGTTCACGGACCTCGTGCACGACTTCGGACCGCAGAGTCACACGCTCGAGATTGAAACCGATCGCGTCGTCAATCCGCTGCGCCAGCACCTCGGGCAGGATCCGCGCGATCTCGGTCTGAGGTTGGATCAGCTCGAGTGGATCGCTCTGCAGCGCTGATCGCTCACGGCTTGAACTGGATGATCTGCGGCAGCCAGGTCTTCACCCGCTTGCCGTCTTTCATCGCCGGTGAGTAATGCGCGCCGCGCAATGCGCGCACGGCTGCATCGGTGAATCCGAAGCGATCGTCGCCACGAAGGACTTTGATTTCCATCACATCTCCCTTCTCGGAGATGAGCACGGTCGTGAGCACGTTTGTCTCGATCCGCTGCCGCAATGCCATCGGCGGATAGCTGACGCGAGGGTCGCGTGTGCGACGCGGAACGACATCGACCTGCGTGACGTCGACGACGTCCCCCTCGTGGATCTGCGGAATCGCCGGAGCGCTCGGCTGCTGCTGGATGACCGGCGGCGGAGCCTGTGTGGTCGACGCGGGCACCTGCTGCTGGGCGACCGTCTCGACGGGGCGCTGTGTCTCCCGCTGTCGTTGTAGATCGAGCTGCGCCGCCGAAGGCTCGCTGCTGCGTTCTTCCGCGACACGGCTCTGTATTTCCGGCTGAGTCGCCGTCGGTGCCGGGGCGGGGGTCACCGGAATCGCGACCGGTACCGGCGCATTCCTCGCCTGCTGCTTTTGAAGCTGCTTCGTGTAGTCCGCCTGCAGCTTCATCATCTCCTGGTGCAGCCTCTCCTTGACCGCGTTCTCGAACGCCTTCTTCTGCGCGGCCTCGTCGGCGCCTCGGGTTGTTGCCGTTGTGCCGGCGATCGTTGGCGTCTGCGGCGCCGGTGAGGCGAGAATCGGTTCAGGGATGACCGGTTGTCGCACGGGAGCAGCCGGTGTCACTACGCTGACAACCTTCGGCGGCTCCGCAGTCGCGCGCGCCTTTTTCGAGCCGAGGGCGAAGTAGCCGCCCGCTCCGATGACGGCGAGGGCGACGGTAGCGGCGATCGCGATCGGGGCCTTGCTCTTCAACTTCGCACTCGACGCAATCTCTCCGAACATCGGCCTCGCGACCCCTGCCGCGGGAGCGGAGAGCGCCTCGACGTACGATGCGACATTGACCTTCGACTCTTTCTCGCGCTCGGCCGCCTCTCCTTCGAATTCTTTCTTCAGAAGATTGCTGAGATAGAAGGCCAGGTTGAACGTCGTGGCCGAATACTTGCCGCTGCTCGTCAGTGCCGAAAGCGCCTGCTTCATGTCGGCAACTGTGGCGAAGCGCGCGCCGGGATCGAGATTCAGCGACTTCACTAGGATCGCGTGAATGTCGTCGGGAATCGTCGTGCCGGCCATCGTTTTGGCGGCGCGGATCGCCGCGGCGAACGCGCTGGTCGACATCGCGTCGGGCGGTTCATGTCCCGTGATGACCAGATACAAAATTGCGCCGAGGGAGTAGACCTCCGATGCTTTCGTCGATTCGCCGCTGTGCTGATATTCCGGTGAGAAGTAGCGAGCGAGATCGGCGGCGTTCTTCTCCTTGATCGAGCCGATGATGCCTCTGCCGAGCTGCTGGCCGGCGATGCGGATTTCGCCGTCATCGCTGATCCAGACGAACTGCGGAACCAGTGCGCCGTGCGACAAGCGCTCGCCCGCGAAGCGCAGCTCACAGATCGTCGCCAGCGAGAGCGCCACCTTTTCGGCGATGACGAGGGCCTGATCGATCGGAATCGAATTCGACCCAACGCCGTTGCCGCCGCGCGCGCGGTCGACGATGTGGCGCAGCGAGCGGCCGCCCGCGTAATCGTTTGCGACGAACGGCACGCCGTTGATCACATCGATCACCTGATCGCGCGCGAAGGATGATCCCGTCAGCAGCGGCGCAACCTGACGGGCTGTGCCGATCGCGGCTGTGATCGCTTCGCGATTTCCGCCGGTGAGGCGGCGCAGCGCAATCGGACCGCTGAGCGTGGTTCCGTCGATCCGCGCGGCACGCCAGAGGTCGCCGAGCGAATCGATCTCGAGTTTCTTGAACAGAATGTAGGGACCAAACTGTTCGTATGGCTTGTGCTTCGCGGCCATCTCACACTCCCGGCGTCGGGGTTATTTGATGTGGAGAAATAGAATACACCGGAACTGAGGCAGTGTGGCAGAAAATCCTAGCGCTGAGGTTGGCTGGTCGTCGGCTGCGCCTGCGCCGCCCGCTGATCGCGAAACCACTGACGCTGATAGAGCTCCACGTTGCGATTGTGCTCATTGATGTTGCGGGAAAAGGCATGCGAGCCGTCGTGTCTGGCGACGAAGTAGAGGAACGGCGTCAGCGCCGGCGCCGCGGCCGCGCGCAGCGACGCGAGCCCTGGATTGGCGATCGGTCCGGGCGGGAGGCCGGTGAATCGGTACGTGTTGTATTTCGAGTCGATCTGCAGATCGGCTTTGCGAATGTTGCCGTTCCAGCGGCCGGCGAGCTTGAGCGCGTAGATCACGGTGGGATCGGCGTCGAGCAGCATGCGCTTCTGCAGGCGATTGAGATAGACGGAAGCGACGACCGGCCGCTCGGGCGGAAGACGCGCTTCACTCTCGACGATCGAAGCCAGCGTTACCGTCTGATGCAGATTGAGTCCCGTCGTGATGTATCCCATCTCGTTGCCAAAGTTCTTCCGGAAGTTCTGCACCATCGCCTGCACGATCGCCCGTGGCGCAGTGCCGGGGTTGAACTTGTATGTGTCGGGGAATAGATACCCCTCGAGCGAATCGGCCGCGGGCGCGAGGTCGCGGATCAGTTCGGGATCGGCGGTGAGCTTGTTCCAGTCAGCCTGCCTGCCGAATCCTTCGGCAGCGAACAGCTTTCCGATGGTAAAGCGATCGAGTCCTTCGCGAATCGTGACGGTCTTGAGCACGACATCGCCGCGCACGAGCTTCTCGATCACTTGCACCGGGGACAGCGGGCGGTTGAATTCATACAAACCTGCTTTGAGCGAGTCGCCGCTGCGCAGAAGCTTCATGTAGATCAGCGGAACGTATTCGTCGCGGAGGACGCCGGCGGCCTGGAGCTGTCGCAGGATCAACGCTGTCCGTTGTCCCCTCCGCACTTCGACACGGCGCGCCGGCTCGGGATATCCCTTGTACGGCGACTGCAGCGCACGCCAGAAGAACCAGCCCGTGCCGATCAGCAGGAGGACGGCAAAGACGAAGATCGTGAACAGCGACTGCAGATATTTGCGGCAGCCGCGTCGTGGACTCCGGCGTGACGCTATGACGACCTCCTCGTCCGATCATCGAGATACGACTGCAGGATGATCGCGGCGGCGTACATGTCGATGTCGTCGATGGCTCTACGCCCGATCTCGCGCAGACGCTGCTCCGCTTCGACGCTGCTGAGAGTCTCGTCCCAGAGCACCACCGTTTTGCACGTTCTCTGCCGCAGCTCTTCGGCGAAACGGCGGAACTTCGCCTCGCCCGCAGTACTATGGGGGCGGCGCGGAACGCCCACGACGAACATCTCTGCTCCGAGCTCGCGGCCGAGGGTTTCAAGGCGGGCGATGACGTCGCCTTCGTTGGCGATGACCGAGTGAGGCGATGCCAGCACGCCGGAGTCGCTGACCGCCACGCCGATGCGTCTGCCGCCGTAATCAATCCCGATCAGCGACACCCGGCGATTCTACAGTCCTGCCGTCCTCGGTTCTGCAGTCCTCGGATACAATGGCGCGGTCCACGAGGCACCAATGAAAAACTTCAATCTCGACGCCATTCTGGAGGCGATGCTGAAGATGTCCGATCGCGTGTCGGACCTCAACTTCTCTGTCGGCCGTCAGCCACAGGTCGAGGTCGACGGTCAGCTCGTGCCGGTGAACTTTCCGGGACTGCCGCGGCTGACGCCGTATCAGACCGAGATGATTGCCGTGCACATGCTGCGCGGCGATCGTGAGGCCACGCGCACGCTGCTGCACAGCGGCTCGGTCGACATCTCCTACTCGATTCCAGGGAAGAAGCGGTTCCGCGTGAACGTCTTCTCGCAGCGCGGGACATACGCGATCATCCTGCGCGTCATTCCCGAGACGATCCCGACGCTCGAAGAGCTGAAGATGCCGAAAGAGCTCTACAACGTCTGCAAGCTCAAGAACGGAATCGTGCTCGTCACCGGGCCGACCGGCTCGGGCAAGTCGACGACGCTCGCGGCGATCATCAATCAGATCAATCATGACTTCGCCTATCACATCCTGACGATCGAGGATCCGGTCGAATACATGCACCGGCACGTGAAGTCGACGGTCAACCAGCGCGAAGTCGGCTCCGACACGAAGAACTTCGCTCTGGCTCTGCGCGCCGCTTTGCGTCAGGCTCCGAAGGTGATCCTGATCGGCGAGATGCGCGACGTGGAGACGATCGAGATCGCCATGGAGGCGGCTGAGACGGGACACCTGGTCCTGTCCACTCTCCACACGATCGACGCTGCCAAGACGGTCGACCGCATCGTCGGCGTTTTTCCGAAGGACCAGGAGCCGCAGGTCCGCACACGCTTCTCGCAGTCGTTCCGCTACGTCATCTCGCAGCGGCTTCTACCGAAGATCGGGGGCGGGCGCGTCGCCGCACTGGAGATCCTCAAGTCGACGATGCGCACGCGCGACTACGTCATGAAAGGGGAGACGGAGGGGCGGTCGCTCACCGACGCCATGCACGACGGCCTCGTCGACGGCATGCAGACTTTCGACGACCAGATCGAGAAGATGTGGAACGAAGGACAGATCAGCAAGGAGACGGCGCTCTCGTATGCGACGAACCCGACCAACCTGGCGCTCCGTCTCACGGACGAGCCCGAGTCCGCAGCGAAGAAGGAAGAGTCGGATTCGATGATGTCCATGCTGGAGTAACCGGATGATCAAGATCATCTGCACTTCCTGTCAGAAGCCGCTCTCGCTCGACGAGACGAAGCTTCCGATGAAAGAGGTCAGCTTTCCCTGTCCGGTCTGCAAGACGAAGCTCTCGATCGATCGCCGCAAGCTCGGCGCGGAACAGGCCGCCCCTGTGACTGAGTCAGCAGTCGGTGAGGCTGACGAAGAGAGCGAAGAATTTGGCTCGAAAGCATTCATCGTCGGCAGCGACAATCCCGCCATCCGTCAGGCCGCGAAGCTGATCGGCTTTCTTCCCATTCACTTCGCAACGGCGGAACAGGCGCGCGACCGCTTCATTCAGGAGACGCCGCAGGTCGTGTTCATCAGCCTTCCGCAGATCACACCGCCGCCGCTCGACGCGATGCAACCGATCATCGGAATCCTGCCCGCCGACCGGAGAAAATCATTCTTCATCCTGGTGGCCGACAATCTGCGCACGCTCGACGGCAACGCCGCGTTTCTCTACGGAGTGAACCTCGTATTGGCGCCGAAGGACCTCGCCACGTTCCCGCGGATCTACAAGGATGCCTACGCATACCACGAACGGCTCTACGCGAGCATGAGCTCTGTGCTCAAATCGATGGAGAGCGCGTAAAGCAGAGACGGCTCACGCCGGCTTCCGCTCACTGCGTCTGGGCGCCTTCCGGGTACTGAACGAAAACGCCGTTCGAAAAAATGACGTCGCAGTTGAAGTTCGTCGTGGTGCCTCCCAGCGAGGCGGCCGTCGCGTCAAAGCCGCCGCCGGCCGAGTTGCCATTCCTGCCAGCCGACCAGATGACGTAATCCGACGACGCTGTGATATCGGCGAACGTGAATTCCCCCCTGAAGCGCATCCTGTTTCCCCATCCGTCGAGGGATGGAAGGAGCTTGATGTACGTCGGAATCAGGGCGCCGGAGAGACTCGCAACAGTGATGTCTTTCGTGCAGATGGAGAGGATGCTCAGCGCGCCGGCGGCGTTGTAGCGATTCACATCCGTCGCCCGCGCTTCCCATGATGTGGCGATCGAGCGCATGTCAGCCATCGTCCTCTTCTGCTTGGCCCGCTGTAAGGCGGTGAGCAGGTTCGGAATGGCGATGGCGGCCAGGATACCGATGATCGCCACTACGATGAGTAGCTCGATCAGCGTGAATCCTCTGTGCGTTTTGCGCATGATCCACCTAAAAAGACGGGCGCCTGCGGCGCCCGTCTCATTGTTCGTTTGCCGAGTGAGGGCGATTACTGCGACTGTACGCCTTCCGGATACTGCAGGAAGCTACCGTTGCCGTAGATGATGTCATTGTTGAAGGCCGTGGTAGCGCCGCCGTTCGGGCCCGTCTCAAACCCAACAGTTCCTCCAGCCGAGTTGCCGTCCTTCGCCGCCGACCAGATCAGGTACGCCTGAGCCGGAACGGTGCTGCCGAAGGACGTGTCAGCCATGAACTTGAGGGGGTTGCCCCAGCCGTCCTTGAGCG